>DAOTYF010000143.1:0-8531 GCA_034434995.1 Anaerolineae bacterium
GGGGTGGCGTTTGCCACCTGAACGCGCACCTGCACCTCCGGGACCAGGGCATCGTTGCGGATGATCTGGAGCCGGATCAGGTACAGGCCGTCCGCGACGGTCGTTGTGTCCCACAGGCCAAGCACCCCATCACGCACCTGTTGAGCCACGGGGGGCTGGATGGGGGTCCACACACCGCCAACAGGCGGATCGGGCGCCCAGTCGAGGCGGTAGTAGCGAAAGTCCGTGTCAATGGCTGTGCCCTCGATCAGGATCGTCCCACGCACGACGGCGCTCGGCGCAGGGCTGGTGATCTCAACGCGACTGCTTCCCTGCTGGGCAGGCCAGGGGCGCAGCGAAGCCAGCGCCGGGCGGGAGAAGCTCGCCAGCGCAACGCACACAAGCGCCAGGGTTGCACAGCGCAACCGGGAGCGGGACATTCAGGGCTTCCCCAAATAGACCAGGCCGAGAGAAAACCAAACACGGAGTCTAGCCGATTCCGGGCCCCGAATCGAATCGCGTCCCCAGAAGCACTCGGTTGCATTGGGTGTGGCTGGAATGTGGGGGGAGGGAAGAAGGAGGGAGAAGCGGTGAAAGGGCAGCAGCTAGCCCGGCGGTGAACCGCCGGGCTAGCCAAGCCAAGCCCGGTGAACGGGGCTGGATAGGGGTCGAGGTCGGTAGGCGGCTTATAGCCGCCTTGTCTGGGCTAGCCGGGGCGTTGACGCCCCGGCGCTGGCTGCCCCTGATCAATCAGGCAGCCGGGCGAGGAGAGGTACGGGTCTTGCTGGCCGTCGAGCGGCTGCTTTTGGATGATTCCTTGCGGCTTCTGCGCCTGCGTAGCCTGGGTTTCTTGACTACGTCGAGCAGGGCTGCCTCGATCACCTCTTCCATCCGTTCAGCCAGGATGAAGTGCAGGTCTTTGCGTGCCCGCCGGGGAACCTCTATCAGATCGGGTTTATTCTTGGCCGGGATGATCACGTCATAAATCTTGACGCGGTGCGCTGCCAGCACTTTCTCCTTGATGCCCCCCACCGGCAGGACGCGCCCGCGCAGCGTGATCTCCCCGGTCATGACCAGGTCCTTGCGAACGGGCCTCCCAGTGAAGGCGGAGATCATGGCGGTCGCCAGGGTGATGCCTGCGGAGGGGCCGTCCTTCGGAATCGCGCCTTCCGGCAGGTGGACGTGGATATCGAACTCCTCGAACGCGCGGTCGTCAATGCCCAGCTCCTCCGCGCGCGAGCGGGTATAGCTGAGCGCGGCCTGGGCGCTCTCCTGCATGACCTCGCCGAGCTGGCCGGTGAGGATCAGCGTGCCTTTGCCCGGCATGAGCGTCACCTCGACGGGCAGCACATCGCCACCCACCTCGGTCCAGGCGATGCCCTGCGCCAGCCCGACCTCGTCGGCGTCGCTGATCAGCGGGCCGGGGATGCGCGGCGGGCCGAGGTAGCGGGGCAGGCTTTCCGCCGTGACGCGCTTGGGGTACGGTTTGCCCTCGGCCACCCGGCGGGCGATCTTGCGACAGATGTTGGCGATCTCGCGCTCCAGATTGCGGACGCCTGCCTCATAGGTATATTCGCGGATGATCGCCGAGAGCGCCGCTTCCTCGATGCGAACCCCTCGGTCGATCAGGCCGTTGGCCTCCATCTCCTTGGGGATGAGGAACTGGCGGGCGATGTGGAGCTTCTCCTCCTCGATGTAGCCAGGAAACTCGATGATCTCTAGACGATCCTTGAGCGCTGGGGGAACCGGGTCGATGAAGTTGGCCGTGGTGACAAACATGACCTTGCTGAGATCGTAATCCACCTCTAGATAGTGGTCGGAGAAAGCATGGTTCTGCTCCGGGTCGAGCACCTCCAGCAAGGCCGCAGAGGGGTCGCCGCGGAAGTCCATCCCCAGCTTGTCGATCTCATCCAGCATGAACAACGGGTTGACCGTCCCGGCGCGGCGCATGGTCTGAATGATGCGGCCCGGCAGGGCGCCGATATAGGTGCGGCGGTGGCCGCGAATCTCCGCCTCGTCGCGCACGCCACCCAGGGAAACACGGACGAACTCACGCCCCAGGGCCTTGGCGATGGAGCGCCCCAGCGAGGTCTTGCCTGTGCCGGGCGGCCCGGTAAAGCACAGGATGGGCGATTTCATCTTGTCGGGGGCCAGCTTCCGCACCGCAATATGTTCCAGGATGCGCTCTTTGGCCTTCTCCAGCCCGTAGTGCTCCGCATCTAATACACGGGCCACGCTGGCAATGTCCAGGTTGTCCTCGGTGGTCTTGGACCAGGGCAGGTCGAGCAGCCAGTCCAGGTAAGTGCGGATGATGCCCACTTCCGGCGCCATGGGTGGCATGCCAGCCAGACGACCGACTTCCTTGAACGCCTTTTCCTTGACCTCGGCGGGCAGGTCGGAATCGGCGATGCGCTGGTGCAGCTCGTTGATCTCCTGCTGAAACACATCCGTCTCACCCAGCTCGGTCTGGATGGCGCGCATCTGCTCCCGCAGGAACATCTCCCGCTGGGATTTATCCACCTCCTGCTGGACGCGATTGTGAATCTTGTCCTCCAGCTCCAGCACATCCAGCTCCTCAGCCAGAAGCTGGGTGACTCGCAGCAGGCGCTCGCCGGGATCAAGCAACTCCAGGATTTCCTGGCGCTGATCCACGTCCAGGCCGAGGGTCGAGGCAACGAGGTCGGCCAGCCAGCCTGGCTCGTCGACGTTCATGGCAAAGACATAGGCTTCTTCGGGCAGCGCCCGGTTCAGGCGAACACACTTCTCGAACAGGGCCAGCACGGCGCGCATCCGGGCCTGCACCTCGCTGGAACGCTCAACCGGCTCAATAATGGGGCGGGCCTTGACGCGATAGTAAGGATCGGTGACGGTGTACTCGACGATCTGTACACGGCGGCGGCCCTGCACCAGTAGGCTGGTCGTGCCGTCAGGCATCCGGAGGGTGCGGCCTAACGCCACTTCCACGCCCAGCGAGTAGATCTCGTCTGCGCGCGGCTCTTCAAGGTCGGAGTCGATCTGGGCTGCGCAGATGATGGTTTCGCGGCGTTGCTGGGCGGACTCAATCGCCCCCAGGGAGCGGTCGCGGCCCACGAACAAGGGCGTGACCATGTGTGGGAAGATCACCATATCACGCAGCGGGATGAGCGAGGCCTCGATCAGGCCATCGCCATCCGGCTCCATCTCGTGAATGCCGTCGAACTCGGCCAGCGAGCCTAACATAAAGGGGAATTCGTCATCTAGATTGCCCATAGTGAACCCATTTTTTAATAGACCGAGGGCTTACGCAGTTAGCCCTTTGACGAGGGGCTTCAAACCCTTTGCCCAAGCTCAGGCTCTTGCTTCGACTGCGTAACTCCTCAGATCAACATTTCAGCCATGCCAGCATGGCAACCAATCAGACCGGGCGTGGGACGGCGGACGAGACGGGGAGGCCCAGCGCCGACCGTGCTTCGCCAGCCAGGGCCAATGAGCCAGTGATGCACAGGGCATCGCCGGGCCGCATGACCTCGTGGGCGCGCTGCAGGGCAGCGGCCAGATCGGGTGCCACCCGAACCTCGACGCGCGACGCCCAAGGCTCACCGCGCGCCGCCGCCGCCTCGACCAGCGCCTTCGCCGTGTCGCGTAACGTTTCCGCGGTCGCGGCGCGGGGGTTGACACCCTGAGTGCAGATCACGCTGCGCGCGCGGGGCAGCAGCACCCCTAGCATACCACCAATGTCCTTATCCGCCATGGCGCCGAAGACCACCACCAGCGAATCGCAGCCGCCCAATAGCTCCAACGAGTGGGCCATCTCGTGGATGGAGTAAGGGTTGTGTGCGCTGTCTATGATGATCAGCGGCTCATGGGAGACGATCTCCAAACGGCCCGGCCACTCAGCGTGGGCCAGGCCAGCGACCGCCGCTTCATCCCGGATGGCCAGCCCGGCTTGCTGGGCCTGCTTGAGCGTTGCCAGAGCCACCGCTGCGTTCTCAAGCTGAAACGCGCCGGGCAGCCGGATTCTCACGGGCTGTAGCGCACCTGGCGGGCCGATGCGCGCCTGGCTGCCATGCCATGCAAGCTGCACTGGCTCGAGCAGCCAGTCCCGCCCGACCAGCACCAACGGACTGCCCACCTCCTGCGCGCGGCGCTCGATCACTGCCAGGGCTTCCGGTGATTGGGGGGCGCTGACCGCCGCCGCGCCCGCCTTGATGATCGCCGCCTTCTCAGCCGCGATCTCCGCCAATGTCCCGCCCAGAAGCTGCGTGTGATCGAGGCTGAGGCTGGTGATCACGCTGACCAGCGGCTGGACAACATTAGTGGCATCCAATCGCCCGCCCAACCCGACCTCGACCACAGCCACCTCGCAGCCCGCGCGTTGGAAGTGCCAGAGGGCCAGGGCGGTCGATACCTCAAAGGCGCTGATGCGCGTCTCGCTGCCTGCCCGCTGGCGATAGTCCTCAACCAGCCGGGTCAGCTCAGCCTGGCCGATCCAGACACGATCCACCTGAATGCGCTCGCGCCAGTCCTGGAGATGCGGCGAGGTATACAGGCCCGTCTTCAAGCCTGACTCGATCAGCCCCTGGGCGATCAGGGCGGCGGTGGAGCCTTTGCCCTTCGTCCCGGCGATATGGATGACCGGGAGAGCGAGATGCGGATCGCCGAGCAGAGCCAGGGCCGCACGGATACGCTCTAGACCCCACGTCTGCTGACCGCGATCGCGCAGTGCTGCCAGGTAAGGATCGTCAAAGCTGTGGATATATTCCAGCGCTTGCTGGTAGGTCGAGATCATCCTGTTAGGGCATCTCCTCGGATGCTAGCTATTTAAGTGAGTATACCTCTGGTAGCAGCGATGTGAGAATACGGCGCGGAGGGATTTGGCCAAAAGGGGGTGGGGGGGAGTTGCGCCTGTGTACAACCGCGCCCCGTGTTGAGCAGGCCGGCTGTGACAAATGGCGCAAGCGGCTGGGCGGTTTTTGACAAGGGGTGAGGCTCGCGTTAAACTCTCCCCGCTGACCTACTTCGGCAGTATGCTCGTGTGGCTGCGAGCCACTGCTGCTGAACTGGATACGCGGATCAAAAGGGGCCAGGCGTTGGCCTACTTGATCGCAGGCGGCAGAACGGGCACACGGGAGGGGTTTGCGCCCGTTTCGTGCGCCAGAGAACGGAAGTAACAAGCAAAGCGACGCTGGATGCGCCGCGTAGGAATGTTCGGAGGCGGAGCGTGCCAACGATTAATCAGTTAGTTCGTAGAGGGCGCCGCGTCAAGAGCAAGAAGAGCAAGGCCCCGGCTCTGCTGTATACGTTTAACAGCTATTCGCAGCAGCGCACCCGGCAGCCCAAAGGCGCGCCGCAGAAGCGCGGGGTGTGCACCCAGGTGCGTACCATGACGCCGAAGAAGCCGAACTCGGCGCTTCGCAAGATCGCCAGGGTGCGCCTCAGTAACGGGATCGAGGTGACTGCCTACATTCCCGGTGAAGGCCACTCACTGCAGGAACACTCGGTGGTGCTGGTGCGCGGGGGCCGGGTCAAAGACTTGCCTGGTGTGCGCTATCACATTGTGCGCGGCACGCTCGACGCAACGGGGGTCGAGCGCCGCCAGCAGGGCCGGAGTAAGTATGGGGCCAAGCGCCCCAAGAAATAGCCCGCCCTGCTTTTCGTGAGGTCGTTGCCCGGTTGGGGCGCATGGATGGGAGAATGGAACGATGCCCAGGCGGTATAGGCCACCCAAGCGTCAGGTTGAACCAGATCCGCGCTTTAACAATCAGCATGTGGCGATGTTTATCAACCGCATGATGCGGAATGGCAAGAAGAGCCTCGCCCAGCGCATCATGTACGAGGCGCTGGATATGGTTGCTGAGCGCACAAAACGTGAACCGATTGAGGTATTCGAGCAGGCACTGAAGAACACCATGCCGGTTATTGAAGTCAAACCACGCCGTGTAGGCGGCTCCACCTACCAGGTGCCCGTTGAAGTTGATCCTTATCGCCGCCTGACGCTGGCGATGCGCTGGATCATCCAGGCCGCGCAGGCGCGCGGCGGGCGCGGTATGGCGGAGAAGCTGGCGGCGGAACTGATGGATGCCCAGCAGAATCAGGGCGCAGCGGTCAAGAAGAAGGAAGATACGCATCGTATGGCGGAGGCCAATCGCACCTTCGCCCATTATCGCTGGTAGTTTACTGGAAGACAGAGAAAAGGAGTACGCGCCTCGTCGCGCGATGGAGCCGCGCCATGAACAGGCGCCCGCGTGCTGACGAGGAGCTTGAAGGCGGAGATGGAACGGAAACCACTCGACCGCGTTCGCAACATCGGCGTCATCGCCCACATTGATGCGGGCAAGACGACGACGACGGAGCGCATCCTGTATTACACCGGCATGATCCACCGGATGGGTGAGGTGCATGAAGGCACCACCACCACCGACTGGATGGCGCAGGAGCGCGAACGCGGCATCACCATTACCGCGGCAGCCATCACCGCGGAGTGGAATGGCTATCAGATCAACCTGATCGATACCCCCGGCCACATCGATTTCACTGCCGAGGTCCAGCGCAGTTTGCGCGTGCTGGATGGCGGAATCGTTGTGTTCGATGGGGTGGCTGGGGTCGAGCCGCAGTCCGAGACCGTGTGGCGTCAGGCCGACCGCTATGCCGTGCCACGTATTTGCTTTGTCAACAAGATGGATCGCGTTGGAGCGGACTTTGTGCGCTGCGTCGGGATGATCCGTGAGCGGCTCGGCGCAAACCCGATTGCTATTCAAATCCCCTGGGGGCGAGAAAGCGACTTCAGAGGCGTCATCGACCTGATCGAGATGCGTGCCATTTCCTGGACCGATGAACTGGGCGCCGAGCCGCACTATCAGCCGATCCCACCAGAGGAACAGGACTGGGCCAACGAAGCCCGCCACATTATCTTCGAGCGCATTGTCGAGACCGACGACGTTCTGGTGGAGAAGTACCTCGATGGGGCGGAGATCACCATCGAAGAAACCAAAGCCGCGCTGCGCCGGGCCACCTTGTCGGGACGCGCGCAGCCGGTGCTGTGTGGATCGGCTCTCAAGAACAAAGGCGTCCAACCGCTGCTTGATGCCGTGATCGACTTCCTGCCTTCCCCGCTTGATGTGCCGCCTATAGAGGGTGTGAACCCCAGAACCCAGGAAATGATCTCCCGCTCGGCAGCCGACGATGCGCCTCTGAGTGCCTTGGTCTTTAAGATCGTCACCGACCCCTACGTAGGGCGGCTGGCGTACTTCCGTGTCTACTCCGGGGTCGTAAGGGCGGGCAGCAGCGTGATGAATGTGACCAAGGATTCACGCGAGCGAATAGGGCGCATCGTCCGAATGTTCGCCGACCGGCGCGAGGATGTGGAAGAGGTGCGCGCAGGGGATATTGCAGCCGCGCTGGGCCTGAAGAGCACCTTCACTGGCGATACGCTGTGCGACTCGAATCACCCTATTCTGTTGGAGACGATCTCCTTCCCCGAACCGGTGATCCAGGTGGCGGTCGAACCCAAGACCAAGGCCGACCAGGACAAAATGGCCGATGCTCTTCAGAAGCTGGCTGAGGAGGATCCGACGTTCCGGGTTTACGTGGACGATCAGACCGGCCAGACTATTATCGCCGGTATGGGGGAGCTGCATCTGGATATCATTGTGGATCGCATGAAGCGCGAGTTCAAGGTGCAGGCCAACGTGGGCAGGCCGCGCGTGGCGTACCGTGAGACGATCGCCGCGCCCGCTGAGGCCGATACGATCTTCAAGCGGCAGACCGGCGGCAAGGGCCAGTATGCCCGCGTGAAGATCGAGATCGAACCGGCGGGGAAGGGTGCAGGCTTTGTCTTTGAGAACGCCATACGCGGGGGGGCGATCCCTGCTGAGTTCATTAAGCCAACCGAAGAAGGCATTCGTGAGGCGCTGGAAGGCGGCGTGATTGCCGGCTACCCAATGGTGGATGTGCTGGTTCGCCTGGTGGATGGGTCCGCTCACGAAGTGGACTCATCGGAGATGGCGTTTAAGGTGGCAGGTAGCATGGCCTTCAAAGAAGCTGCTCGCAAGGCGCAGCCTGCGCTGTTGGAGCCGATGATGCGGGTGGAGGTTGTGACCCCCGAGGAATACCTCGGCGCAGTGCAAGGGGATATTTCGGCGCGGCGGGGTCAGATTTCTGCGATGGAACCGCGCCCTGGCAATGCTCAGGCGGTGCAGGCGCTGGTGCCTTTGGCCGAGATGTTTGGTTACGCTACCGATCTGCGCAGCATGACGCAGGGACGTGCCAACTTCACGATGGAGTTTGATCACTACGAGCCGCTTCCAGAGAAGCTGGTTGAAGAGATCATGCGCAGCGCAGGTTAACAAGGGGTAGGGGTAGGGCAAAGCTCCACCCCTCTGACAGACTGACAGGAGGACTTATTATGGGCAAGGCGATCTTTGAGCGGACGAAGCCGCACGTGAACGTGGGGACGATTGGGCACATCGATCACGGGAAGACGACGCTGACGGCGGCGATCACGAAGGTGCTGGGGATGAAGGGGCAGGCGGAGTTCCGGCCCTTCGACAGCATCGACAACGCGCCGGAGGAGC
>DAOTYF010000144.1:0-3238 GCA_034434995.1 Anaerolineae bacterium
GTTCGGGGGTGGGCGCTTCGGGACGGGCCGCCCGCTCCTTGAGGCGAGTTAGGTAGCCCTGCGCCTGTTCGTCGCCGGGGCGCACCTCCAGTGCCTTTTCCAGGTACCAGATCGCCCGCTCGCGGTCATCGGCCAGCCGCGCCAGGGCCATCCAGGCGTCGGCGTTATCGGGATGCTCGTTCACCTCAGCAGCGAGGATCCGGCGCGCCTCGTCACGCTGGCCCGCCCTGACCAGCTCAGCCGCCTTGCGGAACAGATTATCAGCCATTGTGTGCGCCTCACTGTGCCAGGTGTGATGCCTGCCTCCCATTGTAGACCAGATAGCCGGGGCGTCAACGCCCCGGCTATCTCAGACAAGGCGGCTCCAAGCCGCCTGCCGACCTTGACCCCTATCCAGCCCGGTTCACCGGGCTTGACTTGGCTAGCCCGGCGGTTGACCGCCGGGCTAGCGGTTCAATTCCCAGATGATCCGCAGCCCGTCGAGGGTCAGGTTGGGCGCGATCTCCTCGATCACGGTGGTGTGTTCGGCGAACAGCGGGGCCAACCCCCCAGTGGCAATGACCCTGGCCGGGCCGTCCTCCAGCTCGGCCTTGATGCGCGCCACCAGCCCCTCGATCATCCCCACATAACCCCAGAACAGGCCGCTCTGCATGGCGTGGATGGTGTTGTGGCCGACGGCGGCAGGCGGCGGGGCGATATCGACCTTCAGCAGGCGGGCGGTGTGGCTCACCAACGCATCGTGCGCCAGGCCGATGCCCGGCGCGATGGCCCCGCCGAGGTAGTCGCCGTCGCGGTTGATCACGTCCCAAGTGGTCGCCGTGCCCAGGTCAACCACGATGGCCGGGCCGCCGTACAGCGCCTTAACCGCCGCCGCGTTCACCACGCGATCCGCGCCCGCCTCGCGGGGGTTGTCCAACAGAATGCGAATGCCGGTCTTGATCCCCGGCTCGACATTGAGCGGCGTCCGCTTGAGATACCGCTCGCACATCTGAGTCAGGGTGAGCGTCAGGTTGGGCACCACGCTTGCCAGCGCCACACCGGTCACGTCCGAGAACGTCAGGCCGTTCTCGGTGAAGAAGTTGCGCAGCAGGACGGCGTACTCGTCACTCATCTTGAGCGCGACGGTGCGCGCGCGCCATGTGCCGCACCAGCTTGTGCCGTCGTGCATCCCGAAGTGGATGTTGGTATTGCCCACGTCAATTGCAAGCAGCATCGCCTCTCTCCGTTCCGGCCCACCACGCAAGTATACCCGGATTGTCGGCTGGCGGAACCCCAAACCCCGCCCGGCATGAACGGAAGCCGGAACCGTGTTGGGGGTTGGTGGATGGTTCAGGACATCTTCTTTTCCCCCCGGCACAGGCGGTGGCGGATCAGCGGCGGATGACGTGCCCCGCCCCGGTGAGGGCGGCGAGGGCGCGCTCCACCTGGGCGGCCTTCACCAATACGTAGTCGGTATGGTACGTCGAAACTGCCAGGATGCTGACCCCTGCCTCGGCCAGGGGGTGGAGGATCGACGCCAGCACCCCGGTCAGCTCAAAGGGGAACGGCCCCTCCAGCCTGAGCGCCCGCCAGCCGCGCTCGGCCAGGACATCCTGCGGCACGTCCTCCTCGGCGCACAGGAGGGATAGCTCCTCGTCCGTGCGGGTGATGCAGAAGAACGTCCCCGCTGTCGCCCAGGCGGGGATCGCCGCGCCCGGCTCGAGGCGGCATATAGCGTAGACATCGGGGAGCAGGGTCAGGCGCATGGCGGCCCCTTGGCTGGGTGGCTCAAATCCGCTATCGGTATTCTACCAGCGGGCCGGGGTTCGATGGAGTCGGTAAAAAACAACAGGGGCCTTGCCCTGTTGGCAAAGCCCCCGTTCTGGTTGATCGTTCCGGCGCTACAGCCTGACGACGTTCACGGCCTTAGGCCCCTTTTCGCCCTGCTCCACGCCGAACTCGATCCGGTCGCCCTCGTCGAGGTTGCGGAAGCCCTCGCCCTGGATGGCGCTGTAATGCACGAACACATCCTTGCTGCCATCGTCGGGCGTGGCGAAGCCGAAGCCCTTGGTGCCGTTGAACCACTTGACTGTACCAGCCTTACGCTCTGTCATGGGATTTGTCTCCTTACCCAATGTGATGATGTAGATGGGCAGAGACCCCAAATGGAAAACCCGGCGAGATGCCGGGTTGGATTCCTCTTGTCCAAAAGTCATCTACCTGCATTCTACTTGATTAGGACTATACCCTATCATCGCAGGCCGCGCAACATTTGTTTTTGGCAGGGTGGGGGATCACCACCGCTCGTAGCGTACTAGCTCGGCCAGCGGACGGCGGCGCTTGAAGCCCGGCTCGTCGGCGGGGTAGCCCAGCGGGGTGAAGGCCACCGGTTCGATTTCCTCTGGCAGCCCCAGAATAGCGCGGGCAGCGGCCACGTCGAAGGCGGCGACCCAGCACGTGCCGAGGCCCAGGTCAGTGGCGGCCAGGATCAGATGATCCATCGCAATCGTCGCATCAACCCAGGCATAGTTTGTGCCATCGGCACGCAGCCAGCCCTCAGCGGGCACGGCGCACATGCACACGATCAACGGGCCTTGCACAAACCAATCCCGGTCGTAGATGCGCCGGAGTTCGTCTTGACGCCCCTGCGTATGGATCACAATCAGACGGATCGGCTGGTTGTTGTGGGCGGAGGGGGCCAGTCGCGCCGCTTCGAGCACTTGATTCAGCACGCTGTCGGGCACGGGGTCGGGTTTGTACGTCCGCACGCTGTAACGCGCTTCGGCCAGTTCGAGGAAGTCCATCGAGGTAACTCCTTGGGAGGGGAAGTGTACAGAAACAGCCGACATAGCAGGAGGTGCTTGCTATATTGTACTTCCCTCACTTGACTTGACAAAGCCCACTGTTGGTAGTAGGACAAAGGAGTTAATCGCTGGTCATTGGTTGTTAGTCGGGCGGGTCAGTCAGCCGGGGCGTCAACGCTCCGGCTATCCCAGACAAGGCGGCTGCAAGCCGCCTGCCGACCTCGACCCGCACCCAGCCCGGTTCACCGGGCTTGTCTTGGATAGCCCAGCGGTTCACCGCCGGGCGGCCAGCCAGCGCCGGGGCGTCAACGCCCCGGCTATCCCAGACAAGGCGGCTACAAGCTGCTGGGCGGGCTGGCTGGGGAGGCCATCGAGCGCAGCAGCAAGTAGCTACGCCGGGGCGTCAACGCCCCGGCTATCCCAGACAAGGCGGCTACAAGCCGCCTACCCATCCC
>DAOTYF010000145.1:0-6776 GCA_034434995.1 Anaerolineae bacterium
CTCCTCCCGCCGCCCAGCACGCTCCACAACGCCCCCCTCCCAGCCCTCGCTCAGAACTCAGAACTCAGAACTCGGAACTCGGAACTCGGAACTGGGACCTACTGCCGGAGCCATCCTCCTGGCGGCGCTGGTGGCGCTGGCTGGGTGGAGCCTGGCCGACTATTACCCCGGCCTGCGGCTGGCCGACGACTACCTTTCGATGGCGGCGACGCTCGAAGCGCTGCGCCATCCCCGCGACGCGGTGATCCTCAATAACGACGCCGACTGGCCGATCTTCGATTACCACTACCCGTTTGACTACTCGCGGCATATCCCCAGCACGCAGCGCGTGTGGGATGAGAAATACGCCCGCGATCTGCTGAATCGCTTCCGCAACGACTACGTGGGCATCTGGCTCGTGCAGACCCGCTACGCGGAGGTGACCGACCCGGATAACCACCTCGGCGAGTGGCTGGCGGCCCGCTCGTGGGGCCAGCAGCGCTACACCTTCCCTGAGGGGCAGGTGTGGTTCTTTGCCGTGCGGGCCGAGCGCGGCGACCCCGCCACTATGCGCCTAGCCGAGCAGTGGCCGCGCATCTTCCAGCCAGTGGGGGATGTGCCCATCGCCGAGGGCGTGCGGCTGGCTGGGTTCACCCAGCCGGTGCCGGAGGTGCGGGCGGGCGACCGGATGATCGTTGGGTTGGGCTGGCAGGTCGATCCGGGCGTGCAAGGCGAGTGGCCGGTGGCGGTCAAACTGATTGGGCCGGGCGGCACGGAGGTCGCCTCGCAGATGGCGACGCTGGATGGAGTAGGGTTGCCGGATGGGGAAACCCGGTTCCTGCCGGTTGAGGTGTTCATCCCGCCCGATGCACCGGACGCGCGGGTGCCGATCGTGTTCGCGGCGGGCGAGAGGTGGGTCGTGCTGGATACGATCCGCATCCGGGCGCGGCCCGCCCCCCCGCCTCAGCAGGCCGCGATCCCCGCCTCGGCCAGGCCGATGAACGTCCGCTTTGGGGACGCCATCACCCTGGTGGCGGTCGAGCTGCCCGACCGGACTGGCTGGCGGCCCGGTGAGGGGATTCCACTCACCCTGTACTGGCGCGCCGAGGGGGTGATCGCGGAGCGGTACAAGGTGTTCGTCCACCTGAGCGGTGAGGCGTACGATCCCGCGGACGATAGCCACATCTGGGGGCAGCAGGATCAGGAGCCGCGCAACGGGGCCAGCCCGACGACGGCCTGGCGGCCCGGCGAGGTGATCGCCGATGACTACCTGGTGCCGCTCCAGCCCGACGCGCCGCCGGGGGTGTATCGAATCCAGGTCGGGCTATACCTGCCGCTGGGTGGCCAGCGGCTTCCGGCGGTTGGCCCGGCTGGCGAGCCGCTCGGCGACGCGGTCACGATGATGGAGATCGAGGTGGGGGCGCCCCCGCCCGGCGCTCAACCGCCGGGCTAAGGCAGACAAGGCCGCTGAAGCGGCCTGGCAGCCTGCTTCAGCAGGCTTGCCTTGGATAGCCGGGGCGTTGGACGCCCCGGCGAACTACCTGTCAGCGCGCCCAGCGTGGGGTAAGAGGGCCTCTCGCCTCTTCGCGTACGGGTAATTCCCGATTGAAACAACGGCCCAATGAACGCATCATAGGTTGATAGACTGTGGGTGCGGCGGCTTGTTGTCATAGCCGACGCAGGCCGTTCGAACGGCCCGTTTCGGAAGTCGTTCTGGCGGAGATGGACTGGCGCTTTACTCCCTTCGCCGCGCCGCTGTTCGTTGGCGCAAGCCTGATGCTGATCCTGGCGGTCCTGGCGTGGCATCAACGCCCGACGCGCGGCAGTGTCGTCTTTGCTGCCCTCAGCCTGGCGCTGGCCGTGTACGTGGCCGGTTACGCCTTTGAAGTGAGCAGCACCTCGCTGGGAGCAGTGCGGCTGTGGCTGAAGATTGAGTACCTGGGGATGACCTCTGGCCCCCCGCTGGTGCTGCTGTTGACGCTGACCTACACTCACCATGAGCGCAGCCTGACGCCCCTCGGTATGGTGCTGCTGTTCGTCATCCCCGCCACCACCTGCCTGTTGGCCTGGACCAATGAGACGCACCAGTTGATCTGGCGCAACTTGTCAATTGATCCCTCCGGCAACTTCACCCGAACCCTATTCGAGCGCGGCCCCTGGTACTGGGTTCAGACAGCGTACACTTACCTGATGCTGCTGCCTGCGCTGGCCCTGGTGGCGAGATCGGTGTTCCGCTCCTCCGGGGTGCATCGTAGGCAGGTTGCGACCATCAGCGCCGGGCTGCTGATCGGGGTCGGAGGTAACTTGGTGTACCTGACCGGGCACGTCTTTCCCGGCCTGGATCTGAACCCCTACACTATGGTGCTGGTAGCCACCGTCATGGCGTGGGGCGTGCTCAACTATGGGCTGCTGGATAGGGTTCCGATGGCACGGCAGGCTGTGGTGGCCGCCATGCAGGATGCGGTGCTGGTGACCAACCGCGAGGGCCAGATCATCGACCTCAACCCGGCGGCGCAGAAGCTGGTTGGATCGACCCTCGCGGAGTGCCTTGGCGCACCCTTGAAGGACGTGCTGCCTGAAGTAGCCAACCTGTTGACGATCCCGACCTCCGCTGCCCCAGCCAGCACAAGCCTGATCCTGACTGTCGGTGGTCAGGCGCGCTACTTTGACGCCAACGTCGCGCCGCTGATGGCCCGACCCGGCAAGGAGGAAGGGAGTCTGCTGGTGCTACGCGATATCACGGACCGCGTGCGGGCTGAGCTGGGGCTTAGGCAGGCCCACCAGCGCCTCAACACGCTGCGGCGGATGGAGGGCGAGCTGACGCGGAGGTTGGATGTGAACTACGTCGCCAGCATAGCGGCGGATGCCGCGTTGCGCCTCAGCCTGGCCGACGCGGCGCTGATCGCGCTGGCGGAGGGCGAGTGGTTTCGCATTGTGCACGCCATCGGCAGCTACCCGGTGTCCATGCGAGATACCCTGCTATCGGTCGAGCGGGGGATCGCGGCTCGCGTTGTCCGCACGCTGCAACCCGACCTGACCCTGGATGTGACCAGCGACCCCGACTACCGGTGCCTCATCCCGGAGACCCGTGCCCAGATAACCATGCCCCTGGTTTCCGGCGACAGGCCCATCGGCGTGCTGGTGCTGGAAACGGCCCATCCTGAGCGCTTTAGCCCAGAGGTGTTCGAGACGATCAAGCTGCTGGCGGCACGCATCGCGGCGGCAATGGCTAACTCGGCACTGTACGAGGAACGCGATCTGCTGGCACGGGAACTGGACGCCTTTGCCCACACCGTTGCCCACGACCTGAAGAACCCGCTGGGCGTGATCATGAACTACGTTGATCTGCTGACCGACGGCCATCCCATCGCGCTGGACGACCTCGCCATGTACCTGCAGCCGATTCAGAACAGCGCGCGCAAGGCGGTCGGCATCATCGAGGCGCTGCTGACGCTGGCCCGCGCGCGGTCAGCCAGAGATGTAGAGGTGACTGGCCTGGATATGGCGGGGCCGGTGGGCGAGGCGTGCGAGCGGCTCCGGGTGCAGATCGAGGCCAGCAAGGCCACGCTCCGCCTGCCGGAAAGCTGGCCGGTCGCGTTGGGCTACGCGCCCTGGGTCGAGGAGGTCTGGGTCAACTACCTGAGCAACGCACTGAAGTACGGAGGTCAGCCGCCCGTTGTCGAGCTGGGCTGGGATGCACCGTCTGAGAGTTGCCTGCGCTTCTGGGTACAGGATAACGGTCAGGGCCTCGCGGCGGAGCAGATCAGGCAGCTTTTCCGGCCTTTCAGCCGGCTCAACGCCCAGCACCAGGAAGGGCACGGGCTGGGCCTGACCATCGTGCAGCGTATCGTCGAGCGGCTGGGCGGGACGGTCGGCGTGGAAAGCCAGGTCGGGCAGGGCAGCCGATTCTACTTCACTCTGCCCGCCCCGCCCGGCGGTCAACCGCTGGGCTAGGGCAGACAAGGCCGCTGAAGCGGCCTGGCAGCCTGCTTCAGCAGGCTTGTCTTGGTGGCCGGGGCGTTGACGCCCCGGCGAACTAGGCGTCGGGTCTGACGCCGCGAATGTTTCACAGCAGCTTCAGAAAGTCGTCCACCTCCAGCCGGGCCTGTTTCAAGAGCCGAGCCAGCAAGGCGCGTTTGACCGGGCGGTGAGCTGGGATCGTGATCTTGACCACCTCATCGCCGAACCGCTTTTGCAGGCGGATATGGCTTCCCCGCTGGCGCACGACAATCCAGCCCGCCCGCTGCAACGCCTTAACGATCTCGAAGTAGGACAGGCTGGGAACCTTGCTCACAACTCGATCTCTTTGATCAGCGCGTTCTCTTGAGCGATCCAGTCGTCCTCGACCGGCTCAAGGTAAAGTTCAATGGCCTCGCGGATGTTGTCGAGAGCCTCTTCCACGGTCTCGCCTTCGCTCAGACAGCCGGGCAGCGAGGGCACGTAGACAACGTAGCCTCCCTCATCACTGGGTTCCAGAACCACTTTGAAGCGCATCGTGTTCTTCTCCTAGCAGGCCCCCCTCGCACGGTGTGACTCTCCCTCTCTGGGGAGCGGAGGGGACAGGGGGTAAGTCTACAGCCCCTGCACCCCTTCCCCGCCCGGCGGTCAACCGCCGGGCTAAGGCAGACAAGGCCGCTGAAGCGGCCTGGCAGCCTGCTTCAGCAGGCTTGTCTTGGTGGCCGGGGCGTTGACGCCCCGGCAATGAGGTCTACAACCCCCGCACCAATTCCCGGAAGTGTTCGCCCCGGGCGGCGAAATCCGGGTAGGCGTCGAAGCTGGTGCAGCCCGGCGAGAGCAGCACCACGTCGCCCGGATCGGCCAGCCGGGAAGCCAGGCGCACGCCGTCCTTCAGCCCGCTGACCTGCTCGATAGGCGTGTGCGTCCCTAGCTCGGCGCGCAGGCGGGCAGCTTGGGTAGCGATCATCAGCCCCGCCTCGCCGAAGGTAATGATGGCCCGGACGCGCTCCAGCGCCAGCCGCAACAGGTCGTCCCAGGGCAGCTTCTTATCCCGACCGCCCAGCAGCAGCACGATGCGGTCGCCGGAGTACGCCTCCAGCGCCGCGATGACCCGCTCCGGGGCGGTGGCAATCGAGTCGTTGACGTAGGTCACGCCGTCCACCTCGGCTACCACTTCCAGGCGATGCTCGACAGGTTGGAAGGCATGGATCGCCGCGGCCATGGCGGGGATCGGCACGCCCGCCGCCCCGGCAATCGCGCATGCGGCCAGGGTGTTCATGACGTTGTGGAAGCCGCGCAGGTTCAGGTCGCGGGTGGTGCACACCCGCTCCATCGGCAGGGTGAACTTCGGGCGGCAGACCAGCAGGTCGTTCACCAACCACGCGCCCACGTCCACCGGCACACGCCCGGAGAAGAGCGCCACCTCCGCCTGGCAGCGCGCCTCGAGGGCGGCGGCGTGCGGGTCGTCGTGGCCCAGCACGGCCACGTCCCCGGCGATCTGATGATCGAGCAGCCGGGCCTTGGCCTCGACGTAGGCTTCCATCGTGCCGTGCCGGTCGAGGTGGTTGGGGGTGATGTTGAGGATGGCCGCGATGTGCGGGCTGACCGTCATGATCTCGGTCTGGAAGCTGGAAAGCTCCAGCACGGCGATGTCGTCGGGCCGGATGTGCGGCAGGTCGCCGAGCAGCGGGTTGCCGATGTTGCCCCCCACCCAGGGCAGCAGGCCGGCGGCCTCGCACATCGCGCCGACCAGGGCCGTGGTGGTCGTCTTGCCCGCCGAGCCGGTGATGCCGATGGCGTGGCACGGGCAGCGTTCGAGGAACAGTTGCGCGTCGTTGGTCAGGGGGATGCCGCGCCGGACGGCTTCCTGCACCAGCGGCAGGTCGAGCGGCACGCCGCCCGACAGACAGACGGCGTCGGCGCCATCGAGCAGGGAGAGCGGGTGCTCGCCCAGGACGAAGGTCACGTTAGGCAGCCCGTCGAGGTCGCGCAGCGCGTCGGCGAGCTGGTCGGCGGGCCGGATGTCTGTTGCGGCCACGCGCGCGCCGACGCCCGCCAGGAACTTGGCCGCCGCCGTGCCCTGTCGGGCCAGCCCGATCACGACCACGCGCTTGCCGGTGAGGGGGTCAGAGGGCATGGCGCTATTCCTTGTTCTGGTAGTTAGCCCGGCAATGAATTGCCGGGCTAGGCGCACGCTGCGCGTGCGTCCAAGTCGGCTGAAAGCCGACTGTGCCCAGTCCCCACAGCGAGGCGCAGCATCGCCGGGGACTTTGAGGCGAACCGAAGGGTCGCCCGGCAAGAAAAGTGCAAAGGTATAGATCGAATCGGACGAGCACGACTGGCTGGAAGGCCCGTCCGGCCCACCGGTGGCCTGAATCTACCCTCTCTCCACCACCCGCCCATGGCTGATCACCCAGGCCGGGGCCTCGTGTGCCCGCAGCGCCTCGCGGATCGTCGGGGCGTTCAGCACCACCAAGTGCGCCGCAGCGCCCTCGCGCAGCGCCACATCGGGCAGGCCCATCGCCGCGAAGGCCCGCGTGGTGATCATGTCGTACAACGTCTCCATGTCAGCGGCGGTGGTCATCCACAGCAGGTGCGAGGCCAGGAACGCCACCTCCAGCATGTTGTTGCGCCCGTAAGGGTAGTAGGCGTCGGAGATGTCGTCCTGTCCCAGACAGACCAGCACCCCCTCGGCCAGCAGGTCGCGGACGCGGGCGTGCAGCGGCCCGGTGTGCGGATCGCTGACCACGCCCATCCGCGCCTGCTTCAGCAGCGCCACGACCTTGCGGAAGTATGGCTCCGGGTAAAGGGCCATCGCCCGCGCGTGGTGGGCCAGAACC
>DAOTYF010000146.1:0-20880 GCA_034434995.1 Anaerolineae bacterium
GTTCGGGGGCGGGCGGTGTGTAGGGCAGGGGGGCAGACGGCGCGCGCGCGGCCTGAGGAGCCTTCTGAGTCTCCGCCGCCGCGCGTTTGGTCGGTTCCCAGTCCAGGTCCACCCGCTCGGTTTCGACGGGCGGCAGGTCGGGCTGAGTGACGCCCGGCGCGGTGAGCGCGGTGTGCAACGCCACCGCCATTGCCCCGGCGGTCGGGTAGCGCGATAGTGGCTCCTTCGCCATCGCCTTGCGGATCACCTCACCGACTTCCCAGGGCAGGTCGGGGCGTTGGGCCAGCACGTCGGGCACGGGCTGGTGCAGGTGGCCGCTGATCACCTGGGCGGTGTCGCCCTCGAAGGGCAGCGAGCCGGTGAGCAACTGGTACAGCGTCACGCCCAGCGCGTAGATGTCCACCGCACTGGTGATCGGCTCCTTGCGGAACATCTCCGGGGCCATATAGGCCAGCGTGCCGATGATGCGGTCGCCGGTCAGTTGCAGCGAGTCCTCACTTAGCTTGGCGATGCCGAAATCCGAGAGGTAAACGTTGCCGCTTTTATCCAGCAGCACGTTGGAGGGCTTGAAGTCACGGTGGGTAACGCCCTCGCGGTGGGCGTGATCCAGCCCTTCGGCGATCTGCTCCACCAGTCGGGCGACCTCCTCCAGGGTGAGATGACCACCTGCCTCAGCGATGCGCTCGGCCAGTGTGCCGCCGGTCATGTAGGGCATCACGATGTAGGGCCGCCCGTCGAACTCACCATAGTCGTAGACGGGCAGGATGCGCGGGTGCTCCAGCCGGGCGATCACCTGCACTTCTCGTTGAAAGCGCTGGATGAAACTGGGGTCAGCAAGGAGCTGGCTGGTCAGCACCTTGATCGCCACGTCGCGCTTGATGTTGAGCTGGCGGGCGCGATAGACCACCGCCATCCCGCCGACAGCGGCCTGTGCCACGATCTCGTAGTTGCCGAACGTCTTGCCGATCATCTGGTCGGTCATGTAGGTGCCTCGCAGGGGAGCGACTCAACGGCCCATCGCGCATAGTATACGAGGTTGGGATGGGCGGGGCAATCTGGCCGCGCTCCGGCCAGGGCGGGGTGGGGAGCTGCCCGGAGGCGGCCCTGATGGGATGGTAAGTTACGATATTAAACCGTATCGCTACCTTTCTATCAGGGAGACGGCTTCGGCCAGTGCATACCTAGAAGGCCCCTCGCCTGGCGTTTCACAGCCTACCCCTCCGGCCACTCGAGCAGCAGGGCAGCCAGCAGGGTGGCGCTGGTGGAGAGCGACTGGACGATGACATGCTCGCGCTCGGAGTGCGCGCCATCACCGGTAGGGCCGAGGCCATCCAGGGTCGGCGTGCCCACGGCAGCGGTGTAATTTCCATCCGATGCGCCACCCGACCCGGCCTCGCGCAGCGTCAGGCCATAGCGCGCGCCGATCTCCTTGGCGGTGTTGAAGGTCTGGATCATCTGCGGGCTGCGCTCCATCGGTGGGCGGTCGAAGCCACCCTCCACCTCCACCCGCGCACCGGGGAGGACGGGGGTCAGGCCGAGGATCAACGCCGTCATGCGCTCCATCTCATCGACCGTCATCGCCCGCGCGTCGACCCACGCCTCGCAGAAATCGGGGACGGTGTTGCGGGCCGTCCCGCCGCTGATCAGGCCCACGCTGACTGTGCTGCCCACTGTGTAGTCGGTCATGCGCTGGAGGGCCAGAATCTGATGCGCCATCTCCTCGATGGCGTTCAGGCCCGTCTCATGAGCGCCCCCAGCATGGGCGGCGACCCCGTAGGCGCGCACCACGAAGTTGGCGGTGCTCTTGCGCCACGTCTTGAGCGAGCCATCCGGCAGGGCCGGCTCCATGATCAGCGCCAGCGCAGAGGTCGCTGCGATCTCCTGGATCAGGTCGCGGGATTCCTCGCTGCCGGTCTCCTCATCGGAGGTCAGCAGGGCAACGATAGGGCGCTCCGGGAAGAGGCCCAACGTCCGCAGGCCACGCAACGCGCCGAGCATCGCGGCGATGCTGCCCTTCATATCGTACGAGCCGGGGCCATATAGCCTGCCATCCTGGACGCGGATCGGGTTGGCCGCGACAGCGCCGACCGGATGTACCGTGTCCATGTGGCACACGAACAGCAAAGGCTTGCCGTGCGAGCCTCGTTCGCCCGGCTGGCCCCCGTGCCAGCGCGCCTCGATGATGTCGCCGACACGGGTGCGGGGGTGTATCTTGAGGTCGGCCCCCAGGTGATCCAGCTCCTCGGCCACGCGCTCACCGACGCGATCCACGGCGGCCTTATCGGTGGTGGGGGATTCGAGGGCCACCAACTCACGGGTGAGGTTAGCCATCCAGTCAAGCTGGCTATCGAAGTACAAACGCAGGTCAGGGGTCATCGTGTCTCCACACAGAAATGGTAGCCCAGGAAGAGGTCAGCGCCCCCAGGGACACATGTCCGTCGCCGTGTACTGGCGGTTAGTGTAGCCGAAGCTGTTGAGCACCTCCAACGAGGCCGGGTTGGCGCGGGCGTAGCCGACCACCAGTTGGCAGGCGATGCCCAGGTTGCGGTTGATGGAAAAATCGCCCCAGAACAGGTCGGCCATGCGGGCAAACTCGAGGCCCGGCGCGGGGCCGAAGAACGGCGTTGGGGTGGGAAGGGGCTGGCAGGTCGGGTCAAGGGTAGGGTCGCAGGGCGGCGGCGGGGGTGCGTAGACCGCCATCAGGTCGTCGTGGGCGGCCTGGGCGGCAGTGAGGTTCCCGGCGCGGACGTAGGTCAACATCAGCCGGAAGCGGGCGTAGGCACGCAGGGTTTGATCCTCATTGGGGTTGGTCCAGCTCAGCAGCCTATCGCTGTTGAACGCCTCACGGAAGGCGCGGATGGCGTCGGTGTATTCGCCTGCCAACAGGGCCTCGTCAGCGTCGTGGATCAGGTGGATGCGGTACTCGGCGACGGGCTTGACCACTTCGGCAACGGTGTACAGAGTCCCATCCCACTTGTAGATCGTGGTGATCTGGCGCTGTGGCCCGGCATCGATCTGGTCGATGATCCCGGAGGTGACCGAGACTTCCAACAGGCGATCCTCATCCACATCGGAGACGATCACCTGGGCGTAGGGCTGGATGACTGCCGCACTGAGCAGACTGGCGAAGTTCTCCAGCGCCAGGCTCCACTCAATGATCCGCACTTCGTCCAGGCAGCTTGTCTCGCCGCAGGTCTGCACGGAGTACACCACATCGTTGAGGGCATCGCCGTTGATGTCGTCGGCGGAGTGGATCACGGGCGCGCCGCGATCTATTGAGTAACCCGCCTGGTACAACAGGCGGTAGGCGGCCTCGTCACAGCCGAAGATGAACAGATCGCCGGGCTGGGGGACCACCTCTTTATTCTGCGGGTCAAAGGCGAGAACCAGCACCTCTGGCACGCCATCGCCAGTGAAGTCACGGTCGGCGCGCACCAGCCCACCGTAGTCAGTGAGCGCCTGCCAGGTGCGGAGCGTCGCTTCGAGCACCGTCGGCGGGCCGCCTGCGGAGAGGTACTGGGCGATCAGCTCGGCGTAGCGCGGGAAGCTGGGCGGCTGATTGGGCAGCGTCGGCGTGCCGGGCAGGGGACAGGTGGCGGGTTCGGTGAAGATGCCGGGCAGGGTGGCGGTGGGGGTCAGGGCGACGGCGGTGGCGGTCTGAGCGGCGGCGGCAGCGGCCTGCGCGGTGGCCGTCGCCAGCGAGCCGATGGGCAGCGCACCCTGGTTCGGGGCGCCTGGCTGGGGCAGAGTCGGGGTGAGCAGCGAGATCGAGATGCTGCCGCCGGGCGTGGCCGTAGAAAAGCTGGCGGCGGGGGTTCTATCGCCGCCCGGAGCACCGGTCGCGCAGGCTAGCAGCGCAGCCAGCAGCGCCAGCCAGGGGAAAGGTCGGCATAGGGGGAAGCAGCGCATCGCCCGACAGTATAACAAATGCCCCCGGCCATGCACAGCCGCCAAGCGACCAGCAGTCTCCCACTTAAGCGTCGATGAGGCTATGCCAAATGCCAACGCAATCCAGCCAGCCGCAGTGGATGGTACAAAACGCCCATCGACACCGGGCAGCAAGGGAACATAATGATTATTGAAGAGAGCATATGGTCGCGCGGGCTGCACCGCGCAAGAGAGGGTGGTCATGTTAGCAGCAATCCTGGCCTTGCTGGCTGCCGCCATGGTGGGGATAGGCGGCGCGGTGGCGGCGGCGGATGGCGCTTCCCCCGGTAGCATCCTGTACGGCCTCGACCGGGCGACCGAGCAGGTCCGCCTGGGGTTGGCTGGCTCGCCGGAGAGCCGGGCCGGGCTGGCGCTTCAGATCGCTCAGGAGCGCCTGCTTGAAGCCCAGCATGAGGCCGCCCAGGGTGACCGGCAGGGACTCACCGCGGCGCTGGACGGCTATGATGCCGCGCTGGGGGTGTTGCTCGGCCTGGTGGCGTCGGGGGAGCTGGATCAGGCCCAGACGGATGTGTTGCTCAGCACAGCGTTGCCCTCCCAGGACGCCCTGCTGATCGATCTCTCCGCGATGGGGGTGGAGCCTGGGGCCACCGCCTGCACGGATGCAGATGGGGATGGCTTCGACGATACCTACCCGGCCCTTCCCTGCGCCACTGAGGAACCCGTCTGCGACCCGTTGGTCGACCCCGCCTGCTTGGATGAGGATGGCGACGGCCAGGTGACGATCTGCCACGTCACGGGCAGCGCAACCAACCCCAACGAAGAGATCAGTATCTCGCTGGAGGATGTGCCCGATCATCTGGCGCATGGCGACACGGTGGGACCCTGTGAGGAACAGGCTAACACCTGCACGGACGCGGATGGGGATGGGATCGACGATCTGACGCAGGAACCCTGCCCGGATGATGACAGTGATGGCAGCCTGGAGTGGTGCGTCGGCGCAGACCCGCACCCGGTCGGGGAGCGGCTGGCCGAGCAGTTCGGGGTAACCTACGACGAGATCATGACCCGCTTCTGCGGCGGCGAGCTAGCTGATGGGACGAACGTTGGGCGCAATGGGTTTGGCGAGATTCGGCTGGCCTACGGCATGGCTGAGGAGTTAGGTGTCCCGGTCGACGAGATTTTCGCGCTGCGCGAGGGGGGCCTCGGCTGGGGCCAGATCATGAAAGAATACGGCCTGATCGGCAACACGGGGCGCGGTGAGGGCAGCAACCGTGTTGACGATGGTGACGACGTGCCGCCGCAGGGCTTGGTCGGGCCGGGCCGGGGGAACGGTCCTGCTGGTGGGGGCAACGGCAACGCGGGCGGCAACGGTAATGGCAACCGCGGTGGGAATGGCAACACGGGCGGTAACGGGAACGCCGGCGGCAACGGGAACGGCAACGGCAACGGTGGTGGCGGCGGCGGACGGCCCTGATCGCTGTTGACCCGCCTATAACTGGACCAAGAAGCGACCCGCCCCCTCACCGCGAGGGGGCGGGTTGTTTCTGGTTGCGGCCCACCGGCGCTACATATCCATAAACCGCTGGAACGCCGCGTTGAACTCGCTGGGTGTATCCCACATCGGGAAGTGGCCTGCCTTGCGGATCAGCACTGTCTCGCCGTGCGGGATGTATTGGGCGAATAACTGGATCTGGTTGGGGTTGACGATCACATCGCGCGCACCGTAGATGCCCATCGCAGGCAGCGTGAGGTGGTGAAGCTGGCTGCGCAGATCGGTGTGGTACAGGCTATCAATACTGCTGAAGAACGATTCGACCGTGAACTTGGCGTTCTGGATAGTCATGGTATAGAACAGGTTAGGCCGGGGCCGGGAGACGAACGGCGACCACAGTCGAATGAACGTCCGCAACAGCGGCGCACCCTCGCCCATCAGCATCAACCGGGCGACCATGGGCATCCCGGCCAGCTTGAGGAACAGACTGAGCGACCGCCCGTCAATCGGCGAGCCGACCACCGCCACCTTCTTGACCAGCTCCGGGTACTTGAGCGCCACGCCCAGCGCCGTCGTGCCACCCATCGAGTGTCCCATGATCGCGGCCCGGGCGATGCCCAGGCGATCCATGAACTGCGGGATCAGCTCGATAAAATCCCGCACCGCAAAGCTCTCGCGGCGCTTCTCGGATTCGCCAAAGCCCCACAGATCGGGGGCGTACATGCGGTACTGTTGTTGGAAGGTCTCAAAGGTGGAGCGCCAGGTGTTCCACGCCTGTGTCCAGCCGTGGATGAGGATGACCGGAGGGCCAGAGCCAGCCACTTCGTAGTGCAGATCGCCCTGATCGGTGACAATGGAGGGCACGAGGGTCTCCGATAGGCAGTGATGGTAGGTGGGCTATCCTGATGGTGTGGAGGCAGGGCCTGCCCGGCAGCCCTACACGACCTCGCGGCTGTGCGAGATGCCCCACCAGGAGGTTACGCTCCGGGCCGGGTTCCCCGCCCACGCCAGCCCCGGGGCAGCTACTTGCCGGCCTCCTCCTCATCCATCTCTTCGAGGATCGCGTACAGCAACTCCAGCAAGATGTTCTTCACGCTTTCCCTGTCAGTGGCAACGCACGGCAGCATCTTGATGCCATCTTCCAGCCGCAGGGCAATCCGCAGATCGTCGATCTGCCAGGCGTCGGCCATGTCCTGCTTGTTGGCGGCCACGACATAGGGGGTCGGAGCGTAGGCGCGAAACGTCTCCAGGATCGACTTGGCCTCACGGAAGGTCTCCGGGCGGGCGGAATCGACCAGCACCACAAAGCCGAGCATCCCCTCGGAGAGAATCTCCCACATGAAGTCAAAGCGGCGCTGACCGGGCGTGCCGAAGAGGTACAGCACCAGATCGTCATCCACCGTGATGCGGCCAAAGTCCATGGCGACGGTGGTGGTTTCCTTGACGCGCTCAGCTTCCGTCGAGATGGCCCGTTCGGTGGAGACCACGTCAATCTCGGAGATGGAGCGGACGAACTGCGTCTTACCGGCGTTAAATGGCCCGGTGATGACCATCTTGACGGTTTGTGTTTGCATCCTGCGACCTCACTTATCGTCCCTGTGTGCCCGCCAGGTTGCTGGCTGGTCGGGCCGGGTCAGGCAGCTACTCCGCGCCGATTCCTTGCAGGTGATTGATCAGGCGGCCCACTAGTGCGCGCTTCTGCTTGCGCTCCTCGCTGGAAAGCGGCTCGCGGCGGCGCGCTTGCACCAGTTCCACCAGACCCGCTTCGCGCAGGCTGCCGATCACCCGGCGGATCTGCCGGTCGGTCATCCCCAGGCTCTTGGCGATCATGCGGATGGAGTTCTCCGGCTTGATGAACTTCAGGACGCGCCACTCGTCCTTACTGAGTTGCAGATCGCGGAGTGACACGTTGGGCCGCTCGACGAACCGGAGGTGCACGTCGAGGCTGGGGATTTCCTCTTCGAGTTCCGCATCGCGCTTCTGCACGCGGGCGATCTGGATGATGATGTTTTCCAGGTCCAGCGGGACGGTGATGCGGTTGCCGTCGGGGGGGCGGTCAGGCTCGAAGGCAAACTGCCCCTCCTTCCACGAGGCGAACTGGTTAACGGCGGACAGGGCGTGCTTCTTGATGCTCTTGATGATGTCGGCCTGGCTGACGTAACCCTTCTGGATCAGTAACAGGCCAAGCTGTTTGTCGCCGGTGCGCTCGGCGCGTTTGGCGAGGGCTGCTGCCTGCTCCTTGCTGATCCGCCCATCGCGGGCCAGCACCGAGGCCAGCGACCCATCGGCATCGCCAATGGCGGCGTAGACCAGCTTGCCCTCCTGGAAGACAAGCGCCGCGCGGCCCTCTCTGCGCTCGACGCCCAGCGTGCCTGTTTTCTTTGCAAGGCTCACCAGGTTCAGAATCTGCGTACCGCTAAAGTCCCTGAGATTGCCCTTCATCGTTTTTCCTAACCGACCTTCTGGGCGTGATGGATGTCCTCATTGAGGCGTAACACACCAGGTTGGTGTGGCTAGTATACACACGGAGCCAGAGCGAGTCAATCCCGCCTATGTACCTAAACCCGACCCTGCTAGCCCGCCCCCTGAGCACAGAGCAGCCCTTATTTCGGGCTGGCGCAGCGCCCGCGCCCGGACATTACGAATTGTTTCAAATGCGCGGGCGGCCCGTGTTCGTGCTTCGGGGCTGGCGGTTGTATCATCGCAGCGGTTGATGAGGAGCAACCGTAGGAAGGAGACCCCCTTAGTATGAAAACGGACCAAACCGCAACCGTCGGGCCACCCAGCCCACCTGATGAGACCCCGGCCCCGCCGCCGCGAGCCTGGCCGCCGGGCTATATGTTGCTGTGGCTGGTGACGCTCGCCTCGCTGCTGCTCAACGCCGTGATCCTCCGCCAACTGATCCTGGCGCGGCAGATCGCCCGGCAGAGCGTGCGAGATAGCGTGGCCATCCTTGAAGACCTGCAAAACCAGGTGCTCGACCACACCTTTGCCATCCACCAGCCACTGCCTATTGTGGCGGACATCCCCGTCCAAGAGACGATTCCCATCCAGATCGACGAGGACTTCCCGCTGGATACGATTGTCACCGTGTCCGTGCCCACGCCGCTGGGAACGTTGCCCGTGCAGGTTCCGATCAGCACCGTCGTGCCGATCCACCGCCGGGTGATGGTCACGGTTGATGATACCTTCACCATCGACACCACCGTGTCGCTCGATCTGGAGGTTCCGGTGGTGGTGGCGGTGGCCGATACGCCGCTGTACGCGACGCTGGCCGAGACCCGGACTCGGCTGCTGGCGCTGGAAGCGTCGCTGGACCGGCCCCTACTGCCCTTCTTGGGCGGAGGTCGCGCCGAGCCAACGGTGACGCCCTGATGAGCGGCGGCCAACCGGTGCGAGTGCGCCGCGCCGCCGCCGAAGATCAGGCTACGATCCGGCGGTTGGTGCGGGCGGAGCGGCTCGACCCGACCGCCCTGCACTGGTCGCACTTTGTCGTGGCGGAGGTGGATGGCGCGGGGGTCGTGGGCATCGGCCAGATTCGGCCCCACCCGAACTGCCCGGAGCTGGGCAGCCTAGTCGTGCTGAAGCCATACCGGGGCAGGGGGATCGGTGGGCGGATCGTCCGCGAGCTGCTGGCCTCCACCCCTCCCCCGGTGTGGCTGGAGAGCGCGGCCCACAACGCGCCGTACTACGCCCGCTTTGGCTTCGTGGAGGTTCCCTGGCAGCAGGCCCCGCTGCCGCTCCGGCTCAAGGCAGGGCTGGGCCACTTCCTGGGACGGCTGGTTGGCATCCGCCTCGTGGTGATGCGCTGGGATGGGGTAAAATGAGGTCATCATCAGGGAAGTGAGTGGGGAGTTCTTAGCATGACAACCAGTCAGGCCAACCAACGGCTCGCCTATGCCACCCAGCTTGCCAAGCTCTTCCCGGAGCAGGGCGCGTGGACGGAGGAGGATTACTTCGCGCTGCCCGATACCAACCGCATCGTGGAACTCTCCGACGGGAGATTGATCATGCCAACGCCTGCCAGCGATCCGCACCAGAAGGCGAGCATCGAGCTTGCCCTTGCCCTTAAGCAGCACGTCGATGCGAATGATCTCGGTGAGGTTCGCTATGCGCCGATGTCGGTCCGCCTGTGGGAAGGCAAAATCCGCGAGCCGGACGTGCTGTTCGTCCGCAAGGAACACAGCGACCGGATGGGCGAGACCGTGTATGGCCCGCCCGACTGGGTGGCGGAGATCATCTCACGGGGAACCCGGAAGACCGATGAGGTCGATAAGCGGGCGGAATACGCACAGGCGGGTATCCCGGAATACTGGCTGATCGATCCCCAGCGCAAGACCATCCGTGTCTTCGTGCTGCGCGAGGGGAAGACGGCTTACACCCTCGCCGCGACGTGCACCCCCGGGCAGGTGGCGCGCTCGGAGACCATCGAGGGATTCGAGGTCGCGGTCGATAAGATCGTATCGTGACGCCGGGGGAAAACGCGCAAGGCCCCGCCGGTGATGGCAGGGGCCTTGCTGCGCCTACGGGTGGGCGAGATTACTTCTTCTTCGCCACCTTGATCGCGCGAGGCTTGACGGCTTCCGCCTTGGGCAGGGTCACGGTCAGCAAGCCGTTCTCAAAGCTCGCCTCGATCTTGTCCGCATCCACCGGGATATCGAGCCGGAGGGTGCGGCTGAACTGCCCGTGGAACCGCTCCGCAAACAGGTAGTTGCGGTTCTCCTCGTAGCCGGGAATCTCCCCCTTGATGATCAGCGTGTTGCCCTCGAACGTGACATCCACGTCCTCAGGATTGACGCCCGGCACGGCCACCTGCACGACGATCTCATCGTCGGTCACGTAGGCATCGAGGGGAAGCTGGGCCAGGCGCGTCCCACCGTTCCAGCCCGGCAGGCCCCACACGAAGCTGTCTTCCAGCAGGCGGTTCATGGCGTCCCGCAGGCTCAATGCACCCGATGGACTCCAACGTGTAATGCTGTTCATCTCGTCCCTCCTTACTCAACCCGCGTTTTGATTCCTGATTATAGGGAGGCACATAAGAATCACGTTGGAGCAGTATTAGAGTTGTATCAACATTTCAGCCTGTCAGCCCTTCAGGCGATCTCTCCGCAAGGTGTTGGTCGCGGTGATGGGGGGCTTGGAAACATGAACACGCTCAAACCCCGCAGGTCACCAAGCAGCTCTGCGGGGCAGGCTAGCGCCTTTTAGTTCATGATCGGGCCGACAGGCTGACCCCCTGAAGCGCTGAAACGCTCACTCCGGCGCAGCCTCGACCCGCTGCAGGGCGAAGCTGATCTCGGCGGGGATTTCCAGCGCCTCCTCGCCGCAGTTGGGGCAGGTCCCATCTCGGCTCTCGAAGCGCAAGCCGCAGCAATTCCAGCAGATGTAGCGCGAACCCGCCTGGTCGATATACAGGGTGGCTCCCTCGGCGGGCGTGCCCTGGCTGGCCTCGGCGAACAGCGCCCGCACCTGCGAGTCGCTCATGCCGCCGTATGCGATCAGATGCACCGCGCGGAGCCGCTCACCGCGATCGCGATGGTTCCCCTCGGCGAGCGCCTGCGCCACGATGGCGCGCATCCGTTCCAGGTGATCGGTCATGGTCGCTCGATTACTCGTCATCGCTGTGCAAGCGTTCGATCACATCCAGGTCGCGCTTGAGGCCCCGCTGACGCAGCACCAGGCTGAGCACATAGCCCAGCCCCACCGCCCCGATGATCACGTAGCCCAGGATCAAGTAGCTGACGGTATCGGGCGGCGCCTCCTGAGAAAAGGGAATGAACATGTTCAATGGCTCCGTCGGTTGAACTCACCTGATTGTACGGGCAGAGCCGCGCTCGGCCCATACAGAGAATACCCTACACCGTGATGGCATCACTGGGCCATCAGCTTCGCCTTGAGCCATCCCACCCGATCCGATAGCCGCTCCAGCCGGATGCGGTGCCACAGCAGGGTGAAGAACACGAACGTGAACGTCAGGAAGCTGAACATCATCGCTTGCAACATGCGCGGCGTCATGCCCATGTCGGTCTCCGGCACGCCCGCCGTCGGCCCGATCACCACCGGATGGATGGTTGCCTCGATGAAGCGCACGCCGAAGAAAGTCATGACCACGCTGGCGAAGGCGATGATGCCGTACACCGCGCCGAAGCGCGCCCGGCGAGCGGGGTCTTCGATGCCCTGGCGCAGCATCAGGTAGGCGGCGTAGGAGAGCCACATCACCGCCGCCGAGGTCAGCTTGGGGTCCCACGTCCAGGGCTTGCCCCAGGCGAACTGCGCCCACACCGGCCCGCTGGTCAGGGTGATGGTCACCAGCGCCAGCCCCACCTCGACCGACGAGTGCCCCACGATGTCCCACGACCGCTGGCCGGTGATCAGGTAGGCGACCCCGGCCACAACGACCACCGCAAAGGCCAGCGCGCCCGCCCACGCCGCGCCGACGTGGAAGTAGAAGATGCGTTGCACCGCGCCCATGTTCAGCTCAGTGGGGGCGTACAGGAAGGCCATGTAGGTGGCAGCCAGCAGCATCAGCGCCGTGAAGATGGTCAGGATGGTCAGGCCGATGGGACGGGACGAGTTCTGCGTTGTGGGTGTCATATCGGTCTCCTTCTGGCGACATTCCCTGTGCACCGGACAGCTCCTCGTGGTATACCACTGGGGTATACTACTGTGGTATACTACTATGTGAAACACACAGCCGAAAAACCGACCTTCTGGCGGGGAAGTCTAACTTGTTAGACTAGGCTGCTCCACCCCTTTGTGGGTGGTTTCTTTTTCTCACACCTGCTGCAGGATCCCGTTGCGTTTCGCTGTCTCAAACAGCGTGACGGCCTCTTGGCTTGCTTCCTCTGTGAGTACGTCTCGCAAGAAGCCTGCGAGGGTATCCGCCAACCGGATCAAGGCATTACTTTCGTCTCTGGCTATCGTGTTGTATGGCTCTTCCGGTTCCCTCGCGTGAACGGCCTTAGCTATTGCCCGCTCTCATCGACATAGCAGTAGAGCTTCCTCATTGGCTCCTGCTACTCTTTTATTCCTCCACCACGTAATCAAACAACATGTACGCCAGCGCGATGTAGATCACGTTGGTCGCGCCCAGCAGGTTGAACCACACCACCAGCTCGCGGGTCGGGATGCCTTCCAGCAGGCCGCGCGTGGCCCGCACCGCCGGGATCAGGATCGATAGCGCAATCGGCAGCAGCAGGATCGGCAGCAGCACCTCTCGCCCGCGCGCGTAGGCCGCCATCGAAGCGATCAACGTGCCGACCCCCGCATAGCCCAGAATCCCCAGCATCAGCGGCAGGGGGATCAGCGGTCTGAAGAACGACGTATCAAACAGCACGGTCAGCAGCGGCAGCAGGATCGCGGCCACGACCAGCATGAATACGAAGTTGCCGACCAGCTTACCGAAGTATAGCGCACTGCGGTCTACCGGTGTCAAGAGCAGGCCATCCAGGCAGCCCTGATCCTTCTCGCGGCCCAGCGAGCTGCCCAGGCCCAGCGTCCCGGCGAAGATCAGTGTGACCCACAGCACGCCCGCCGCGCTGGCCTCACGCCCGGTGCGGTCGAACTCCAGCGCGAAGCTGAAGATCAGGATCGCCAACAGGGCGAAGACGAACATGGCGACGACCGTCTCCTTGCTGCGGAGTTCGGAGCGCAGGTCCTTCCAGGCGATGGCCGCCGCCGCCCGGATCAGCGACGTGCGGCGGGGCGTTGGCGCTGTAAGAGGGCGTTCCTCGGCTTGAGTGACCATGATTCCTGTCCACAAATGGGACGAATTTCACTAATTATTATATTCGTGCACTTAGTGAAATTCGTGGACTGTCGTTGGGTGCTTGCCACTTCCCCTACCGCACGCTCGCCATCCCCGTGATCGCCGCATACGTCTCACCGAAGCCCAGCGAGCTGATCTTCCCCCCCCAGCCGTCAACCCAGGGGGGCTACTGCCCCGCTGGCACTGCCGTGACCGCCAGCGCCAGGGTGAGCTTGTCCCGGTCGTGCCTGCTGACGTTGAACACGGCAAACCCCACGATCCGCCCATCGGGGGTGCGGCGCTCGAAGATGTCCTCCTGGACTTCCTCCATCACTGCCGGGGCATCCTCGAAGATCACTTCCAGATAATCGCCTTCGCGGTCGTACCAGACGTTCACGGCTGCCATACCAGTTTCCCCTTCTTGCGTCGGCTGCTGAAGAACGCGGTCAGCACAAAGGCGTCCTCTTCGAGCAGCTTGACCGCAACCAGCAGAACCTTATCCGTTACGGGCGTTTCCTCGTAATGTCTATGGTACACACAAACGGTCTCATCTGCATGAGTTGCGACGACGATCTCCGGCTCGGCCAGCGTCTCCCGGATGCGGTCAAGCTGGTCTACCATCTCCGGGTGCTCCAGCACGTGCGCGCGGCGCTCTGGAGTCAGCCGGACGGCGCGCCCCTGATAGTCCGTGAAGACGACGGTATCCTCGGCCATCTATTATCTCGTCGCTGGTGCGTAGGGAGCTTGGGTTCTATCGCGTGCTGACCATCCCCGTGATCGCCGCATACGTCTCGCCGAAGCGCAGCGGGTCGATCTTCTCGGCACGCTCCTGGTAGGCGATCACCCCGCGCGAGAGGATCGCCACGCGGTGGGCCATCTGGACGCCGCGCAGCAGGTCGTGGGTGGTCATGATCACGGTGCGGCCCCGCAGGGCCACCTCGCGCAGCACCCCGTCCAGCGTCGCCGCCGCGTCCTGATCCAGCCCCGTGTACGGCTCGTCGAGCAGCAGCACAGGCGGGTCGTGCAGCACCGCACGGGCGATGGCAAGCCGCTGCTGCATCCCCCGGCTGAAGGTGCGGACGAGGTCGGCGGCGCGCCTGTGCAGCCCCACCGCCTGGAGCACCTCCGCGATGCGCGCCTCGCGCCCCGCCCCATCCAGGCTGTACATGCGGGCGTAAAAGCGCAGGTTCTCCTCGGCGGAGAGGTCGCCGTACAGCAGGGTGGCGTGAGAGACGACGCCCAGCAGCCCACGCACTGTCTCGGCGTCGCGGGGTAGGCTGTAGCCCGCGACCTTCACCGCTCCGGTTGTGGGCCGCGAGAGCGTCGCCAGGATGCGCAGCAGGGTGGTCTTGCCCGCCCCGTTCGGCCCGAACAGGGTCAGGAACTCGCCGGGCGCGACGGTCAGATCGATGCCGCGCAGCACCGGGCGCACCCCGAAGACCTTGGTGACTTGGATGGCCTCGATCACGTGATAGCCCTCGTAGGAGCAACAGGGATGCATCGCACTGCTTGGGTCGCCCCTACACGGATCGTCCAACGTCTCGTAGGAGCAGGTCGGGGAGGGTGCTTTGAAAGCTGCCTATGAGGACACATTCAAAACACGCTCTGAGACCTGCCCCCTGTCACTCGTTGCTCTGAAGGCTCTCGGCGAGCTGGGCCTTCAGCTCCGCCCGGCGCGCCTCGTAGTCCAGGCGGTTGACCTTGCCCGCCTCGTAGTCGTCGTCGAGGTCCGCGATCTGCCGCAGCAGCGCCTCCTGCTGTGGGGCCATCCCCTCGAAGCCCGCCACGTCGATCTCCTCGGCCTCACGGCGGCGGCGGACGAGCCAGGTCGCCACCCCGCCCACCGCCAGCAGAGCCGCCAGCCCGATCCCCACCGGCACGGCGACCCCCTGGAGGCCCCCCAGCGCCGACGCCGACTGCACCCGCAGAGTCAGAGTCTCGCCGGGGGCGAAGTCCTGGCCGACGTACTGGTTGAAGGACTCGCCCTGTAACTCGCGCGTCCCGGCGGGGTTGAGCCGGTCGGAGCGGACGCGGCCCGCGCCCTGCACCAGCACCGTCACCCGGCTTGCACCATAGTCGAACGGGATGTCCAGTTCACGCGATCCGCCGCTCATCGGCAGCACGTAGGTCACGATCACCGAATGGGACTGGGGGCCAGGGTACACCTGCCGCGTGTCGTAGATGCGGTCGCCGAACTCGACGAAGCGCCCGCCCAACTGCCCCTCCTCAAATGTGATGCTCGTGGCGTCCGGGGGAACGGAGATGGCCACACCCCCGCGCTGGCCACTCCGCACCACCTGGTCGCTCAGGTAGACCCGGTCGCTGGTGTTGGAGAAGATGTAGACCTCCATCACCAGCAGGGCGTCGGGGTGTTCGCGCAGGATGATGTGCGCCTGATCGACCGTGATCACGCCCGGATCGGAGGTCACCTCGTAGACGGTGATCGGCAGCGCTATGACCGGCAGCGCCGGGTCGATCACCGCGCCGTTGGCGAACTCGACGCCGCCGTAGGTCACGCTGACGATGTAGGCTGCGTTGGGTTGGTCGGTGGGCAGGTCGTCGAAGCGGAACGAGCCGTCCCCGGCGGTGGTCGCCGTGCGTTGGAGGAACTCGTTGAAGCCCCCCGCCGCGTCAACCGAGATGCCGGTCAGCGAGACCTCTGAGCCTGCCGGGACGGGCGTGCCGTCGGCGGTGGTCACCACACCCTCGATGCGAGTTGTGCCGGGCAGGGCCTCGGCGACCTCGGTTTCCTGCACGCCAGGGGTGGCTTCGGCAGCGGGAGTCTCCGCGGCGGGCGGCGCTTCGACCGCCGCGCCCAGCGCCGCATCGTAGGAGAACGTCCGCGCATAGGCCACCACGGCGTTCAGATCGTCCTCGGAAAATTCGCCGAAGTCGTGCACACCGTCCTCGCCGCTGGCAAGCCGCTGGGCGATGCTGGCAGGGCTGACCACCGCCATCGCTGCAATGTCGTTCAGCCCTTCCAGGCTGCCGTCCGCAGCGTGACACTCAGCGCAGCTTTCCGCGTACAGGGCCTCCCCGCGGGCAAGGACATTCTCCGGCGTGCTGAGCGTGTACAGGTAGTAAGTCACGTCCCAGCGCTCGGAGTCGGTCAGGGAGTCCGCCCAGGGGGGCATCAGCCCGCCGCTGCTGACTGTGCCCAGGGTGATGGTGGTGTACCACTCCTGCGGGCTGCGGGAGCGGGCCAGCGCTGGGTCGGTGAAGTCGGGCAGGGCCGCGCCCTGCTGGGCCAACTGCGCGGCGAACTCGCCATCACCGGCGCCGGTGGCGCCGTGGCAGCTCGCGCAGCGGGCGACGTAGGTCAGTTGGCCGCTGGCGACACGGGGCAGGGTCAGCGGGACGGTGGCGGCGGCCTCCTCGCCGGGCAGCGGCCCGGTCTCGATGGGGCCAGCGGGGATCGGCTCACTGGCGAGCGAGCAGCCAGCCAGCAGAAAGGCAAAAAGCGCAAAAACAGGAAAGGCGCGAGAGGGATCGACACGTCGCATAGAGATGGGATTCCTTAGCTCAGGGAAGCGCCGCACACGGCGCAGAAGCGGTCGCCAGGCCGGGTGGGGCTGCCGCATTGGGGGCAGAAACGCGCCGCAGCGGGGGCGGCCTCGACGAGCGCCGCCGGACGCCCCTCGCGGAGCGCCAGGACGACCCGCTCGATAGGGTCGTCGGCAGGGTCCGGCTCCGGCGGCAGCGCGTCGATCTGTTGGAGGATGTCCACGCCCTGCGCCACCAGCCGGTAACGCTGCCCGGCGTAGTCCTCGTCGGAGAACTTGCCCGTCTTGTAGTCGAAGTCCAGCTCGCGGATCAACCGGTACAAGCGGTTGCGCTCGGCCAGCAGGTCGGCGCGTTGGCGCAGGCTCGCCGCACCGCCCGACCCGCCAGAACGCCGCTCGCCGGGCGCTAAGAATGGCTGGATGATGTAGGCCACCACGAGCATCACCGCTGCCACTGCCAGCAAACTTGCCAGAACATCCATCCGTGATCAGCCTTCTCCCCGATCCGCGAACTGCGCCCATTTCTTGTCTTTAATTCGCGCCATTCGCGGACTCTCTTGCCGCACCAAGTAGGGTGCGTCGCCCGTCGTGAAATGCTCCCGGCGCACGCTGTAGAGCTTCAGGCGCATCTTCCACAGCTTGAGGGTGCGGCGGTACTTCATGCCCAGCTTATCCATCACCCGCTGTGAGGCCAGGTTATCCACAGCAGCCAGCGCCACGATCTCGCGCAGCCCCAATTCCTCGAAGCCATAGCGGGCGGCGGCGTGCGCCCCCTCGGTGGCCAGGCCCCGGCCCCAGTGCGGCTTTGCCAGCGCGTATAATACCTCGACTTCGCCCAGCTCCGGCAGGAAGTTCAGCCCGCATTGGCCGATCAACGCCCCGCTGGCCTGCTCGATGACAGCCCAGGGGCCGTAGCCGTGCTGCTGTCGCTGGCTCATGAAGTAGGCAACAACGCTCTGCGCCCGCTCCAGCGACACCGGGACGCCGGGAGGCAGGTACTGCATCACGTCGGGGTCGGCGTAGATGGCGGTGTGCAGCGCCTCCGCGTCGGCCTCCTGAAAGGGCCGCAGGATCAGCCGGGCGGTCTCAATGGTGGTCAGACCTCACCCCCGCCAATCGTATTCCATGTAGTATGCGGTTTCCTCGGCCTTCTCCCGACCTAGGAGTCGGCTGACCACGTACAGCGACATATCGATCCCCGCCGAGATGCCTGCCGAGGTGATGATCCGACCATTATCCACGAATCGCTCCGCCGGGCAGAGGGTGGCCGTCGGCGCGGTCTCGGCCAGCAGCTCCATGCCCAGGCGGTGCGTGGTGGCCCGCTGCCCATCGAGCAGGCCCGCCGCCGCCAGCACCAGCGCCCCCGTGCACACCGACAGCAGCAGCTCGACCTCGCCCGCCCGCTGCTTCACCCAGTCAAGGATGGCTGGGTTCTTCATCGCGCGGCGCGTGCCGATCCCGCCGGGCACGATCAGGATGTCAGGGCGGGGGCAACCGGCGAGAGCGTAGTCCGGGTTGACGCTCAGGCCGTTGCGAGCCAGCACCGGGCCGCGCTTCTCCGCGACGGTGTACACGCGGAACGGTTGCTCGGCGTCGCTCCGCCCCGTCACCGAGAATACCTCGAACGGGCCGCAGAAATCGAGCACCTCGGCATCGTCGAAGATGAGGATGGCGACGTTGCGCGCCATCTCGATCCCTCCTGGTAAGGGCGACGCTACGCGCCGCCTAGGATGAATTTCCCTCTACGGTCCCTCTGTAGAAGCCCGCGCCTTCTCGATCTCGGCGCTCAACTCCTCGAAGGTCAGCGGGCGGGCGGCGTAGAACGCCACCCGTCCTTGCGGGTCAACGATGAACGTCTCCGGCACACCACGAATGTGGTAAGCATCCGAGATGCGCGTGCCCAGGTCGGGGCCGTTGGGGTAGGTGATGCCATACCGCTCGATGTACTCCAGCGCGTTGGCCTCGGCGTCCACATAGTCCACGCCGATAAACTGGACGCCCTGATCCCGGTATGCTTGCCAGGCCGCTTCCAAGTCGGGGGCCTCCTCGCCGCAGGGAGCGCACCAGCTTGCCCAGAAGTTGATCACCACCACCTGGCCCCGGTAGTCCGAGAGGGTGAATTCACCGCCACCGTACAGCGGCACGGTGAAATCCGGGGCAGGACGCCCACCCTCTGGCGGGGCAGCGAAGGCCAGCGCCAATCCGGCAGCCACGAAGACCAGGATGGCGGCCACGGCAGCCCAAATCAAGATGCGCCCGATGCCGGGACGCCTGGCCGGGGAGGCGATGTCGGCGGCTGCGCTGTCGGTCATGTTGCGTCCTCCTCCAGGTCAGCTTGAGTACTCTTCCAGGTCACGCTCCAGGCGGGCGACGTATTCCGGGTCGAGGTCGTCGTAGCGCAGCCTCGCACCGGACTGCACCGCACCGGTCAGGGAGGTGGGGGCCATGCGGCGCAGCGCAGCGACCAGCACCGCCCCCCCGCCGACCACCACCAGGATCGGAGCGATCCACACGAACAGGTTGATCCCCCGCGCCTCCGGCGTCGCCAGGACGCGCTGGCCGTAGCGTTCCACGAAGTACGCCTTGATGTCGGCCTCACTACGGCCCTGTTCCAGCATGGCACGGATTTCGTCGCGCCAGTCGGCGCACGCCTGCGTGCCGCACACATCGAGCGGGACGTTCTCGCACACCGGGCAGTAGAGCTGCTCGGCGATGCGGTTGACCTCGTCGTCGGTCACCTCGTGGGGCGGGGGCGTATCGTCCTGCGCCCGCGCTGTTGCTGCGCCAAGCAGCAGGATCATCATGGTCAGCCAGGACAGCCAGCGTAAGGTTTGCATCGCTCTCTTGGTATCCAGTTACGGTGTATAGGGCGCATTTTCGTGTTACGGCTGTGCTGCCGCCCAGCCCATCTGGTTGAACCAGCCATCCAGCGCCTCGCCCACCACGCGATGGCCAGCAGGTGTCCAGTGGGTGTTGTCATGATAGTATAGCGCCTCATCGGACGCTTGGGCAGCGGCGCGTAGGTACGGTGTCAGGCTGAAGTAAGGAATGCCGTGCGCGTCAAGCATGGCCGAGACCTGCCGCTCGATCTTGTAGGGGTCGAACCGATCGCGGCGGCTGGCAGCTTCCGGGTAATCGGCAAAGTACCAGTCCTCGTGGACAGCATACATTTCCGGCGCAAGCACCACCGCAAACTCCGATCCGTTCGTCACGGCTGCATCGCCCAGCACGACGATCACCGCCTCGAACACTGGCCACACCTGTGCGTAGATCGGGTCCTGGTAACTCACCTGGAAGCGCGCGGCGAGCGGGATATCGCCCCCTGTGATGCCCAGAGCGCGGGCAGCGGGCGTGTCGATCTGCTCTTCGATCAGTAGATAGTACAACACGGAGTGCCGGTACAGCCATAGGTGCAGCCAGCGCCCCAGCGGCAGCCGCGCACTGACCCGGCTCGACCCACTGGGCGGATGCCACTGCGACGCCTCCAATGCCACAAGTTGCCCATCCTCCAGCGTATACTGGTAGGGGCGCTCGGCCAGCCCGACGACCACCTGGTGGCCCGTGGCGGGGTGCATCTCCTCCACATCGTTGCCCAGGTAGATCACAGCGATCACCACGTCGGGTGCGTAGCGCTGGCCCTCCAACTGGTAGACCCGGTAATACTGGGCAGGGGAGTAGCGCGCCACGCCCATCTCGACGATCTCGTAGGGGACGCTCCCCCAGCGTGCCTGGTAGCGATCCTCCAAGCCCTGGAACGACCGCGCGGGCAGCGGAACCTGCACCGCCTCGACGTAGGAATCGCCCAACACCAGCACGCGAAAGCCGCCCGCCGGACGCTCATAGGTGTAGTCCAGATCGTAGAGGCCCTGCGCGTTGATGCGGACGGTGAAGGGGGGCTGGTCAGGCAGGTCATCGGCGACGATCTCCGCGCCGGGGCGGTGCTTCCAGCCCAGCTCGGCGTCCGGCTCAAACAGGTTGTATACGTCGTGGGGGTCGTTGGCGACATTCTGCTGAAAGGCACGGATTTGCGCCGCGAAGATAATCCGCGCGCCGATCTCCAGCAACCCACAGGCGAAGATCAAGCCCACCATCAGCGCGATCAGCCGGTACAAGCAGCTTCGCCGCCGCGATGGGAAGCGGGGCACAAAGTCCGCCGGAGGGTGAACCCTCCGGCTAGCTAAGCCAAGCCGGGTAAAACCCGGCTGGCCGGGGTGGGGTCTGTTCATTATGGTCCGCGCCCGCCGGAGGGT
>DAOTYF010000147.1:0-36341 GCA_034434995.1 Anaerolineae bacterium
CACGCGGGCCACTGGCACTCCGGTGAGGCGCGCCTTGAGCGCCGCCAGCGCATCCTCCGGGTCGTCAGTCAGGAAGAGGGCCAGTTCCAGGCCACAGCCGATCTGGTTCACCGCCGTGATCGCCCGCGCCAGGTCGGCTTGCCAGGCCGCGCTACGAAGGCGCACCTCGGCTTTCAGGTGATCGGGGCGCAACCGGCTGATCAGCCCGGCCTCGCGGCTGTTCAAACCCTGCCCATCACCCGGCATCCCGAAGCCGATGCGTGGCAATGGGTCTCCCGGCTCGCTCAAGGTCAGCCGGATCGGCTGGGCGCGGTCGGGCTGCTCGACCTGCGGCAACCGACCGGTCACCTCCGCCCTGACGGTTACCTTCTGGAAGAAGGTCTGACCTGCCCTGGCCTGATGCGGATAGCCCAGGGCGATGGGGGTGCAGTAGGTCTTGAACGATCCATCCGTCCAGTTACGCTGATCCTCCATCTCGAACAGATCGCCCTCAAACTCGGTGAGGACGGCCACGCCGCCGGGCATGTGGATGGTCAGCTTTGAGAACGAGGGGAAGATCGGTGTTTCGAAGCCGTGTTCGATAAGTTGTGGCGCGATCTGCTCCGGCAGGATGCCCGTGATCTCGCCGTCGGGGGTGGTCGCACGATAGGGGCTGCCCGCCACGCCCTGAATGGGGTGGAGCACACAGAAGCCGATCCGGCAGTATCGGAAGTCGCGCTCAGCGACCCCCTCCATGACATACTCGATGGTTCCGTCGGATCGGCCCTCAATCGAGGCACGCCAGCGGAAGGCCAGTGGCCCGGCCTCGTGGAAGGAGTCAAACTGGACGTGGAAATGATCCTCCGCGGGGTCGAGCGACAAGTTGGTCCGGCGGCCCGGGATAGTATTCCAATTCACGTCGCGCACGGCGGAGTAGATGCGGCGGATCACTTCGTGGCCAGCAACTCGTATGTAGCGTAAGTCCCCGTCCTGAAACTCCACCTCTAGATGGCCCGCCCTGAGCCTGACGACTTCTGGCGGCGGCTCGTCCCGACCGTACCAGGTCTCGTAGGTGGTCAGTAGCTTCATACGGAACCCTCCCTCAGCGAGCGTGGTTGACGCAGCTAGGCGGCCCGGATCCAGGCCCGGAGGCGCTCAGCGGTGATTCGTAGGGCTGGCTCAGGATCATCTGAATACTCTTTGGAAAGCTCCGCCGAGAGGAACCCTTGATATCCGGTCGTCTTGAGGAACCGGATGAGGGACTGAAAATCGTAAGTACCTTCCCCCGGGATAAGGTTCTGCTGCCGATGGACGCCTTGGTTGTCGTTGACGTGCACCTGCAACACCCGTTGCCCCAGCTTGGCAAAGATGTCAACAGGGGCTTCCTTGCTCAGGTTCAGCGTGCCGGTATCCAGCACCACGCCGAGATTCCCGTGCCCAAGCTGGCCGATGATGGCAAGGGCGTCATCAGCGGAATTGACTAGGTCGGTTTCGTCGTAGTACAGAACCTCGATGCCCAACCTCAAACCATCGATTCGGGAGGCATACTGGGAAACCGTGTCAATGCTCTCCATCAGCCGTCTGAGGGAGTCCTCTCTGGTCTGCCCATGAAGGCTGTGATCCGGCACGACCAGCACGATCCCTGCCCCCAGCACGACCGCGTTGTCAATGCACTGGCGCATGTAGTCAATGCTGTCCTGCCGTATCCTCGGGTTAGGGCTGCTCAGTGAGTGCGGATACCGGTAGAAGGCCGGCATGAAGGAGACGACGCTCAAGCCATGATCTTCAATCAACTGGCGCAGATGCCTCAGTTCCTCTGGGGTGAGGTCCTGGCGGTAGACGTGGGGCCGCCCGCCCCAGATATCGACGCCGTCGTATCCAGCTCGGGCGATCAGGGGGATCGCATCCCGCAGGTCATATTGGTACAGAACGGATGTAGCCGTGCCCAGTTTCATCAGGTCGCCACCTTACCGAATAGCCAGATGTTCGGAATCCCTCACACAACCCAAAGGGGCCGCTCTTGTGGCGGCCCTCCACCTGCTCTTAATAGATATGTTCCAGCAGTAGCGCCATGAGCTTGCGGTACGTCGCCAGCCGCTCCTGGTGCAGCGCCGCACGTTCCGGGTCGGGAGTGTAGACCGCCCCGGTGCCCGAATACTTGATGCTGATGGCTTCCATATCGTCGTAGACACCGATGGCGAGGCCCGCCAGGAGCGCCGCACCCAGGGTTCCCGGCTCGGAATGTTCCACCACCTCAATCGGCATGTTGGTGATGTCGGCCTTAAGTTGGGTCCACCACGCCGACCTCGCCCCGCCCCCGGTGATGCGGATGCGTTTGACCTCAATCCCTTCATCCCGCATCATCGACAGCGAGATGGCGGTGTCGTAGGCGATACTTTCCATGAACGCCTGCACCACGTCCATCTTGGAGGTCGCCAGGGTAAGGCCAATGAGACCCCCGCGTGCCTTGCGGCCCTCCTCCCAGTAGGTCATCGAGCCGGATAGGTAGGGGATCGCCAGGATGGGACTTGGCTCGCGGACCCCCCGCAGCGCATCTTCCGTAGCCTCGATGGGGGTCTCCACGAGCGCCCGCGCCCAGTTCATCACCGCGTTGCCTGTCGGGTGCACAGCGATCACCGACAGCCCGGCTTTACACGGCTGGGGCATAACCGACAGCCCCCTCAGCAGCATGGATGCTGTCGGCAGCCTATCCGTGGGAACCAGGATGTTCTCATAGGAGCCGCTCACCAGACACACCGTCCCGATCTCGTAGACGCCCGCACCGTAGGCCGCGCAGTTGAGGTCGTGGCAACCCTGCGCAACCATCACGCCGGGTGGCAGCCCCCATTCGCTGGCGACCTCTGGCCTGACCTCGCCGATCACCTCTCCCCAGGGCAGCACCTCGGGCAGCAGATGGGGTTCGACGCCGAACGAGGCGACGCGATCCTGATCCCAGTCCAGGGTCTTCAGGTCATACACCGCGTAGCGCGAGACCGTGCTCTGATCCATCACGGCCCGCCCGCATATCTTGAACGTCAGCCAATCGATCCAGCCGAAGTAATAGCGGGCCTTCTCCATCACGTCCGGGTGATACTTCTTCCACCATGCCAGTCGGAAAATAGGATCCATGCGCTCCCGCAGGTGACCACAAGAGAGACACCATGGCTCTGGCACCGGCGAGCCTTCGGGCGGAATCTCGAACTCCGCGCCGCGTGTGTCCGCCCCCATGATGCCGTTGCCGAGGGGATTCCCCTGCGCGTCGGCAGGGAAGTTCTCCCGTCCAGAGGCGCTGACGGCGATGGCACGCGGGGGGTCTCGGCGTACCGCTTCCTGGGCTATCAGGCCGCGCATTGCATTGGAGGTCGCCTGCCAGACATCGAGAGGATCGGTCTCCCACAATCCAGGAGCCGGGTAAATGGGGGTCAGCTCGGCGCTGGCGACCCCGATCAGTTTCCCCTCCTCAGAATAGGCCGCCGCTTTGACCGAACTGGAGCCCATATCAATCCCAACCAGACTCATGTCGTCCTCCGCTTTGGAATACAGAATCATCGGCGGGCGGCAGGTGTGCCCGCCAAAGACAATCGACCGCTGTACCCCCCATGGGCGAAATCCGGCGCGATGAGCTGCGAGGCTGGGAGAGTTATTGCGGTTGAGAATAGGAGGGCGGTCATCTGCTGCTCTGGGTCGTCACCACCAGCAACAAGCACTGCGCCCGGATCGGGCGCTGGCTCGCATAGGCTTTCCAGGAACCCTACGACTTCGGAGAAGCACTGCTCAAGCACATCCCACGAAACACTTAATTTGGCAATGAATACCGCGAGGCAGAGAATTCGTTCGAGACTTCAGAACGTTCACTAACTATGAACATAATAGCAGACTCTGACACGAGAGTCAATGCCCTCATGTCAGGGGAAGGCGCGGCAAAGTGACATTCGCCACTTTTGACCTGTTGCCCTATACTCTGACAATGGGGTCTTGTAATTTTCCCGTACCCAGATGCCCATCTCCCCCCGGTGCATTCCAATAACCCTTCCGCATATTGAGCGTCCAGCAGGCAATAGCCGTGCGGCCCTCCCAGCCCGCGGATGAGGCGGATAACAGATGACTCCACGATCCATCCCCCACACACCCGCACAGGGCAGAACCACCGCCCCCTTGGACCGCTGGCGTTACAGGCGCGTCTTGTGGTTCTTCGGACGGTTGATGCTTGATCTAGTGTGGTGGGAGATCGTCCTGAGGCATATTTTGGGTGAGAGGATCGCCGCACGGACTCGGCCCGCTCGTCTCCGCGGTTATGCGCGGAGCTTTCGCAGACTGGCAGTTGAAATGGGCGGCGTCCTGATCAAGCTCGGCCAGTTCATCAGCGCCCGGGTGGATATCATGCCACCCGCCATTACGGACGAACTGGCTGATCTGCAAGATGAAGTCCCTCCCCAACCACTCGAGGCGATGCTCTCGGTTCTGGAAGCAGAGCTTGGTGCACCGCCAGAGCACCTCTTCGCCGAGTTCGACCGTGAGGTACAGGCAGCAGCTTCATTGGGCCAGGTGTACCGTGCACGCCTGCGCGGTGGAGAGCGCGTGGTGGTCAAGATTCAGCGACCCGGGATTGAGAACTGTGTTGCGACCGACCTTGCTGCTCTGCGGCAGGTAGCTCGCTGGACGATGTATTGGAGCGTCGTGCGAAAGCGTGCAGACGTGCCAGCGCTGCTGGATGAGTTCGCGCGAACTCTGTGGCAGGAGCTAGACTACGTCAGCGAGGCGGATCATGCCGAACGGTTTCGGCAGCTTTTCGAGAACGACCCCCGTGTCTATGTGCCCTCCCTCTTTCGTAACTACTCCACACGTCGGGTCATCACCCTAGAAGATGTAACCAGCATCAAGATTACGGACTACAGCGCGATTGAAGCCGCGGGGGTGGATCGTGCCCTCGCAGCCCAGTATCTACTGGATATGTACCTGCGGATGATCTTTGACTTCGGCTACTTCCACGCCGACCCGCACCCAGGCAACCTGTTCATTTATCCCCTTCCCCCGGAGGCTGCTTCGGCGATGGCAGACTGGAACTGTACTGTCTCCGGGCGTCCCTTCTATGTGGTCTTCATTGATTTCGGCATGGTCGGCATGATCACGGAGCAGATGAAAGACGGTCTGCGGACCCTTCTGGTCGCTGTAGCCACCCGCGATGCGCATGGTGTGCTGGAAGGATACCAGAAGCTGGGCATGCTTCTGCCCGGCGCTGATCTGGAGCGCATTGAGCAGGCAGAGCAAGAGATTCTGGACATGATTTGGGGCCGAACTGTCCCTGACCTGGCGAAGATGCACCACTCCGAAATGCGCGCTATCGCCATGAAGTATCGTGACCTGATGTACGAGATGCCGTTCCAGGTCCCCCAGGACTTCATCTACCTGGCACGGGCGGTTGGCATTTTGTCAGGCATCTGCACGGGCCTCGATCCCGAATTCAATCCCTGGCAGCCGATTGCAGAGTACGCCCAGAGACTCATCGTGCAAGAAACACAGAGCAACCTCGAGAGCTGGGCACGGGAAGCAGTCAGGCTGGGTCAGGTTGCGTTGGGGTTACCGCGCCAGATGCAGGATGTGCTCGACCGCATCCAGCGTGGTGAGCTGCACGCACGCATCGATGCCGCTGGAGAGCTGCAACAGGACCTCCGGCGTCTGGAGATGGCCATCAACAGCATGACTCGGGCGCTGGTCTTTTCAAGCCTGTTGATCGCGGCTACCTTGCTAACTATCGCTGGCCGCGAGCTTCTGGGGATGGCTGCCTTCGCCCTCGCGGGTATTGCCTGGCTGGCCCTCGTACTTCGACGCCGCAGTTAACCCGATTCATGACAGCCGCACTCCCATTTGTGACAATTGGCACATCCCCTTGTGACATTCGGAACTAAGCAAATAGCCCCTCGCCCGGTATGCTTAAAAATATCGGAATCGCACCATCGCCGGATAAAGTCAGCCACCGCGAGGAGAGCCTATGGTCCGAGTAGACGACCAGATCACGACTGCTGAACGCCGCGAGCGCATGGGCCTCGAGCCAGTTATCCCCCCCTATCGCCCCCCACAAGAGCGCATTCGTGATTTTCAGGAGTGCGCTCTAGGCTTCACCCCCGAACAGGCCATGGCGGAGGCTGCCCGCTGTATTCATTGCCCTCAGCCCTCAGCCTGTGTTACGGCCTGCCCATTGAACAATGATATCCCTGCTGCCCTGTGGCATATTGAGCGCGGCGAATTCCTGAAGGCCGCCGAGATCTACCGGGCCACGAACCCTCTGCCCGAGATCTGCGGGCGCGTGTGCCCCGGCGAGAGCGCGTGCGCTTCTTCTTGCGTACTCAATAAACGAGGCAAGGGAATCTCAACCGGCGCACTGGAAGCCTTTGTTGCCGACTATCAGCGCAAAACCACTGGCGTGCCGCTCCCCGACAAGGCTGCCCCTACAGGCAAAAAGGTGGCCATTGTGGGTGCCGGCCCTGCTGGTCTGACTGCCGCCGAGTATCTGGCAGTCGCTGGGCACGCCGTCACGGTCTACGAAGCCCAGCCGGAGGCAGGCGGTTTGCTGGTCTATGGTATTCCTAGCTTCAAGCTGGACAAATCGATTGTCCAGTGGAAGACCAACTGGCTGCGCGATCTGGGGGTGACCTTCGTGACAGGCACGAAGATCGGCAAGGATATCAGCCTTGACGATCTGAAGCACAAAGAGGGTTACGATGCGATCTTCCTTGGCACGGGTGCGCAGGTGGAAGCCAAGTTGGACGTGCCTGGTGAGACTCTAGGCCGCGTTTACGGTTCGTTAGAGTTCCTTGTTCGGGCCAATGTCCCTCCAGAGATGCGCCCCGCTGATCGACGGGGGCCGATTCAGGTCGGCAAGCGCGTCGCAGTGATCGGCGGGGGTGATACAGCAACCGACTGTTTACGCACCGCGATACGCCTCGGCGCGGAGCAGGTCGTATGCTACTACCGACGCACTGAGGCTGAAATGCCCGGTAATAGCAAAGAGCGCCACCATGCTGAAGAGGAGGGAGCGATAATCGAGTACCTCGTCGCTCCTACCGAGCTGCTCGATAAAAACGGGGACGGTAATGTCGATGCCATCAGACTCATTCGCATGGAACTGGGTGAGCCTGATGCCTCTGGCCGCCGCCGTCCTATTCCGATCCCGGGTTCCGAATACGAGGTGCCAGTGGATGACGTGGTGCTGGCAATTGGTTTCTGGCCCGATCCTCTACTTGGGGAGACAACCTCGAACTTGAAGACCCATAAGTGGGGCCTGATCGTGGCCGATGAAGAGACAGGCCAGACCAGTTGCGAGGGCGTTTTTGCCGGCGGCGATAACGTGACCGGCCCAGCGCTTGTCAATGCCGCTGTGGCGGCTGGTAAGCGCGCTGCCCAGACCATCATTGCCTTCCTGCAAGCGAACTAGGTTCTGTTGATATTCATACTTGGCAAAGGGCTTCCCGCTAGCCACAAAAGTCAACAGAACGAGCCATTCTATCCTCCTCTCTAGCGCAAGCAGGCTGCTTTGGGCAAGCCTGCTTTGCTTTTAGTGGGCGCGATGCGGGTGTTATAATCACAAAACTTAAACTCTGGCGAGTCGGACTCCATCAGGGATACATGGTAGGCTATGGACCGTTTTCGAGATGCGTATCCTCCCGCGCGTGAGATACCGGGAATCCTCGAAGGGCGGCAACAGCGCCGCCATCTGCGCCGGGGCGGGTTGATTCTTCTTGTTGCCCTGGCGGTTGTTGTTGGCGTTATAGGGGGCTTTAAGAGTGGATTCGGCGGGATCGCTATGTCCATTGGGCGTTCCCTATTAGGAGTTACCGCATTGAGCCTAGTGGGCCTCATGGTGGGGGTCGCCCTCACCGCACTGGCCGCCTTCATGTATAACGGGGTTCTCAACGGCAAACCATCGCTGATTGATCTGGATTACATTGACGAAGTGCCGCTGCTGTTCGCAGGCATAGGCGGCATAGGCGGCATCTTCTGGTCCCTTCAATGGTCGGATGTTTTCGGCCTGTTTGGTTGGGGGTTGCTGGCGCTGGTGCTGAATGAGTCGATCTTCACACGCCCCAATGACAGGGATCGAGGCTAGACAGCCTCAACCTGGCAGCAAGCCACCCGTCAGCTTGGCGCGCCGTCTCAAGGAACATGCACAGGCTCTTGGCTTCTCAATGCTGGGCGTCGTCCCCGCTCGACCCAGCCCCCATCTGGATGCCTACCTCCGCTGGATCCAGGCCGGGATGCACGGTGGAATGGCCTACCTCGCCCGCCCAGATCGCATCGCGCGGCGTGCCGATCTGAGCCTCATCTTGCCAGATGCACGCTCCCTGATCGTTGTCGCGCTGGATTACTTCACGCTCAAAACTCCTGACGCCATTACTCAGGATCCCGCACGTGGACGCATTTCAAGCTACGCCTGGGGCACCGATTACCATACTGTCATGTTGCCCCGGCTCGAGGCCCTCGCTGACTTCCTGCAGGAACAGTCAGGCGCAGCGATCCAGAGCCGGGCCTATGTTGATACAGGAGCTATTCTAGAACGCAGCCACGCACAGCAGGCGGGGCTTGGGTTTATCGGCAAAAACACCATGTTGATCAGCCCTCAGCGCGGAAGTCTGCTATTCCTGGGTGAGATCATCACCGACCTGGAGCTTGAATATGATCCCCCTGCCCGGCTTCCCTCCTGCGGAACCTGCGCCCGCTGCCTTACAGCCTGCCCAACACGTGCCTTCCCCGCTCCCTATGTGCTCGATGCCCGTCGCTGCATTTCCTATCTGACCATTGAGCATCAGGGGTTTATACCTGCCGCACTGCGCCCCTTGATGGGCAACTGGGTCTATGGATGCGATGTGTGCCAGGAGGTCTGTCCCTGGCAGCGTTTCTCCCAACCCTCAAGTCTCGTGGAGGATTTAGCGCCTCCAGACCCGGAACGAGTTGCCCCCCCTCTGAGCACGCTACTCACGCTGGACGATGCGGGTTTTGACGCACGTTTTCAGGGGACAGCCATCCACCGCATCAGGCGAGATCGCCTGGTGAGGAATGCCTGCGTTGCAGCCGGCAATAGCAATCTACCAGAGATGGCTGATTACTTGCTGCCATTGCTTGAAGACCGGTCAGAAGCAGTGCGCGGGCACGCGGCATGGGCGCTGGGCCGGATTGGCGGCAGTTCAGGCGCTCTGGAACTGGCACTCGAATGGGAAGAGGATCACCTCGTTCGAGCGGAGATCATAGCAGCGCTTGAGTAACCCAGCACTGAGTACCAATTCCATTAAGGGATGAAAAGCACCCCGGCGGTCTGGACCTCAATGTCACCTGATAGCAGATGCGCGGATCAACAACAGTTTGGCGCAATCACCCGGAATCACATGGCCGGCCCGATCCATGCGAGGGGTTACAGCCTGCTCCGCATGGTTGAGATGATCAATCCGCAATCGGGCTGGCGATTGCTTGACGTGGCAGCCGGTGAGGGTCATACCGCACTGGCGGTCGCGCCGCTTGTTCGTGTGGTAGTAGCTGTTGATTCTAGCCACTCCATGCTGCTCGCATTTCGCCGGTGCACCGTTGAAAGCGGAGCAGCGAATATCTTGTTCTGCCAAACCGACGCCTCTCAACTTCCGTTTTCCGACGAGGCATTTCACTGCGTCGTCTGCCGCAGCGCAGCGCACCACTTCTCTGATGTCACCGCTTTTATCCGCGAGGCGAGGCGAGTGCTGGTGCCAGGGGGTATCCTTGCAGTCGTAGATACCCTCTCGAGTGGAGAGCCGCGAGTCGCGCAGGGTATCAACATCCTGGAAAAACTGCGCGACCCATCACACCAATGGTGCTACAGTCTGGATGACTGGGAGACCTTTTACTTCTCTGCCGGCCTGACCATTCTGTACAAAGAAGTATTTCAGAAGGAGACCGATCTCGACGAGTGGGTTGCTGATATGAGCCTATCTGCCGATCAGGCGCTCCGACTTCGCGTTCTGCTTACACAGGCGCCAGACGGGGTAAGAGAATGGCTCTCCCCCCGTCTGGTCGGGCAGCGTCTTGTGTTTATAGCCACCGAGGCGCTGCTGGTTGGTCAGAAGGGCTAACCGCCGTCGCTTCCCCCCATCCCTTAAATCGACTTGACCCCGGTGGCGATAAAGATACTGACCTCAGCGTTTCCACAGCCACATGAAGATTCAGCACAGCACGAAGAGCCTACAGAGCTGATCTCGACATCCCCAAGACCGGCCTCCTCGAACCACCGCCTCACATCCTCGCGCTCGAATCCCATCCAGCGGTCATGATGTTCGGCGCGCAGGAACTCAAAACGATGCTTATCGAGGTCCGTGATGACCAGCCTACCACCGGGTTTCAACGTGCGTGCCATCTCCCGGATGGCGGCCTCAGGGCGCGCTACGTGGTGAAGGTACATGTTAGCAAAGGCGTAGTCCAGCACTCCATCATCAATGGGAAGTGCCTCTGCGGTGCCATGTCGATAGTCGATGCCAGCTTCGTCCGCGAACTTGTGCCGCATTTGAGCCAGCATACTCTGGGATTGATCCACCGCAATAACGTGCAGGCCCTCCTTGATCAGCCCCGCAGTGATGAAGCCGCTGCCCGCGCCAATATCAGCAGCCAGTTGTCCCGCCCGGACGCCGGCCCGTCTCAATGCTACTTCCCGCACCTCATCTCCAAAGAAGCTCTGCTGCATGTCATCCCAACGCTCAGCCACCGCCTCAAAGTAGGCAAGGCTGTCTGCCACATCTGTTTCTCCCCTTTCTCCAGCCTCCCCAGCAGGTTTGCCGGGCTTGCGCGCAGCGATCCGGGCGCTGTAGATACGCGGAACCTTCACAGCGAGTCCAGGTAGGCTACCCGTAGTAGGCTTGTCAACGACCTCGATATCCACAAAGCCCGCCTCGCGCATGAGATCTACATAGGCATCCACATCGATTGCACCGGCTACACACATGGCCCACTGATCGAGGTTGACCCTCAGCTCGGGGGGAAACGCCCCTTGCGTGACAATGTCGCTGACAGCGATCCGCCCGCCGGGCTTAAGCACCCGGAACGCTTCGCGGAACACCGCAGCCTTGTCTGGAGAGAGGTTGATGACACAGTTGGAGATAACGACATCGACACTCTCATCATCCACCGGCAGCGCCTCGATTCGACCCAGCCGGAACTCGACGTTGCTGGTATCCATGTGAAGCTTTTCCGCGTTGGCATGTGCTTTGTCGATCATCTCAGGAGTCATGTCCACGCCGATCACGCGCCCCCCTGCCCCAACCTGCCGCGCCGCCATGAAACAATCCAGCCCGGCGCCGCTACCCAGATCAAGCACTGTTTCACCAGGATGCAAGCTTGTAAGCGTGATCGGATCGCCGCAACCGAGTGAAAGATCGGCAACTCCTGCGGGCAAGTCTTGCAACAGGGTCACGTCATAGACCGGCTGGGAGCAGCCGCACTCCGCAGCCTGATCTGGCATCGGCCCACAGCATGAAAGATCCTGTCGCGCCCTGCGAGCAATGCCCCCATAATAAGCACGCACTGCTTCGTAGATATCATCTTCATTGACCATGTTGATCTCCTTATGTATCGATGAACTTCGATGCTTTCAGCCAAAAAAGAAGGCTCAACTGGAAGTATCGCGTGAGCCTTGTTTGGTTCTAAACTCGAAGGGTCAAATCCTGCACCACCCATCTGCCTGAGCCAGAAACCATCCACTGGTCAGTCTGGTAGCTTCATATTTGCTTCAACCCGAGGGAGTTTCGTAACGTAATCGGGCGCAAAGACACGCATCAGGGTACCACAGCACACCGTCATCACTTCCTGGTTGAGGGTATAAAACCGCCGCCTCCCTTCCTGTCTGACCAGCACCAGGCCAGCCTCCTCCAATTTCTTGAGATGATGGCTAACAGTGGGTTGGTTGACCTTTCCACCAAGCTGCTCGACCAGCTCGTTCACACTGAGCCATGCGCAACACAAGCGCCTCATAATGTCCTGGCGTGTCTCGTCAGCAAGCGCCTTGGCAAACAGTACTGGATTGGGGTTCATACCCTTATTATATCGAAGTTTGTCGATACGTCAAGCCCATCTCCGCCCGATGTGCACGCTCGCTGGCTTATGATACCTTCCCACCAGCCGTGTGAAGGTTAACACCCTATTGATGCGCCCTGCATCCAACGGTACAATCCGAACGTGCCACTGGGAACAGATGAAGTGAGGGTTGCATGGAATACGGCGAACTGAGCAGGTGGGGGCTGTTGTTAGATATTCTAGCCGAGATGAGTGACATCGAGCGTCAGCTCGTAGTGCAGGTTGCACAGCCAGGAACGTTCATCCCTGATGAACTTCTCGACCGCTGGCACGCTGTTTTCCAGGGAGGACGCGGGCTGGCCAAAGCTGGAATTACGGATATCGTCCTGGCACTCCTGTTGAACTTTGACACCCAGTTAGACGAACTGATTGACCATCTGCCATCGAATGCGGACGATAAGATCGCATACATCCGCCACGATGAGGTGTGGCGCGCCGTGCGCGAAATGGCCGATTGGACGCTCTCTCAGATCGCGCAGATGTCGATGCCAGGGCAACCGGCCTGGAGTTTGAACTGATTACAGCCGGCCCGATAAGCGATCAGGGCGACGAGGAATAGCTTCGTCGCTCTTTGATTCTCGCTTCAGATACGCTATCATGAGATCACGCCAGAGGAACCATCCCATGATGCACGACCTGCCTGTACCGCCAGCCCTTCGGACGTATAACATCCGAACATGGGGTTGTCAGATGAACGAGGCCGATTCCCGGCATCTGGCAAGTGAGCTGGAGCGCCTCGGTTTGTCCCGTTCCGAAGATGCCGACGCTGCCGATGTCATTGTGCTGAACACTTGCGTGGTGCGCCAGAGCGCGGAGGACCGCGTCTATGGCCGCTTGGGGCAACTTCGAGCGATCAAAGAGCAGCACCCTGGCAAAGTCATCGGGTTGATGGGCTGCCTTGTCGGCGTGCGCGATCCGCTGGCACTCCGGCAGCGTTTCCCCTTCGTTGACGTTTTCTTGCGCCCCAGTGAACCTGCACCCCTGGTGGCCTTCCTGCTGGATCGTGGCCTGGAACGGGAAACCCTTGCCGCAGAGGCGGGTGCCCGCCGTGTGCGCGACGCACTGCAGGACGAGGACCTCATTCTGCCCGCGCATGAGCGCGGTAGGTTGGTCAGCGCCCACGTCCCGGTTGTGTATGGTTGCTCGCACGCTTGCTCCTTCTGCGTGATCCCGTTTCGCCGGGGCGGTGAGCGTAGCCGTAGTGTAGGGGAGATTGCACGCGAGGTGCGGGGATTGGCTGCTCAGGGCGTCAAGGAAGTCACATTGCTGGGTCAGATTGTGGATCGATACGGCAAGGAATGGTCAGATGGGCCAGACCTGGCTGACTTGCTGAGGGCCATTCACGAAATCGAAGGCATCCTACGCATCCGCTTCCTAACCTCGCACCCGAACTGGATGACCGACAAATTGCTCGATGCGGTTGCCGAATTGCCGAAGGTGTGTGAACACATTGAAGTGCCCATTCAGGCAGGGGCCGACGAGGTGCTACGCCGGATGAAGCGTGGCTATACCCAGCAGCAGTATCGTCGCCTCGTGGAGCGCATCCGAGAGCGTGTGCCGGGGGTGGCCATCCACACCGACATCATCGTCGGTTTCCCCGGTGAGACAGAGGAGCAATTCGCGGAAACCTACAGCGTACTAGCCGATCTGAAGCTCGATAAAGCCCACCTGGCCATGTATAGCCCTCGCCCCCATACTCTCTCCGCGCGCACGATGCAAGACGACGTGCCCCCCGAAGAGAAAAAACGGCGGCTCCAGGTATTGGAACAGCTCCAAGAAAGGGTCGCCAGTGAGATCAACGCCCGTTACCTGGGTCAGACTGTGGAGGTTCTATTTGAGGATCAGCATCGGGGCAAGTGGCGCGGGCGCACCCGGCAGAACAAGCTCGTCTTCGTCGAGCACAACGACGACCTACAGGGTCAACTCGCGGAAGTTGAGATTACCTGGACTGGGCCATGGAGTATGCAAGGTCGGTTGCCAGGACAGCTTCCCACCGGGCCGCTGATCGAGCGCGACCCGCTGGCTGTGGCATCCTAAGCCCGGTTTGGACGAAAATCCTTTCGGCCAACCACTTAACCCCTTAACCGATCCGAAATTGGGAAGGAGTTCCACCCCTGACGCGCCTCATCATCATCCGCCATGCCACCAACGACTGGATGCATTCTGGCAGGCTGGCCGGACGGACGCCGGGCGTTCATCTGAACGAGACAGGGCGGAAGCAGGCCGCAGCGCTTGGCAGGCGGCTTGCTGCGGAAAAGCTGGCGGCGATATACTCAAGTCCGCTTGAGCGGACTATGGAGACCGCTCAGGCAATCGCCGAGCATCACAGCCATCTTCAGGTGATCGCGGAGGAGGGTCTTCTGGAGGTGGATTATGGACAGTGGGCGGGCCAGCGTCTACGCAAACTGGCTCGAACCCGGTTGTGGGAAGCCGTACAGGGTTGTCCCAGCAGTGTGCGGTTTCCGGGTGGTGAGAGTTTCCCCGAATTGCAGGCTCGGATCACCTCAACGCTGGATCGAATCGTAGCGGCCCAGCCCGCCGGAATCGTGGCAGTGGTATCGCATGCCGATGTGTTGAAAGTAGCCATTGCGCACTACCTGGGCTTACACCTGGACCTGTTCCAGAGGATCACTCTGGAACCAGCCTCCATTACTGTGATCGACCTGCACCGGCACGGGCCACGCCTGGTGCGTTTGAATGACACCTGCCACTATCATGCCGCGCCGCAGGAGGTTCCCAGGGAGTGAGCGCCGTCGGCGCGAGGAAACCCATGGCTCAAGAATTCGACCTGGACCAAGTTGACTTCATCACCATCGACACGATTGGCCCGCCCGGCCAGCGCACCTTCCACCTTCAGGCAGGGCAGGGAACCCGGTTATTGACGCTGACAATCGAGAAAGAGCAGGCGTCCGCTTTGGCGGATAGCATTGCTTCTCTGCTAGAGGAGATCGCGGCCAAGTTCCACCGCACGACCCAACCGCCGATCCCTCAGCCCGACCTTGAACTGCATGAGCCAATCCTACCGGCTTTCCGCGTAGCGCAGATGGGCATTGGCTATGATAGCGACGCTGATCGCCTGGTACTGGTTCTGAACGAGCTATTGGCGGAAGGGGTCTCTGCAGAGCCAAGCACGGCCCGGCTGGTTGCCACCCGTGAACAGATGTTGGCCCTGGCCGAGCACACCCGCATGGTCGTCGCCAGCGGACGCCCGATCTGCAGGAACTGTGGGCGGCCAATCGACCCTGACGGCCACTTCTGCCCGAACAGCAATGGACATCGTAAACCAGTTCCCTGGGGCTAGCCGAAGGCGGCCCAGCAACTGGCTCTCAGGGCTAGAGGCCCAACTCGTGACGCACATCATGGTAGACCCCACCGATCAGGGAACCATCTCTAACAAGGGCACACCTCTTTCCGTCGAACGCGCGATCCGCCTGCTGAGGGAGGGCCTCTTCTACGAGGCTAAGGGGTTGCTGGCGTGGAGCTCCAATTACACTTTCCTCATGGGCATCTCGGATGGGGAGGTGGATAGATTGGCCATCTACAAGCCACGGCGAGGGGAGCGACCATTATGGGACTTCCCTGACGGCACGCTGTGCCAGCGAGAAGTGGCTGCCTTTCTACTCAGCGAGGCATTGGGCTGGCACATTGTGCCACCAACGATCCTGCGCGACGGTCCTCAGGGTATAGGCAGCGTGCAACTGTATATCGAGCACGACCCAGAGCAAAACTACTTCACCTTTGGTCATCATCTTCGCCCGCAGTTAATGCGCATTGCTCTGTTTGACCACTTGGTGAACAATGCCGACCGCAAGGGCGGGCATTGCCTGCTGGATAGCAACGGCCAGATCTGGGCGATTGATCACGGCATCTGTTTCCACACCCAACCGAAGCTGCGCACAGTCATCTGGGATTTTGCAGGGGAACCCATCCCCCCTGCCTTGTTGGAGACCATCGGCAAGCTGTGTGGGGAGCTATCGGAGCCTGAATTGCGCCAGGCGCTTTCCGCCCTGTTGTCGCGCGCCGAGATCGAAGCGCTACAACGGCGTGCCGAGCAGCTTGTCACTACAGGTGTGTACCCCCATCCTGGACCAGGCCGAAACTATCCCTGGCCACCAGTGTAGTCCATGGCGCCGGACTCAGGATATATCCCTGCGCGGATACTCTTTGCGCTCTCTCTGCCTCGCATTCAGCCGCCTCGCTGTTGGACCAGTTCCCGGTAAAGCGTTTCGGCATTCGTGCGATGTAGCTGTTCCACCAGGCCATTCAGTGGAATGCGACTCTTGCCGCATGACTCAATGTCGATGGAGGCAATCGCTTCTGGGCCTTCGTTCTTCTTGATGGCCATCTCCACGTGGCCGCGGAGTGCGTGCAAATAGTGGAGGTCTTCCTCAATCTTGCTCTGCACCTCGCCACGCAGGATTACCTCACCATGACCTTGAACGGCGTTCTCGTAGGTCTCCGGGAGGAGCGTCTCCAGTGTGGAAACGTAGTCTTCCCAGCTCCCATCCGCAAAAAAAGGCAGCGGCATGAGTGTGTCAGCAGCAAACAGAATGCGCTCCTCTTCCATCAGACACACCACCGAGTCAGGACTATGCCCGGGCGCGGGCCAGATGCGGAGAGTCGCGCCGCCGAGGTGCAGGCTCATCGTACCCGAATCAAACACCATATTGGGGAGGCGCACTTCAACCGACGCCAGTTCGCGCGAACCACGTTGCGCTCGCTCCAGGCCAGCTCGCCCACGGGTGTCAAGCAAATCCCGGCACAGGCGGTGGCTCACCACCTGAGCGTGTTTGAACAGGCATGTTCCATAGGTATGATCGGCGTGGTAATGGGTATTGACCACATAACGAACCGGCACGCCGTTACGCTCTTCAATGAACTGCACGATCTGGCGAGTTTCTACCGGGAAGGGTAGGGTGTCAATCACGATGGCGCCAGCAGAGGTAATGATCGCTCCAGCGGTTACCTGGGCGTACAACTCGCTGGTGAAGATGTAGACATTGTTGGCAACCCGCTCGCGGAGCATAGGTTCGTGATCTCGATGCTGAAAAACTCATCGCTGAGGATCGGGGGGCGAGCATCTTGTGCGTATACCCCCGACGAGTTCAACGAACATAGCATATCCGTCACAGGCACGCAACGCTTAGTGTACCTTTCACACTTACAGTGCCCACACAGAAAGCAGAATACGAAGAAGGCCCCAAGAAACTGGGGCCTTGTGATTAGAGCAGTGCATGCCCGTTATGCGGCGCTCGCGTGTCTTTGAACCTGCTTGCGCAGGGTGGGCATTGGGTCTCTGATGCAACGGTGGCTTCAAGAGCCGCGTATTAGTCAGGGAACCGCAATGTCCTATTGGATGAACTGTTGGCTCAAGACCACTTGCGAGCCTGCACAGCCGGGCGTGCAGGTGTTGTTTTACCACATCCCCATACACGCTGCAACTTTTCTTTCCCACCCAGCAGGCAAGCATTCCCATTCTCACATCACCCTAACTGACGATGCGGATGTGCAGCTCCTCAAGCTGGTGAGGATCAACCTCGCTTGGCGCGCCCGCCATGAGGTCCGCTGCCCGCTGCGACTTAGGGAAGGCAATAACCTCGCGGATGTTTGGTTCGCCCGCCATCAGCATCACCAGCCGGTCAATGCCGGGCGCGATCCCCCCATGGGGTGGTGCGCCATACTCGAATGCCTCCAGCAGGTGGCCGAAGCGCTGCTGAGCCACGCCGGGATCAAGACCGATCAGCTTAAAGATTTTCTCCTGCACAGCGCGTTCGTGGATACGAATGCTTCCTCCCGCAACCTCATAGCCGTTGCATACCAGGTCATACTGTTGGCTGAGCACTGCCGCCGGATCGCTATCCAGTAGATGTACCATCTCCGGCTTGGGCGATGTGAACATATGATGGGAAGGATCCCAGCGTTGCTCTTCCTCGTTCCATGTAAACAGCGGGAAATCAACGATCCAGCAGAAGGACAGCACATCCGGGCTGGTCAACCCCAAACGCTCGCCGAGTAATGTCCTCAGGTTGGATAGCGCCTCATTGACAACCCCCGGTTTATCTGCCACCATCAGGAGCAAATCCCCTGGCTGCGCGCCGGCCTTCTCGACAAGCTCTCGGATCACAGCCTCGCTGAAGAACTTGGCTATCGGCGATTTCGCTGTGCCATCAGGCTCAACTGCCAGGGTAGCCAGCCCCCCTGCCCCGGCTCCCCTGGCGATCTCTTCAAGCTCTCCGATCTCCCTTCGGCTGTAGCCAGCACAGCCCGGTGCCACCAGCCCTCGAACTCTGTTTCCGGCTTTAACAGCGGCAGTAAAGACCTGGAATTCGCCACGTACCGCCACTTCACTGAGATCGGTGAGTTCCATGCCGAAGCGCAAATCGGGACGATCCGTGCCAAAGCGTTCCACAGCCTCGGCATGGCTCAATCGTGGGAAGGGCTTGTGCAGCAACCTCTTGTCGGAGACGGACTCGACCATTCCGATCATAAGTGACTCGACCAGGCTAAGCACATCTTCGCGCTCAACGAAGCTCATCTCCATATCAAGCTGAGTGAACTCCGGCTGTCGATCCCCACGCTGATCCTCGTCACGGAAGCAGCGTGCGATCTGGAAATAGCGCTCGAACCCGGCCACCATCAGCAATTGCTTGAGTTGCTGCGGGCTTTGAGGCAGCGCATAGAATTTTCCCGGATGTACGCGGCTGGGAACAAGATAGTCGCGGGCGCCCTCGGGGGTGCTCTTAAATAGGATCGGCGTCTCGATCTCAACAAACCCCCGCTCACTGAGAAACTTGCGGATAAACAAGACCGCCTCATGTCGCAACAGGATGTTCCGCTGGAGCCGCGCCCGGCGCAGATCGAGGTAGCGATATTTCAAGCGCAGCGCCTCGTTAGGCTCCTGATCCGAGGCTATTTCAAACTCCGGTGTCTTGGCCGGATTTAGCACCCTGATCCTCTCTGCTCGAAGCTCGATCTCACCCGTCACCATCTTGGGGTTGACCGTCTCGGGCGACCGAGCCTGCACCAGTCCTTCGATCTGAACCACGTACTCACCACGTAGCTCGATAGCAGCCGCGTGCGCTTCCGGCGCGACACCGGCATCAACCACCACTTGCGTGATTCCCCAGCGATCGCGCAGGTCGATAAAGATCAGCGCCCCGAACTCCCTACGACGGTTGACCCAGCCCGCCAGCGTGACCCGCTGCCCGATGTGCTCACGCCGCAATTCTCCACATGTGTGTGTCTTGAGCATGGACTCCCCCTACGAGTGAAGGCACGAGCAAAGAAAACTGCCGCCCATCGCAAGTGCGCGGGCGGCAGTTTGGATCGCCTTCAGTAGAACTACCAACAGGCAGGCCCTACCCGTCCGCGCGCGTAGCGACAGTCCTCATTATTGTTATCATCTGTATCGCCGGTGTACAGCATCAGATGAAACCAACAGCGCGACACGGGTGTAAGCCTCCTAACTTCGTGGCATTGTAGCATAGACAGCAAACACCAGTCAATACCCTTTTTAGGGAGTGGATAAGGTGACGGGTATTCGGGACAGTTGCGAGCCATTCCTGCTACAGATATCCTCGTAGTTATCCACTCCCGGTCCTTGCTAAGCAGGGCCAGGCATGTTATACTCACACGCAACGTGTAGGGACATTGTGAACGGTCGTTCTCTCCGAAACGTGGGCACTACCCACGTTTCGTTGTTAAGAGCGCCGTCCGATGTGAATGCGTCCGCCATGCAGGAGGACGTGCTGCTGACTTGGAGTCGATGGTGCAATGAAGAGTGAGTTCGTCCTTGCATTCAATGAGATCGCTGAAACTCGAAAGCTGCCGCGGGAGGTCATCCTAGACGCACTCAAAGCAGCGTTGGTTTCGGCCTATCGCCGCGCCGTGGGGGCCTCTCCCTCACAACAGGTAGAGGCGCGCCTTGACGAGCGTACAGGCTCTCCCACCATCTGGGCCGAGAAGGAAGTGGTCGAGTCCGTCACTACTGATCTGACGGAGATCGAACTTCAGGAGGCTCGTGCGCTGTATCCAGATGCCCAGCTTGGTGACCTGGTGTTTGTCGAGTGCACTCCACCGGCGAACTTTGGACGGATCGCTGCCCAGACCGCCAAACAGGTCATCCTACAGCGTATGCGCGAGGCGGAGCGAGAAGCTCAGTATGTGGAGTATCAGGAACGGGTAGGCGACCTCGTCTCCGGCACAGTCCAGAGTAACTCTGGGGGGGTTGTTACCATTGGCCTGGGCCGGACTGAGGCGATCCTGCCTCGTAATCAACAGGTCCCCGGCGAGAAATATCGGATGCACGACAAGGTGCGTGCCTATGTGATGGAGGTCAAGCGAACTAATCGGGGACCTCAGATCGTTGTCAGCCGCACCCACCGGAATATGCTGCGCCGCCTGCTCGAATACGAAGTGCCGGAGATCTACAATGGCGCAGTGGAGATCAAGAGCATCGCCCGCGAACCGGGCGCGCGTTCTAAGGTAGCCGTGGCGGCCATCCAGGAGGGCGCCGATCCGGTTGGCGCATGTGTAGGAATGCGTGGTGTGCGCATCCAGAGCATCGTCAAGGAACTCAATGGCGAGAAGATCGATGTCATCGAGTGGAGCGCGGATCAGGCCATCTTTATCTCGAAGGCGCTCAGCCCCGCTCGTGTCAGTGCCGTCTTTTTAGAGGACGATCCGGACGAGGGACGCACGGCGATTGTCGTCGTGCCCGATGACCAGCTCTCGCTGGCCATTGGCCGCGAAGGGCAAAATGCACGGCTGGCGGCGAAGCTGACCGGCTGGCGGATCGACATCAAGAGCATCACCGAGGCTGCAAATGAGTCTTGGGCACGGATCGAAAGCGATTCCGCCGCTGCTGAGCTAGTGGCCAGCTATCCAGAGATGATCGAACAAGCACGCCTGATCCTGGAGAAAAAAGCGGCTGGGCGCCCCCTCATGCCAGAGGAGTTCCATCTGCTTGTCCAGTTCGTAACGAAAGTTGAGAACTATTACCTGGCTCTGGCAGAGGCGGATCGGTCGGAGCGGCGCTTGCGCCGCGAAGCGGCCCGGGAGCAGATCCCAGCTCAGGCATACCAACATCCGCTAGATGACACCGACCTGCCGTTACGGGTCTACAATGCGCTGGCTGAATCGGGCTTCTCGACGGTGGGCGAAGTCATGGAGGCATACTATCTGAATCCCAATCGGTTAATGGGCCTGCCTGGATTGGGGTTAGGGGGATTCGAGGCTATTGAGAAGATGGTCCACACCATCGAGTTCCTGGAGCCGCAACCCGCAGAGGCTGACCAGGTGGAGGAGCCGGTTACACTGGAACCGGCAGCGGAAGCGGAACCGACCACCGTGGATGACCTGCAAGAAGCTGCAACCCAGGAACCGGAGACGGTTCAGACTGCGTTCGCTGCGGAGGAGGAAGTTCCCGGTGAGCGGGACATAGCACGTGCCAAGCGAGCCGCTCTGGTGGCCCGCATGTCAGCCGGGCTTCAGAGCACAACCGAGGCTGATGTGGTGGAGACCAGGGCAGCCACAGACGAAGTGCCTGCCAGGCCACAGCGTACCCCGGATAGGCTTGCGCCTCAGCCGCCCACCCAGCCCGGCGCGCCGACGCTGGAGGTCGATGAGCTTGAGATGGAGGAAGAAGAGGAGCTGCCGGGCGCTAGCAGTAAGAAGGCCAAGCAACGCCGCCGCCAGCTTGTCTTTGACGAAGAGCTTGGCAAAGTGGTTGCAAAACGAAAGCGCAAGCCAGGCCGCGTGCGCGAGGAGTGGGAAGATTTCATTGACTAGACCCCCGGTTCTGCTAAGCGTTTCACGGAAAGTCTTCCGGCCAAACAATTAGCCTTTGCGGACAGTTTGCCTTTGAAGAATCCCAGCACAGCCAGGGGTTAGCGCAAGCAACTTAGCGACTTGTTTGGTAGCACAGATAGCCAGGATGAGCAAGGTACGGATACGTCAGAAGCACGTTCCACGGCGAACATGTGTGATCTGTCGGCAGACACTGCCCAAGCGTGAGTTAAGTCGGCTTGTTCGGGTGTCGGACCAAGGAGTCCTGATCGATCCGACCGGCAAACTGGCCGGTAGGGGGGCCTATTTGTGCAGCAACCCTGCCTGCTGGCGGGAAGCGGCTCAGGGGGATGCTTTGAACAAGGCCCTGAGAACCAGTTTGACCGACCAGGAGCGTGAGCTGATTATGGCCCACGCAGCGAGTCTGGAAGTTCGGACTGCACGTTGAGATTTTGTATGTACAGCCGGTTGTCCCACCCAGAGAGGCGCCGAGCCAGATAGCGTAGACGCTCATTGCTTCTGGCGGGCCGCTGCCGGTGGCAGCCGGCGTGAGCGGAGGTGCTCATGGCTGAAGCAACAGAGCGCAAGATCATTGAATTGCCCGGTTTCCTGACCGTCCGCGAGCTGGCAGCCCGGATGGGCGCCAGCCCCATTGACGTTATCAAGAATCTGATGAGCAACGGGGTGATGGCCAGCATCAACCAGCAGATCGATTATGATACTGCGGCCATCGTTGCCTCAGAGATGGGTTTTGAACCACGACCCGAAGTGAAGGAGGCGGAAGCCCCACCTCAGCGAGGAGGTCGCGCAACCTGGCGGCAATTCCACGAAGGGGAAGAGCCGGAAAACCTGGTTCCACGCCCTCCTGTCATTACTATCCTGGGGCATGTCGATCACGGAAAGACCAGCCTGCTTGACCGCATCCGCGAGTCCAATGTCACCGCTGGAGAGGCGGGCGGCATCACCCAGCACATCGGCGCATACCAGATCGAGTACAAAGGTCGCCGGATCACATTCCTGGATACGCCCGGCCACGAGGCATTTACCGCCATGCGAGCGCGTGGCGCGCAGGGCGCGGATATCGCTGTGCTCGTGGTGGCTGCCGATGATGGGGTCATGCCACAGACCCGCGAGGCGATCTCCCATGCCAAGGCTGCTGGAGTCCCGATTATCGTTGCTCTGAACAAAATCGACAAAGATAATGCGAACCCGGATCGCGTCAAGCAACAGCTCGCCGATCAGGGGCTGACCCCTGACGACTGGGATGGAGACACCATGGTTGTGCCTGTCTCGGCGCGGACAGGCGAGGGGCTGGCGGACCTGGTAGAGGCGATTCTTCTGGTCGCGGACGAAACGGATATCCGAGCTAACCCGGCGGGCAGGACGGCTGGGACGGTTCTGGAGGCCGAAATCGACCGTCATCGCGGCGTGATGGTGACGCTTCTGGTGCAAAACGGGACTCTGCGCCCTGGCGATGCGGTGGTAGCTGGAACGGCGCACGGGCGCATCAAAGCCATGTTTGACGAGAATGGGCAGGAGATGGCTGCCGCAGGCCCTTCGACGCCGACCCGCGTTATGGGGCTGTCAGAACCGCCTGAGGCGGGCACCCTGTTTGAAGTGGTCAAGAACGATAAGATAGCCCGCGCGATGGCAGCCGAGCGGGCTGCTGCTCAGGCAGCGGCCCGGCTTCAGCGCCGACCGCTTTCGCTGGAAGAACTCTACGCGCGTTTCCAGGCAGGCGAAGCCAAAGAGCTGAACCTCGTCGTCAAGGTCGATGTGCAAGGATCACTCGAGCCGATTGTCAGCTCGCTGGAGAAGCTGCGAGTTCAGGAGGACCAACGGGAACTCAAGGTCAACGTTATCCATGCGGATGTGGGCGCTATTTCCGAGTCCGATGTGATGCTCGCCTCTGCCTCCGGCGCGATCATCGTCGGGTTCCAGGTCGATGTTGACACTGCGGCCCGTCGCCGGGCCGATAGCGAGCACGTGGAGATTCGGCGGTACGATGTGATTTATGATCTGGTCGAGGAAGTCGAACAGGCGCTGGAAGGGTTGCTCGAACCCACCTATGAGGACAAGGTGATCGGTGTAGCCGAAGTCCGCGATGTGTTTAAGATTTCCAAGGTGGGGACAATCGCAGGTTGTTTCATCCGGGAAGGTGAAGCTCGTCGGAACGCCAGGGTGCGCATCATCCGTAACCATCAGATGATTCATGAGTCATCGGTGTCCTCGCTGAAGCGCTTTCAGGAAGACGTGCGCGAAGTGCGTACTGGCTTTGAGTGTGGGATCGGCGTCGAAGGTTTCTCGGACTTCCATGAGGGCGATATCATCCAGTTCCTGGTGCGCGAGCGCGTGCGATGACTTCCTGGGTGCTCATCTGATAGCGGCGGAGGGCATCATGCGGACAAAACGACAAAAGCGCGTCGCTGACCAAGTGCGCGAGGTTTTGAGCGAACTGCTTACCTATGAAGCCCGTGACCCCCGCCTGGAAGGGGTCACGGTGATGGATGTTGAGATTGACCGTGAACTGATGTACGCCACTGTCTATGTCAGCTCTTTGGGTGGCGACGAGGTGCGCGATCAAGTGATGCATGCCCTTGCCTCGGCGACGGGCTTCCTGCGGCATGAATTGGGCAGTAGAATGCGATTGCAGCGTACGCCTGAGCTTCGCTTTGCGTGGGACGAAACCATGGCTTACGGTGACCGTATTGAGAGGCTGTTGGATACGCTGGATACACCTGGCGAGCTGGATTCCAGTGATGCCCCTGCTGAGTGATACGGAAGCCCTTCACGATGCGGTAGAGTTCATCCGCAGGGCTGAGAAGGTCGCCCTTGTGGCCCATCTTTCGCCCGATCCGGACGCAATTGGGGCGTTGCTGGGGCTAGGGCACACGATCCGCTTGCTGGGCAAGCAGGTGGTTCTGCTATGTGACGATCCGGTTCCACGCGAGGTCGTGTTTCTGCCAGGCAGCGCGCTCGTGCAGACTGTGTCGCCTGATGGCTTTATCCCCGATGTGTTGGTGGGGGTGGATGCCAGTGATGCTGAGCGCCTCGGCCAGGCGTGGACACAGCTCGCCGCCTTTCAGCCCCTAACCATGAGCATCGATCACCACATCACGAATCTCCGTTTTGGGGCGGTGAACTTGGTGAATCCCGCCTGGGCGTCCACGGCGGAAGGGGTGCTTGTGCTGGTAGACGCGCTGGGAGTGGCACTCACCCCAGACATTGCCGATTGTCTTCTGGCAGGAATTGTTGGCGATACCCGCAACTTCTCGACCGCGAGCACCACTCCCGGCTCCCTGGAAGCAGCGGCACGGCTTGTATCTGCCGGGGCGAACATCGCCCGGGTAAGCGAGATGATCTTCAACCGGCGGACGGTCACCCTTCTGCGCCACTGGGGCGTGGGCCTCTCTAATCTGCATTTTGTGGATGGGTTGATTTGGACAGCCATTTCGCTACCGGAGCGCCAAAGAATCGGCGCCAGTGCTGCAAATGGCTCTGGCCTGTCCAACCTGTTGATCAGCGCAGAGGAGGCCAACATCGCGGCAGTCTTTACCGAGCAGGAAGATGGCACGGTTGACATGAGCTTGCGTGCCCGTCCTGGCTTCGATGTAGCTAAGGTGGCACTCACTCTGGGAGGGGGGGGCCACACCCTGGCTGCTGGTGCGACCGTGGCTGGCGCGTTGGACGAGGTGATAGAGTCCGCCATACCGCTATTGAAGCAAGCAGCTTACCACCGCGTTGGTGAAGATTGACGGGTAGCGTATTCGGCCTTCTGAACATCAATAAGCCGCCCGGCCCGACATCTCACGATATTGTTGCTGGGGTGAGACGCGGGATCAAGGAACGACGGGTCGGGCATACCGGCACGCTTGACCCGATGGCAGAGGGCGTGCTTGTGGTTGCCCTAGGCGAAGCTACCCGGCTCGTTGAGTATATGGCTGCGTCAGACAAAACCTACCTTGCTGAAATAACCCTGGGCTTCTCCACCCAGACATATGACGGAGAGGGAGCGATCGTTGCACGGCGCGATGTGCCCGCTGATTTGACGCCAGAGAACATAGAGGCAATGCTGAGACGGTTCCGAGGGCCGATCATGCAAGTGCCGCCCGTCTACTCTGCCGTTAAGGTAGGAGGGAAGCCGGCCCACACTCGCGCCCGCGCCGGGGAAACAGTGGCGCTTGCGCCCCGACAGGTGACCATTCATCAGCTTTTGCTGGTTTCCTGGGAACCACCCATCATGCGGCTGGAAGTGGAGTGCTCGGCTGGAACCTACATTCGGAGCCTGGCCCATGATCTGGGTGAGGCTCTGGGGTGCGGGGCCACCCTCACCCGGCTGATACGCACCCGTAGTGGTAATTTTTATCTGGTGGATGCCATTCCCTGGCCGACCCTGGGAGCGGCTTTTGCCGATGGCTCGTGGCCTCGGTACGTGCTACCACCTGATAGGGCATTGAGTGGGCAACCCCGCATGGTGCTTCAGGGCACGGAACTGCAGCGCGTGGCACATGGCCTGCCGATCCCCAATGATCGCGGCGCGGACGGGCTTGTGCGCGGCTATACACCGAGTGGCCGTTTCGTGGCCGTCTTACGGGGCGACCCCCACTCGAGGCAATGGCGGCCTGTCAAGGTTTTTCGGAATGCGGCGCAAGGCTGACAGAGCATGACGACCACCCCAAAGGCAGACGATGCGTCATATCACCTCCCTTGAAGAAGCCCAACTCAGCCGCCCTTCTGTCGTCACAATTGGCGCGTTTGACGGCGTCCATCGAGGCCACCAGTACCTTATCCGGCAGCTACTTGCTTATGCCAGGGCGGAACAACTGATCCCTGTAGTCTTGACTTTCCACCCCCACCCCGAGATGGTGTTGCATGGATTCCGGCCTGGCTACTATCTGACCCTGCCCGACGTCAAAGCACGCCTTCTGGCTGAACTGGGCGTTGAGCTGGTAGTAAGCCACCCCTTTAACGACCAGGTCCGGCACATGCGCGCCTCTGATTTCGTCGGCAGCCTGTTGGAGCATCTGCGGATGTCATCATTATGGGTCGGCGCTGACTTCGCGATGGGTTACCAGCGTGAGGGAAATGTCGCCTTTCTGCGCAACCAATCCAAGCTGCGACAATTCAATCTGCGCGTCGTCGATCTGATGGATGCGGGGGGCGAGCGGATCAGCAGCAGCCGCATCCGTGAGGCGCTTGCTGCAGGCGATGTGACGGAAGCAGGGCGTTTGCTGGGGCGGCCCTTCACTGTCGAAGGGGAGGTGGTAAGGGGGATAGGGCGGGGTCGTACCATTGGCATCCCCACTGCCAATCTTGAGATTTCCCACGAGCAGGCCATCCCTGCACGCGGAGTCTATGCAGGTCGGGCGGAGTTCGAGCGCCAGCCTCAACCCGCTGTCGTCAATATCGGACTCCGCCCCACCTTTGATGGGACAGGGGCGCTAACGGTTGAGGCGCACTTGCTTGATTTTTCAGGTGACCTGTATGGCCGCTCTATGCGACTCTCCTTTACGGATCGCCTACGCGACGAACAGAAGTTTGACGGGATCGAAGCGCTGGTTGGGCAGATCCACCGCGACATCGAGCACGCCCGTGTATTGTTGGGAGTCCGGCGCAGCGAGGCGTAAAACGTTGGCAGGGGCCGCTCAGGGAGTTCGAGAAGGCTGCGGAGTAACGCCAGCCCGCAGCGCGGCCAGAGAAGTTTCGGCAGCGGCGCGATTCCGTGCGTCAGCAGGTGCAGATTGCAGATATTGCTCCAAGGCGATGATGGCTTGCTCTGGCTGCCCCAACCCCAGATATGCCTGGGCGATTCCGTACAGCGCATCAACGTAGGTCGGATCAAGCGCATAGCCTGCCTGGAAGTCTGCAATGGCCGACTCCCACTGCTGCATATTCAGGAAAACGGTCCCACGCAGACCAAGCGCTTCGACGTAGTCAGGCTTCAGGCTGAGTGCGATGGTGGCTTCCACCGAGGCGCTATAGTTAAGACCATTGAGTAGCAGAACCAGCCCACGCGCATAGTGCGCCTGAGGGCTTTGTGGGTCTTGCTGGATGGCAATCTCAAGCATCCGCAACGCCAGATCATTCTCGCCAATTCTCGCGTACGCCATGCCTAACTCAACAAACAAAGTGGTGGAGTTCAGGCCGAGGTTCAGCGCCGCCTCGTAGTCTGTGATGGCGTTGCGGGGCTGGTCGAGAGCCGCGTAGACCAGCCCGCGCCGGAAGTGCGCCTCAGCGTTGTTTGGATCCAGAGTCAGAGCCACGTTCAGGTCGATCAAGGCCAGCTCAACCTGGCCGATGGCAAGATACAGGGAGCCACGCTCGACAAAGCCATCGGGTTGGTTTGGGGCGAGTTCAACAACTCGTTCGAAGTCGGCCAGTGCACGCGCATATTCACCTCTGGGGAGGTCCAGGTCCCGGTATAGCCGCCCGCGCACCAGATATGTCCCTGGGTAATTCGGCTCGTATAGCTCCGCCTTAGCCAGATCGTTCAACGCTGCCTCGATGTCACCGCGCTGGATGAGGATTCGGGCACGTGCAACGTGCGCATCCGCCCGGTACAGGTCAAGGACAATGGTGGTGCTGAAGTCCCGGAGGGCTGCTTCCTGATCGCCGAACGCCACATAGGCCAGCCCGCGATTGTAGTAGGCATCGGCATAGTTGGGATCAGCAAGAATCGCCAAGGAATAATCGTTGATAGCCTGAATGTAGTTGCCAGTCTGGTAATTATTGTTGCCGGCCCGCAGGATGTCACCCGCTCCACCTGCTGGAGCGTAAGTCGGGGTCGGTGAGGGTGTGATGGTGCTGGTGGGGGTTAGAGTAAAAGTGGGGATGAGAGTCGGTGAGGCAGGGATGGGTGTGCCTGTTGGGGAGAGGGGGGTGATGGGCACTCCAGCAGAGGGGGTCGCTGGCGCCAGGCAGGCGCTCAAAGCACAGGCTGCCACCGGTACGCCGATCACCGCTAGGCTGAACATGAACTGCCGTCGATGCATCATCTGGATGCGATCCCCCTGTTATCTACAAGAAACACTCCCAGTATAAGAAGCGTACTTTGTGGCCGCAATATCTCAAGTTAGCTGCGCCCGGCCTCCTTCAGAGATTTGCTATGATACCCCGATTAGTGTACGCTTCGCTCCGATGGATTGCCAGCCTGGGCGGTGGCGTTGTTCAAATTCAGAGGAGGAAGAGGCTGTGGAAGAAACTCTACCAATACGCCGGAGCATATGGTTCTCCAGCATCATCACGCTGGTCGTGATGGCGGTCTTTGTCGGAATCGGGGCGGTGATCCCGCGCCCCAGCGGCGCGACAGGGCGGCTATTGCTTGGCCTGTTCCTTGCTCTGATCCCGGCTGTAGTATGGGTTGCTTTCTTCTTACAGCTGGATCGCGCCGAGCCAGAACCCAAGCGCCTGATCGCGCGCACATTTGCCTTCGGCGCACTGGCCGCCGCCGCTGTCGCTATCCCCTTTGCGACATACGTAGCAGGCCCGACGCTTGCTCTGTATCCGAATCTCGTCGCACGGATCATCCTCACTATCCTGACCATCTCGCTGATGCAAGAGGTGCTCAAGGTAGCAATGGTGCGCTATGTGGTGCTGGGCACGAGCGAATTCGACCGGCACCCCGACGGCATCGTCTATGGGCTTGCATCGGGGATTGGCTTTGCGACCGTTCTGACCGTTGCTTACATTCTGCGGACGGGCGGCGTCGTGCCACTGGCTGGCGCGATTCGGGCGGTCGATAACGCCTTGGTGCACGGTGCGCTGGGGGCGGTCAGCGGCTACTACCTGGGCCGGGTCAAGATTGATGGCAAGAAACTGCCCTGGATGGCGGGTGGCTTAGCCATTGTGACGGTGGTCAACGGGCTATATCAGGTTGCACAAGAGGAATTCGCACGCCAGCTTGCCTATAATCCCTGGTATGATCTGGCTGTGGCAGCCGTCATTGCCGTCGCTGTTGGCATCGTGCTATTTGCGTTCTTCCGGCGCGCTCTCAAGCGGTCGATAGGTGAATTGAGCACTATCTCTATCCAGGCCCACGCCCGTTCTAAAGACATGCCCTGGGATATCGCTCTGCGCTATGACTGGCTGCTCCTCGGTGCAGCGCTGCTGGCGCTGGTGGTGGGCCTGGGTGTGGGGACAGTGACGCGCGCGGCGGGGTTGAGCTACTCCAGTGATGCGCTGGCTGTGACCTTCCGATACCCTGCACGGTGGGCAGTGGAGCACACGGACGACCGATTCACAGTGCGCGACCTCTCATCCGTAGGGGTATATAAGCCCACCATGACCATTGCAACGGAAAAGGTTTCTGTGCAGGCTTCCCTGGATCTACTGGTTGCCCAGCGCTCCGTGCTTCAGGAGCAAACGCACGCTTTCTACACCGAGGTACAGCGGATCGATAACCTGACAGTCGGTGAGCTGCCTGCGATCCAGGTTGAGTACCAGTATGCTGCCGGGACGCCTGCCGGGCCTGCAGTAGTCAGGGGGCTTGAAACCTATGTCCAGGCCGGGGAGCAATTGTATGTCTTGCGCTATGAGGCGGAGCCTGCCGCCTTTGCCGGAGGATTACCTTATTACCAGAGCCTGCTGCGGAGTGTCCGTTTCCGGGATGCCCAGTAGCGGTGGACGGGTTCAGCCAAAGAGGTGATTGAGAGATGCGTCGAATAGCGTTCATTGCAGCGATCCTGGCCCTGGCAACGGCGGCGTGCCTGTGCACAGGGGGGGCTCCGCCGCCGACCTTGGAACCCAGCCAACCGACTGAGCCTCTGCCGACACCCCAGCAATCACCCCCCGGAACGCCGCCGGAAGGGTTAACCCCTGATCAGATCGAGGGAATAAGCCGGGCTGCTGTGCAGATTGCGGCAGCGCAACAGACAGCGGGGGGGCTGGAGCCTATCTGGACCGGTTCAGGCACCATCATCTCGCCAACCGGTGAGATTCTGACTAATTGCCATGTGGCCTGCGGCGCCCCTGTGTTGGTGATCCTGATGACTACCGATCCCGATCAGCCGCCTGAGCCGTCCTTCATCGCCGAAGTCACGCACTACAACGAGGAGCTTGATCTTGCTCTGATCCAGGTGCGCACGGATATGAACGGAAACCCAGTGTCCCCAACGGATCTTCCGTTTCTCGAGATTGGCGACTCCGACAGTCTGCGGCTGGGTGACCGGGTATATATCTTCGGTTATCCAGGTGTGGGTGGGGACACTATTACCTTCACCACCGGGTCGGTATCCGGATTTGAAAGTGCGACCGTGAATGGCGTGAATCAGCGAGTCGTGATCAAAACCGATGCCGACATTGCGGGTGGCAACAGCGGCGGTACAGCCGTTGATCTATACGGGCGATTGGTTGCTGTGCCGACAGCAGTCAACCCCGACGTGCGACAGGGTGTGACTCTCGGGGGAATCGGGATGCTCACCCCGGTCAACTTGGTCTCGGTAGTGCGTCAGACGGCAGGCGCTCCACCTGTCAGCTCGGCATCACTGCCGCCAGCCAATGAACCTGACCCCTACGAGCCGAACGACCAGCTTCATACTGCCAGCGGTCCGATCCCTTCCGGCGAGAGGATTATCGCGTACATCTCCTGGGATCAGGATGTTGATATTTACTTCATCAATCCCAGAACCACTCAGCCAATCAACATCAGCCTCCAGGGGCCAAGCGGGACAGACTATGATCTGTACTTGGTGGATTCAGGGGAGAACATCGTCGGCAGTTCCGAGAGCACTACCTCCCAAGAGTCTATCAACTATAATCCGCCCGCCACGGGGACGTACTATATTGCAGTCATATCGTACAGTGGAGCCAGTACCGTAGAATCGTATGCACTCACGATTACCTACGATGGCGGTGCAGGTTCGGCTGGCGGCACTGGCAGTGGCGGTATCCAGATCACAGGACAGATGGTTGATGGAGCAACACGTCAGCCGCTCGCGGGGGGGGTATTTGGTATTCTGCAACCAGGGGTGACGTGTAGCCGGTTCTTTGCGTCCAGCCAGCTTGACCTGAGCCTGGTAGTTGCCTCCGCCGAGACGAACAACGCCGGGGTATTTACCCTGACGGGTGTGCCGAGGGGGGCGACCTATACCGCTTTCTTCCTGTACGGAAGCCAGACGCCTGTCTGTGAAGACTCGTGGCTGGAAGTGCCTGTGGATGCGGTTGATTCGGATCTCGGGGTGATCGAGGTCTCGACGAACTGATCGGGCAATCTGTTTCGCGCTGTGTGGGGGATGGCAGGCCGAAGCCAGCTCTTGCCAGGGGCGGTGAGAGGGTGACCCGGGTAGTAGACCCAGTGCGTCGTAGACTGCAAGGTCATCAGAGTAGGAGTACTGAGCCTGCGGCGAGCGGTCAAGGATGGGCTGCAGGGTCTCATGCGCCCGCTCGACGACCACCTCTCAGCCGACAATGCAGTGAGTGGCACGGTCTACCTGGGTGACGATGTAGGCCTCGTTTTTTTGCGACCTACAACGTCCAGCTCATGCACATCCTGGGTCTCGCCCGGCACCGGCGGCTCATCCGGCAGGCTGGCTACATATGCATTCACCCAGTTGATGACTGACCGATGGGCCACCCCCTCCGTATCCGCCCGATCCGCCGGAAGTTCAGCCCGTCTACATCCATCTCGATGGCCTTGCGCCGGGTGGCCCCGTCATACCCCTGCCGCCTCGGTTCCGGCGTGCACTTCCGCCTACACCCCCGGCACAAGTACCACTGGCTGCCCGATGGGCCGCACCCGACCTTCACCTGCCGTTCTGTACTTTGACAAGGGGGCATCTGATCATGCCCCTGTTCTGCCTGCATCCAAATATCTGTCCGCTCCAGGGCATCCTTGGTGTCGCCAGAAGTGGTGTATAATCCCAGTCTGATCCGATAGGAGGGGACGGTATGAACTGCCCACACTGTGGTGCTGAAGCTCCCCCGAATGCGCGCTTCTGCATGAACTGCGGCCAACCTGTAAAGGTAGATTCAGGCGGTGCTGTCCCAACGCAAAGGGGCCGCCTCCCGCTTTCCGGTGAGCGCAAGTTCCTGACGGCCCTGTTCGCCGATGTAGTAGGCTCTACATCACTGGCCGAGCAAATGGACCCCGAGGACTGGACTGCGATAATGAATCGCGCTTTTGAGCGATTGTCCTTGCCCATCGAGCGCTACGAAGGGAGGATCGTGCGCCTTCTGGGGGATGCGCTCCTGGCGCTTTTCGGCGCACCCACTGTCCACGAGGATGATCCAGCCCGCGCGGTACACGCAGCCCTCGAGATGATCGAGGCAACCCGTGCGCTGACTGCCGAGATAGAGCAGGAACATGGTATTTCTTTTGCCATCCGCATTGGGATCAACACAGGCCCCGTCGTTGTCGGTGCGATCGGCAGTGAACTTCATTCTGAGTACACCGCAATGGGCGACGCCGTGAATCTGGCCGCCCGGATGCAAACAACGGCCCGCCCAATGACCGTTCTTATCTCAGAACACACCTACCATTTTGTCGCTCCCCTTGTGGATACCATTGATCTTGGCCCGATTGAAGTGAAAGGGAAGAGCGAACCCGTACGGGTGTATGAAGTGCGTGGCGCCAGGGCTGAGCCAGGGCATCTGCGGGGCCTGTCCGGTCTGGAAAGCCCGATGGTTGGGCGCGAGAGCGAGCTGAGGCTCCTTTCCGAACTTGCAGCCCAGGTGCGGCACGGGAAAGGCCATGCCATTCTCGTCGTCGGTGAGGCAGGGCTTGGCAAGAGCCGCCTGATCAACGAATGGAAGACATCGGTGGCTTCTGACAAGGAAGAGCCAGCCCTGTGGTGGGCCGAGGGCCAATGCCTCTCGTATGGGGCGGGGCTGGCATACCACCTCGTCCTGGACCTGCTGCGATCTCTGCTGGATGTGCCCGCCGGAGCCAGCGAGCCAGAGACCCGTGCAGCCCTGCAAACCCGCGTCGAAGACCTATTTGATGCGCACGCCCTTGACATCTACCCCTACCTTGCCCACCTACTATCCCTTCAACTCTCTGGGGAAGCGCAGGATCGCGTACAGCAGCTTGATCCCCAGGCTTTGCACAGACGGTATCTGACGGTTCTGCGCCAGTTTCTTCGAGCCACCGCCGAGCGCCGCCCTCTTGTTGTCATTCTGGAAGACATTCACTGGGCTGATCCATCGTCAGCAGATATGTTCGCCCAGTTGCTGCCTCTGGCACTCGAAGCGCCGCTGTTGTTTTGCCTGGTCTGCCGCCCCGATCAGGACGCCCCTGGCTGGAAACTCGTTATAGCCGCCAGGGAGATCCTCGGCGACCATCTGACTGAGATCTACGTCAACGCGCTTTCAGAAGAAGAAAGCCGTACTCTTGTTTCTAATCTGCTGGAAATCGAGGCACTGCCGGAGAGCATTCGCAGCACCATCCTGAAAAAGGCCGAGGGCAACCCCTTCTTCGTTGAAGAAGTGATCCGCGTGCTGATTGACCGGGGTGCGCTCAGCCAGGCAGATGGGCGCTGGGTTGCCCAGGAGCCGATTGACAGCCTGGACATCCCGGACAGTCTTCAGGGGTTATTGCTCGCCCGTATTGACCGCCTGCCAGAGGAGGTCAAGCACACGTTGCGCGTTGCAGCCGTGATCGGACGACAGTTTCCCGTCACGGTTCTGGAACAGGTTCTGAACAGTGCGCCGGGCCAGTGACCGAGTAGCCCCCGAATAATGCGCCCGGAAGATGATCCCTTGCCATTTTTAAGGAAGTGCAGCCGGCTCATGTCCGCGCGGCACGCTGACTGCACACGGTTAATCCGTGAAGCCACCTCACCACACAAGCAGAGAAGGCATCGATGTTGACCGTTGCCGATATCATGACACCCCGCCCCATAACGGTATCGCCCTCGACCGCCCTGCGTGAAGTCATTGGTCTGATGAAATCGCATGGCTGCCGCCAACTCCCGGTGATGGAGGGAGAACGCCTCGTTGGGATCGTGACAGACCGAGATGTGCGGCTCGCTATGAACTCCCCGTTGACTCTGCATGAGCGCATCGAGGACGAAACGTTGCTCCGGAGTGTTACGGCGGGAGATTGCATGACCCCTGACCCGATGACTATTGAAGCCAGCGCATCTGCTGCTGCCGCGGCTGACCTGATGAAAACGTATAAGTTCGGGGCACTGCCGGTGCTAGAGCAGGGGAAGCTGGTAGGCATCGTCACGGTGAGCGATCTTCTAGCAAGCTACATTAAGTTGCTGCGTGCTCAGGAAAGCACATAGCACCTAACCGGAGGGGATCAACAAGATGCCAAGCGAGGTTCGTAACCCCCGCCTGCCGAGCCCCAGCAGCCTCGCCCTGCGCGAGAATGTCCTGGGCGATGGCAAGGCATGGATCGAGCTTCAGGATATGATGCCCCACCCCTGCTCCGGTGCTTCGCCCGACCTCGCGGTGGTCAATGCAGCGCGCGTCTCCTTTCTAGGAGAGGCGAAGGGATCGGAGCGGGATAAGAAACTCTTGCTTTACCTGCTCAAGCACCGCCACACCACCCCCTTCGAACAGGTCGAGTTCAAGTTCCGGGTGCGAGCGCCGGTGATCGTGTGGTGGCAGTGGGTACGTCATAGGACATGGCACTTCAATGCGCAGAGTGGTCGCTATACACCCTTTGAGGAGGAGGATTTCTACATCCCACGCCAATGGCGCAGGCAAAGCGAATCGAATAAACAGGCCAGCGAAGGCGTGCTTGATCCGGATGTCAGCACCCACCTGCACCAACGCCTCACCGCTGTGGTGGATCAGACCTTTAAGCTCTATCAGGAAGCGCTGGAGCGTGGCGTTGCCAAGGAACAGGCGCGGTTATTCCTGCCTGCATGGAGCAGCTACTACATCTTTGTCTGCAAGGTTGATGCGTGGAACCTGATGCACTTTCTGCGGCTACGTATGGCAGATGATGCGCAGTGGGAAATCCGCCAATACGCGCTCGCTATCCACGCGATGTTTCGTGAACATATGCCCTGGACAGCGGAGGCATTTGACCTGTACCTGAATTCCCCCCCCGTGGAGTGATGGACTTGGAAAGAATCGCCTATCGGGGCTGGCAGAATTGCTATCGACTATCGAACAAGACGCTCGACCTCGTGCTTACCGCCGACGTAGGGCCGCGCATCATTCGCGTTGGCTTTCTCGGCGACCAAAACGAATTCAGCGAATATGATGAGATGGCAGGTCAGATCGGAGGAGACGAGTGGCGCATCTATGGGGGGCACCGATTATGGCACGCTCCTGAAGTGTTCCCACGCACCTACTACCCCGACAACCGCCCAGTCCAGATCGAAGATCACGGCAGCTTCGTGCGTGCCATAGCCCCAGTTGAGACCACAACCGGGATTCGAAAGGAGATCGACATTGCGATCCCCGACTCGTCCGCTCATGTTCGGGTCACCCACCGCTTACACAACGTAAATGTCTGGGAGATCGAACTGGCGCCCTGGGCCTTGTCGGTGATGCGCCCTGGCGGTGTAGCCATCATCCCCCTCCCCCAGGAACCCTCGTCA
>DAOTYF010000148.1:0-13438 GCA_034434995.1 Anaerolineae bacterium
GTCTACTTGAGGCTGCGAAGTCGGTGGGGCAGGCGACTCGGCAGTCTGCTGGCGACGGGGCATCACGCGCGTGCCAGCCGTTGCGTTGCGGATGCCCCACGGATCGGTGATCGCATCGCGCTCTGCCGCGCCGCCGCTGGAGACCCCCCTCAGGCTCAGGTTAATGCGCGTTCCTTCCTCGATCTCCGTCACGACGCGGCGAATCTCCTGCTGCTCATCTTCCAAGGCGGCCATGCGTACCAGGGTGGTGGGCAGGTTCGGGAGGTCCCTCAGCGCCTGGGTGATGCGTTGGAAATCCCCCCACCAGGAGGAAGTCATCATCTGCCGTAACAAGCGCCCAGCCTTGAGGGCCACTTCCTGGGTGCGCTGCGGCCCGATCACCACGAACCCCAGCAACGCTAGGATGACGAGTTCAGGCAGTCCGAGACCGCACAGGGTATCCATGCTGCTTTATCCGGGAGCGGCCATGCAAACTCAGGAGGCGGGCCTGCCAGGCACCGGGCCTGAGCTTCTCTCAGCCCACAGCGCGATCAGTTGCTCATGCTTACTCGCCAGCGTGCCCAGCACCCCGTTGATAAAACGGGGCGAGCTATCATTGCCGAACACCTTTGCCAGCTCCACTGCTTCGTTGATGGCCACTTTCAGCGGCGTCTCGCGCCGGGCAGCCATCTCATAGATCGCCAAGCGCAGAATGTTGCGGTCAATGATAGCCAACGTTGGCACAGGCCACTCTGGCGCGTGCTCTTGGATCAACATATCCAACATCTCCAGATGGCCGAGCACGCCCAACACCAGCTCCCGCAGAAAGGCTTCTGCCATGCTGTTGTTCAGGGGTTCTTCGGCCAGACGCAGCCTCAACACCTGTTCGGGGGGGTGCCCGGAACTGTCGATTTCGTATAGCGCCTGAAGGGCTAGGATGCGAGCCTTACGGCGAATCTGCACGGCTAGCCCTCCCCGACCTCTTCCCGGCAGACCTGTCGGCTAGGCGTGGGATGGAAACCCATAGTCCACGTCTTCGATGTGGACGTTGACGGAGGCCACGTCCATCCCGACCAGCTCCTGGATCGCCCGGGTGATGGAGTGCTGCACTCGGCGGCTCACCTCCCGCATGTTCGTATCGGGCTTCATGACCAGGTACACGTCCAGCATCACCCGGCCCTCATCCATCTGAAGCACCACGCCGTGCCCCATCGGGTTGCCGCGTAGCAGCCTTCCGATGTTGACCGGGATGGTGCCCATCCGCGAGACGCCTTCCACTTGCACTGCTGCGCGGGCGGCAATCGTGATCAGCACACTGGGAGCAATGGTAATTGTATCCTGCGGTTCCATGACCCTGGCCCTTGACCATGCCTCAAACGGTTGGCCGAAGCGGCCTTCAGCGCGAAACGCTTAACCCATCACCATGCCGCCATCCACCGACAACACGTGGCCGGTGATGTAGGATGCCTCGTCGGAGGCCAGAAAGGCAACGGCATAAGCCACTTCCTCAGCCGTGCCCCAGCGTTGAAGCGGGATTGTCTTGAGGGAAGCCTCCTTGATCTCTTCAGGCACGCCCTCAGTCAGATCGGTGGGGATGAATCCGGGAGCCACTGCATTGACCGTGATGTTGCGAGCAGCAACCTCGCGTGCCAGGGCTTTAGTGAAGCCGATCAGCCCCGCCTTGCTGGCGCTGTAGTTGGTCTGGCCGGCGTTTCCAGCGATGCCTGCCACCGAGGTCATGTTAATGATCCGCCCGTAGCGGCGGCGCATCATGGCTTTGACGGCTGCCTTAGAGCAATTGAAGGCGCTCTTGAGATTCGTGGCGATAACCACGTCCCAATCCGCTTCGGGCATCATCATGATGACCATGTCGCGGGTCGTGCCCGCGTTGTTGACCAGGATGTCGATCTGCCCGAACTGGTCGAGGGCCTTCCGGATCAACTGTTCCGCCTGCTCCAGGTCGCTAACATCAGCCTGGATTGCCATGGCCCTGCCCCCCTGCCCGTCAATGGCCGCCACGACTGCGTTAGCTGCCTCGGCGTGGGTGTGGTAATTCACCACCACGGCGGCTCCGCGCCGGGCCAGCTCGAGCGCAATGGCCCGCCCAATACCCCGCGATCCTCCGGTGACGATGGCGATTCGGTCATCCAGACGGCCCATAATGTCACACCCTTGCTCAGTCTTGACAAGTTGCAAGCGGGCGGGATTGTACCATATGCAGCCGAGAGGGTTCAACTCGGCGCAGCCGAACTCAGCGCCTCGATCCCGTCCGGTGAATCGACCACCTGCACGGTCACATCCCGCGCGATGCGCCTGATCAGCCCCTTCAGCACATCCTGGCTGCCCAACTCAATGAAGGTCCTCACTCCAGCCGCCACCATCGCCTGGACGCTCTCCGTCCAGCGCACGCGCGCGGTAAGCTGGTTGCTTAACTCGTGGCGGATCGCTTCCACTGTGGTCAGGGGCGTAGCCTGCGTGTTGCCGATCACCGGAATCCGGGGTGGATAGAAGGGGGTCGCTTCCAGTGCCGTGCGGAACTCCTCAGCGGCACGGGCCATCAGCGGCGAGTGAGCAGCGATGCTCACGGGCAGGCGCACCACCCGCCTGGCCCCGGCTTCCGAGGCACGCCGCATGGCCGCCTCAAGCGCCGCTTCCGATCCGGCTATCACGACCTGTCCGGGGCAGTTGTCATTCGCCACCACCAATTCCCCCTGGGCCTCGCCCCGCGCCTGGGCGCAGATCGCCTCGACCTGCTCAATGCTCAGGCCAAGCAGGGCGACCATCCCGCCGGGGCTGTGCTGATCGGCATCGCGCATCAGCTCTCCGCGTCGCCGCACCAGCCTCAGCCCGTCAGAAAAGCTCATCGCCCCGGCAGCGGTCAGGGCGGTCAACTCACCCAGGCTGTGGCCCGCCACATAGGCCGGACTGAAGCTCTCCCCCAGTGCCGTCTCGTAGAGCACCCGCAGGGCGGCGATGCCGGCCACGTATAGCGCTGGCTGGGTGTTGGCCGTGTCGTTCAAAGCCTCCTGTGGCCCTTCAAAGCACAAACGGGCGAGATCGAATCCCAGAAGGCCGTCTGCTTCATCGAACGTCTGCCGCGCTACTCGGTACTGGGCGTAGAGGGCCTTTCCCATGCCGACGAACTGCGAACCCTGGCCGGGGAAAACAAAGGCGGTTGTGGTCTGGTCAAGCAAGACGAGACTCCTGTTCGATTGTTCGCATAGGGCAACCGAATCGAGGTTGTGCAACGGTCCACTGGTGTGATCACAACCAGGCTGGCAAGAAAAGACCGCGCTCTGTGCACAGGCGCGGTCGGAGCCTTACCACCGCGAACTCCGGACGGCAGTCCGGCTACTGCTCCACCTCATAAATCTCACGGCCCCGGTAGTACCCGCAGTGCGGGCAGGCAACGTGGGGGCGCTTTTTCTCACCGCAGTTGTCGCACACTACCAGCGTCAGCGGCTGGAGCGCGTCATGCTGGCGGCGGCGGCCCCGTCGTCCCTTCGATAGCTTGCGCTTGGGCAGCGCTCCCATGATCGATCACTCCTCATCTTCCATGGTTCATCCCCGGCTCTGGGCCGGGCGCAGGCCCCAGATTATAACGGGCTGGGAGGGTGTGTCAAGCGCCCCGCGCTAATCCCGCCTGCTGGAGACGCGCTCGATTTCCATCGGCTCGCCCGACGTATCGAGCATCGCGGGCGCGTTGATGTCGGCTTCCTGAGGCGCGCGCGCAGGGGCGCGGGCTGTTGTCTCTCGCTTGACGTGCGAGATGCCGTTGCGTACCACGTTTAGGGTACGCATAAGGGCATCCTCCAGGTCGGATAGCACGTCAATCACGTACTGGTCCGCCTCCTGGCGGATGGTATCTGCCTCTGACCGGCTCTGCTCGATGATGCTGGTTGCGCGAGCCTGGGCTGCTTGAGTGATGCTATCGCGCTGGATCAGGGTCTCGCTCTTTTCGCGGGCCAACTCTCGGATGCGGGCTGCCTCTTCGTTCGCCTGGGCCATAACCCGGTCGCGTTCGCGTAGGACGCGCTTGGCCTTCTCGATCTCTTCCGGGATCGAGATCCGCATCTGGTCGATCAGTTCAAGCGCGCGTTGCTCATCGACCAGGGTGTACGCCGTAAAGGGAATATGGCGACCAGAATTGAGTAGCTCCTCCAGGCGGTCTACCAGGTGTTGAATATCCAACGCACGCCTCCTCTAGTCCGATACGGTTGAGCCAGGTCAGCCTCGTGTGCTCAATCACGAAGCGAGACCATATCCACTGATCCCACAGCATCATCGCCCAATTCTTTGAATCGCGCAACTAGAGCGCGCTCGACGTTGGGCGGAACCATGCTGCTCACGTCACCGCCCAGCGAGGCGATCTCCCGCACTGTGCTGGAAGCCAGATGCATGTGCTGCTCGCTGGACATCAATGCCACCACCTCGATCTCCGGCGCCAAACGGTGATTGGCCAGCGCCATCCGGAATTCTAATTCAAAATCGGAAAATACGCGCAACCCCCGCACAATAGCCTGCGCCCCCGTTGCGCGGGCAAATTCCACCGTCAGGCCAGAGTACGATTCGACACGGATATGGGGTACATCGGCCAGCGCTTCCTCCACCATCCGTAACCGCTCCTCAATCGAGAACAGCAGCCGCTTCATAGGTCGGTCGTAGACAGCCACAATAACCTCGTCGAAGATCTTGGTCGCCCGCACCGCGATGTCAATGTGGCCGTGATGAATCGGATCAAAAGTAGCCGGGAAGATGGCTCTACGCATAGATCGTGTTTCTCCCTGTGTGCGGCGGCCAGGATCGGAACGGCGCTAGCTGATGTCACCCGACTCGCGCTGCTGGAGAACCTCACGCACCCGCTGCGCCAGCAACTCGTGCCCTGGTTCTTGCAGCCCCGGATCGCGCTCGAAAATGGCCCGTGCCTGGCGCTGGACCTCACCGACCAGCCGGGAGTCCATCCAGTCTGCAAAGCGCGACACACCGAAGCCGCTCTGCTGGGTACCAAGTAAGTCGCCAGCTCCTCGCATTTGCCAGTCGATCTCGGCCAGGCGGAAACCATCGTTGATCTCCTCAACCGCGGCCAGCCGCTCGTCGCCATCCAGAAAAGGCCTATCGGACATCAGCAGACAATAGCCCTGGTGGTCGCCTCGTCCCACTCGCCCCCGAAGCTGGTGAAGCTGAGCCAGGCCGAACCGCGAGGCGTGCTCCACCAGCATGACGGTGGCATTCGGCACGTCGATGCCCACCTCAATCACGCTCGTTCCCACCAGGATGTCGGCCTCACCGCGATAGAAGGCTTCCATCGCCGCGTCTTTCTCGTCCGGGCGCATCCGCCCGTGCACCAGGCTGACTCGCAGATCGGGGAAGATGATCTTCTGCAGCCGTTCGTAGCCCTCGACGGCGGAGGTCGCTTCTGCCTTGCCGCTCTCTTCGATCAGCGGGAAGATCACAAATGCCTGATGTCCCTGTTCGATCTGCCCCCGGATGAAGGCGTAGGCCCGCTCTCGTTCCTTCGGCTGGAGCACCCGCGTCTGCACCGGCAAACGGCCCGGCGGCATCTCGTCCATGATCGAGAGGTCCAGGTCTGCGTGCAGGGTGAGGGCCAGGGTGCGCGGGATGGGCGTAGCGGTCATGACCAGCAGGTGCGGGTTTCCGCCGGCTGCCTTCTCGCGCAACGCGCCGCGTTGGGCAACGCCGAATCGATGTTGTTCGTCAATCACGGCTATGCCCAGATGCTTGAACGCCAGACCTTCCTGTATGAGCGCCTGGGTGCCAACCACCATGTTAATCTCGCCACTGGCCAGGCCCTGATAGATCGCCCTCCGCTCCGCAGCCGAGGTGTGCCCGGTCAGAAGTTTGATCTGAGCCTCTCCGGCAACGGGGCTTTCACTCAGGATGTTGCACAGGCTGGCGTAGTGCTGCTCGGCCAGAATGCTGGTGGGCGCCATGATGGCCGCCTGTACGCCGTTGTGCACGGCAATGCCCATCGCCATCGCCGCCACAATCGTCTTGCCACTGCCCACATCACCCTGCAGCAGGCGATTCATCGGCACAGGGCGAGCCATATCCTGCCGGATCTCATCGATGGCCCGCCGTTGTGCCCCGGTCAGGGTGTAGGGTAGGGCCTGCTCAAAGGCTGCCACCCAGGCGTCGTCCACCGCAAGGGGCGTCCCCTGGCGGCGCTGCCACGTGTAGCGCTGCTGGAGCATCGCCAGATGAAGCAGAAACAGCTCGTCGAACGCCAAGCGGCGATGGGCGGCTTCCCGATCCTCCCAACTATCGGGGAAGTGCATCTGCCCGATCGCATCGCCATAGTCCATCAAATCAGCGCTCTGGCGGATTTCCAGGGGCAAGTAATCCGGCAGGTAGGCCGCCCAGGCATCGATCACATCCTTCATCAGACCGCGCATCGCACGGGGCCCCAGTCCCTTGGTGAGCGGATAGACCGGCACGATCCGCCCGGTGTGCAGCGACTCGCTGTCGATTGGCTCGATCTCGGGCGAATTGATCACCAGCCGCCCCAGATACTGGTCAACCTTGCCGCTTACCACCACCGACTCGCCCTCAACCAGTTGGTGCTCCATCCAGGGTTGGTTGAACCAGTTCAGGCGCAGGGAGGCGCTACCATCGCTCAGGTAGGCCTCGACGCGCTTCCCCCCTCGCTTCATAGAGATGACCTGCACCCGCTCCAGCACCCCTATGACCGACACCTCCTCGCCGGGCGTGAGCTGGTTGATGGGCTTCATCCGGCTGTAATCGTCGTAGCGCCGCGGGAACAGAAGCAACAGGTCGCCCACCGTTCGCACGCCAAGCCGCTCCAACTGCTCGGAACGGGTACTGCCAACCCCTCGGATCGTGCTCACCGGCGCATCCAGGCCCCGAAGGCTCTCAGCGCTGGCAGGGTGATGCTGCTGCCAGGCATAGCCACGCCGCTCGCGCACAGCGCGTGGTGCTGCCACTGGCTCGGCGACAGGGGCCGGAACCAGCTCCGGCCCCTGGAACCAGCCCTCAGCGGACTCGGCCTCAAGAGCCGCCTCTTCGTCAGCCAACTCGGCCCCGCCAGGCGGCAGTTCGGTTGAGGAGGGTTCCGGTTCTGGGAAGGCGAGGGATTCGCTGATCGAGGGGGCCGGAGCAGGCATCCTCTCATCGGTTGCAGCCTCGCCGGTGGCTAGGGCAATAATCGCCTCGATCATGGCTGGGCGCTCGGCCTCAGGCAAGCTCTCGTACTCGCGCAGCCGGTTGGCGATCTCGTCCACCAGCGCTCGATGGGCCTCTGTCTTAGCCTGGCTCTGGGCCTCGCGGGCCCAGTGGTAGGCAAAGCGCCCAAAGCCGCCAATGACAGCTCGGTTTTGGTAGCCTTTATTCTGCTCAAGCCGCAGGATTTTGACCAGCGTTTGCAATGAAGAAGCCATAGCATTCTGTGCGCCGCCGGTTCCCCTGGAGCTGGCGCGGCGTTTCACTCAACTGCCCGCAGGTCAGCCCTTGCTCACCACCGCTGCGATCCCCAGTGCGTGGGGGCCGACATGCGCTCCGATCACGGGGGTGGCGTTCACCACCAGCGGGTTCGGCGGGCAGGGAAAGCTGCCGCAGATCCTCGCCAGAAAATCATGCGCCCCTTCCAGATAGTGAGTGTGTATCACCGCCAGCCGCTCTAATGGAGCCAGCGACCGGGTGCGGTCTGCCAGATCGGCCAGGGCGCGCGACCAGGTCCGCACGCGGCTCAGAGTCGAGATCACACCCTCTCGCAGCTCAACGATGGGCTTGAGGTTGAGCAGCGACCCCAGCCCGATCTGCACCATGTTCACTCTGCCGCTATGGGCCAAAAACTCCAACGTGTTCAACAGCGCATACAGCCGCACCCTCGATAGGGTATCGCTGACAGAGTGTAGCACACCTTCCAAAGTCCCGCTCGTGTGGATGGCCTCAGCGGCAGCCAGGACAGCCCAGCCCAGCCCCATGCTGACCTGGCCGCTATCCACCACATGAATCCGCTGAGCCGCCACCTGCCGGGCAGCCAGCCGCGCCGCATTGCAGATGCCGCTCAGTTTGCTCGAAACGTGCACCGAGACGACGTGGCTCGCCGTATGCAGAAGCGCTTCATAGGTCTCCATAAAGGTGCCTGGCCCCGGCGCTGCCGTCTTCGGGGCGATAGCCATCCTCGGCAGCCACTCATAGAAGGCTTCCCGCGTGAGGTCGATCCCGTCGCGGAGGCTCTGCTGCCCCACATTCAGGATGGCCGGGATCACCGCAATGCCTGCTTCGTGAGCGACGTTTTCCGGGAGATCGGCTGTGCTATCTGTGACAATGGCTATCATGATATCAGCCCCTGTGCATAGAGGACGCGCTATCCCCTACACCACTTCCTCATCGCCTGTGCCTTCCAGAACCACGATGCCCATGCCGTCTGGCCCAATGAGTGAAGCGATCAAGGGTTCGTAGACGATCACGGGAGCCTGCAGGCGGGCAAATTCCAGCGCTAACCGATCCTGAAGCACCCGGGTGCGATCCGTGATCCGGGGTGTGCTTTGCACAATGCACAACCTTTCCAGATGTGTGAACTCCGCCACAAACTCGATCAGCTTGTCTATAGCCTGGGAGTGGGTGCGTGCTTTCTCCATGGTGATGAGCCTGCCATCTTCGATGGTCAGGATGGGTTTGATTTCCAGCATCGCGCCGAGTATGGCCTGGGTTTCTCCTATCAAGCCCGCCCGCTGGATCGTGTCCAGGCTGTCTACGTAATACACGCTGTACAGCCGGGTGATCACCCCGCGCGCTGTTCTCACCAGATCGTCCAGCCTGGCTCCACGCTCAGCAGCCTGGGCTACCGTCTCAACCAGATACCCCAGCCCCGCTGAGGTGGTCAGCGAATCGATCACAGCGATCTCACAGCGCCCCAGCAGGCTCATCCGAGCGGCCTGTGCTCGTGCGACCGTTTCTGTCAGATGCTGCGAGTGCAGCACAGCACAGATCTGGTCGGTGGTCTTGTTTAGCTCGCTAAACGCCTGCTCAAAGGCGCTGATCGGCGGCGGAGAGACGGACAGGCGGGCGTGGCCGTGCCGCAATCTTTGCAAGACCTCCTCTGGCGAGATGTCAACCCCATCGGTGTAGATCTGGTCGCCGAGGTGGACGCTGAGCGGCACAACGACGATGTCGTAGTCCTCAACCACGTGAGAGTCCTCAAAGCGTGCAGCGCTATCAGTGACGATGCGGACCTTAGGCAAGCCTGCCTCCAGCAGCGACTCTCGGGTTGTCCATGCCTACTCAGCGCTGAGAATGTAGAAGTAATGTGCCTGACCACCGTGCCTGAGTTCAACCTCATGGCCGGGATAGAGCGCGGCAATCTGTTCCGCCAGCATCTCGGCCTCCCGTCGGCTGACCCCTGCGCCGTAGTAGAGGCTGATCAGCTCTAGCCCGTCGGCGCCCATTTCCTTCAGCAGATCGATAACGACGCTGTTGACCTCGTTGCCAGCCACGCGCAGGGTGTCGTTGTGCAGGCCGATGATCTGACCCTGGCGCACTTTCACGCCGTTGAGCGTCACGTTGCGGGTGGCAGTGGTCACCTCGCCCGTCTGCACAGCCCGGCTGGCCTCGCGCATACTCTCTGCAACCGCGTCCAGGTCGCCGCTCGGATCCAGCGCCAGCAGTGCCGAGATTCCCTGGGGGATGGTGGTGGTTGGGATAACCCGCACGTCCTTGCCGTTAACCAGCCCCACCGCCGCATCGGCGGAAAGCAGAATATTTTTGTTATTGGGCAAAACGACGATCTTGTCTGTAGGCAGGGAGGCAATCGCCTCTACGAAGTTTTCGGTGCTGGGGTTCATGGTCTGCCCGCCGGGAATCACATGCGCTGCCCCCATACTGTAGAAGATGCGGCTCAGCCCTTCCCCAGGAGCAACCGTCACCGCGGCAATAGTGCCCGGCTCCACCGTGGGAGGAGCCACCGGAGGTTCAGGCTGCTCCTCGATCAGGCGCGGGCCGCCTTCCTGGATGAATTCCTGGTACTGCTCCTGCATGTTCTCGACCACCACATCCAGCAGGATGCCTCGTTCTGCGGCATAGCCCAGTGGGATACCCGGATTGTGCACATGGACGTGTACCTTGACGAGACTCTCGTCCCCCACCACGAGAGTGGAGGCCCCCATTGCCTCAATGTCCCGTCGGATCTGGTTAACGTCAAGCTGCTGTCCCTTCAGCAGGAACTGGACGTCGTAGCCGTAGCCCAGCTCATCCTCTGGTTCCAAAGTGCTGCGGAGGGCCACTTCTGCGGCTGCCTCTACCGCCACATCCAGCGCTTCGCCGTTCAGGTAGCGCAACATGCCTTCCAGGATGAAGGCCAGCCCCTTTCCCCCCGCATCCACCACACCGGCTTCCCGCAGCACAGCCAGCAGTTGCGGCGTGCGCTCCACCGACTGATGCGCACGCTCGACCACTCGGCTCAGCACGTAACGGATGTCGGGGTTGGCGTCGGCGGCTAGGGCAGCCTCCTCGGCGATCTCGCGCGACACGGTCAGAATGGTGCCCTCTACCGGCTCCTGCACAGCGCGATAGGCCATTCGGGTTGCCTCTTCCAGCCCTCGCACCAGTTCGCGTATGTCCAATGTCGCCCGGCCTTCGATTCCCTGTGCAAAGCCGCGCCACAGTTGGGATAGAATCACGCCGGAGTTGCCGCGTGCGCCCATCAGCGCACCGTTGTAGATCAACTTGGCCATACGCCCGGCATGGGTCTCCTCGGAGCCGACGATCTCCTTCCACGCGCTGCGCATGGTCAACAGCATATTCGTGCCGGTGTCGCCATCCGGCACAGGGAAGACGTTCAGTGCATCGACCTGCTCATAGTGCTTCTCAAGCCAGGCCAGCCCTGCCCAGGCTATTTGCTTGAGGCCCTGACCATCACAGGCGCGTGGTGGTTCACCTGGTGCGTGCGGAGCGTCTTGTGGTGTGGTCATAGCGCTGTCTCCCTCTGGCGATCTACAGGTCTTCGTCTACTCGCAGGCCCTGCACGTACACGTTCACCTGGCGTACCGGGACGCCAACGGCCTTCTCGACCTGGAAACGAACCGCATTGATCACGCTGGCAGCCACGGAGGAAATGCGCGTCCCGTGCTGGATGATCACATAGAGATCAATGACGATCTGGCCCTGCACAAACTGAACACTGATCCCATGATGGGGGTCGCGGGTCAGCGTCGCCGCTAGCTCGTTGAAGGCGTTCTTTGAGGCCATGCCAACCACCCCGTAACTGGTCAGCAAGGCATGGCTGGCAATCGTCGCAATGGCCGCCGGCGAGACAAAGATCGCGCCCAGTTGCTCACCCTCAGGTTTGCTACTCATAGATTCCCCTCGAAGCCTTGTCAAAACAGGAGCAGTGAGGTATCCTCACCCCCTTGAATGTTAAAACACCTCAGTAAAGGTGATGGTACTGCGATGGCTGTGTGTGAGATTTGCGGCAAGAAGCCGCACGCGGGCCGGAACGTCAGTTTTTCGATGCGGCATACTCCGCGCCTGTTCAAGCCCAACATCCAGAAAACTAAAGTTTGGCGCGATGGCAAGCTGGTCTCGATCAAGGCGTGCGCGAAGTGTATCAAGGCCATGAGCAAGGACGAAGTGTAGCTCAGCCAACCGTGCAACACGGAGCGCGCTGCTGAAGGCTGGCAGCAATGAAGGTGGAAAGGGCCTCGGCGGCCCTTTCTGTGTTAGACCTCCTGGGCGGCCAGAGCGGCTGCCCGGAGCTGAGCGATGGCCTCATTGACAGGCAGGCCGGCCTGGAATATCGCCTTGGCCGCCACCAGATTATCTGCCCCTGCCTTGACTGCCGCGCCGACGTTCGCCGAGTCGATCCCTCCATCGATGCCCACGCTGGCCTGCGGGTTCACTTCGTCAAGCAGGGCACGCCCCTCCCTCACGCGCGCAATCGATCCTTCGAGGAAGGCTTGCCCCGCAAAGCCCGGATACACGGACATCACGAGTATCAGCTCCACGTCGGCTGCCACCTCGCGTAGTGCGCTGATCGGCGTATCGGGGCTGATGGCAACGCCTGCCTCCAGCCCCAGCTTGTGAATCGCGCCCACCGTCTTGCGAATATCCCGCGCCGCCTCGATGTGCGGGATCAGAAGGTTGCTGCCTGCCTCAGCAAAGGCTTCCAGATAACGATCGGGGTCGCTGATCATCAGATGAACGTCGAAGGGAAGGGCAGTGATAGGTCGCAGCGAGCGCACTACGACTGGCCCCATCGTGATGTTGGGCACAAAATGGCCGTCCATCACGTCAATGTGGATGCGGTTCGCGCCCCCCATCTCAGCCGCTCTGATCTCTTCTCCCAACCGGGCGAAGTCCGCCGCCAGGATGGAAGGGGCAATGGCCAGTTTCCTCATCTTCATCGCCTGCGAAGTTTAACATGGCAGAAAGGTCGGCGCAATGGACGCACCGCCTCCTGGGCTGTGCCCTTCCCAGGCCGGTTGACCCTGCTGCCAGGCTGTGCCATGATCCAGCCCAGCCGATGTGGGCTATAAGGAGGTTCCCCATGTCAGCCAAACCACAGGTGATCATCTACACCGACGGAGGGGCCAGCCCCAATCCCGGGCCGGGCGGATGGGGCGCTGTGCTGATCCACCCCGCCAGCGGGCGAGTCAGGGAATTGCATGGCGGGGAGCTGGATACCACCAACAACCGCATGGAACTCACAGCGGCGATCCAGGCGCTGGGGGCGCTCAAGGGGCCGTGCGTGGTCACCATGATCACGGACTCCGAGTATTTGCAGCGGGGAGTGACCGAGTGGCTGCCGCACTGGATCGCCAGCGGGTGGAAACGGGGCAGGGGCAAGGAAGTTCAGAACAAAGACCTGTGGCAAGAGCTAGCGGCGCTGATGGCGCAGCATGAGGTCACATGGGAATGGGTGAAAGGGCACACGGGCAATCCCTACAACGAGCGGGCCGATGCGCTGGCTTCTCGGGCCATCCGCCACTATCGTGCACAGCGTGCTTCGACCAGTGAGGCCGATGCGGAGGTTTTCCTCGGCGTTTCGTGCAGGGGCGGGCGTGGGGTCTGGGCTGCGCTGATCCGGCATGGCGGCGATGAGCAGATCATCACTGGACAGGAGGAAGGGGTCACAGCCAACTATCTGGACGTTGTTTCAGCGGCGGAGGCGCTCAGCCTGCTGCCGGAACGGGTTACCGTCCGCGTCTACAGCTACTCCGATTACCTCCGCTATGGCGCTACTCGATGGCTGACCAGTTGGAAGCGCCGCCACTGGCACACCAAAGAGGGCGCTCCGGTCAAAAACGTCGCGGCGTGGCAGCGCCTCGACCAGGAACTGGGAGCGCGGCTGGTGGAATGGCCCTCTCCGCGCGATGAGGAGCTTCCTCCACCAGCGTTTGAGCAGATCGAGGCGGCGCTGCGGGCCATCGGCCACACAGGAGATCAGCCATTGGGCTGGGAGTGACCTACCCTGGGCGATGCG
>DAOTYF010000149.1:0-4916 GCA_034434995.1 Anaerolineae bacterium
CCAGGCTGCCACCAACCTGATGCTGCTGTTCCTGCCAAGCGCGCTTGCGGGGGCCACCCTTCCTCAGACCCCCATTCCCTAAGCGGCCAAAGCGAGTTCGTGAGCTACTCCTAAAGGGAGTGGATAACTACGAGGATATCTTTACAAGGAATGGCTCACAATTGCCCTGAATACCCATCATCTTATCCACTCCCGGGGTTGAGGGGCAGTTTACACCCCGCCAGGGTCATGTATAATAGGTAACATCATCTGGGGCATGAGCGCGCCGCCAGGGCGCGGGCAGGTCTTCGGGGCAGTTGCTTTGCGTGCTGGCGTGGGTCAGATGAAGACCAGGCTGCCGGGAGAAGGGAGGTGATGCCGCCGCGCCGGGTGCGCCGAACTCCGAACAGACCCCCCTTGTATTCACACCGTGCTGTTCCGTACGTCGTCCATGAGAGGGAGGAGTAAGTTTGATGCTTGGCAAAACGTTCCAGACACGTTGGGCCATCCTGTTGACCGGGATGGCACTGGGCTGGGCGATCCTGGCCGCCTGCGCGGCCATCACCACAGCCACCCCTACCGAAGAGGCCACGGAGGAAGCGGCCCCAGCTACTGAGGAAGTGGCCCCGGCCACCGAGGAAGCGGCCCCAGCCACCGAGGAGGCTGCCCAACCGCCCACAGGCGGCCTGCTGGCGGAGGTGCAGGCTCGGGGCGTTCTGAAGTGCGGCATCCACCCCGAACTGCCGGGCTTCAGCTTCATTGACGCCAGTGGCAACAACCAAGGCTTCGATGTGAGCTTCTGCCGGGCCATTGCTGCGGCTATCTTCGGCGACGCCACGGCGGTCGAGTTCATCCAGCTCAACGCCGACCAGCGCTTCCCGGCCCTGCAGACTGGCGAGATCGACGTGCTGATCCGCAACACCACCTGGACGCTCACCCGCGACGCTGACCTGGGGTTGGACTTCACCGTCACCAACTTCTACGATGGCCAGGGCTACGTCGTCCGCGCGGACGAGTTCGCCAGCGTCGAGGAGCTGGATGGCGGCACGGTGTGCGTCCAATCCGGCACGACCACCGAGCTGAACCTGGCGGATGACTTCGAAAGGCGCGGCCTGAGCTACACCCCGCTGGTGTTTGCCGAGGCTAGCGAGACCTTCGCCGCCTTCACCAGCGGCCAGTGCGACGCCTTCACCTCCGATAAGTCCCAGGTGGCTGCCTTTGTCTCCGCCGAGGCTGATCCCTCGCTGTACCTGATCCTGCCCGATACCATCTCCAAGGAGCCGCTTGGCCCGGTGGTGCGCGCCAACGATAGCGACTGGCGCGACGTGGTCGCCTGGACGGTATACGCCATGATCCAGGCTGAGGAGTTGGGGATCAACCAGGCCAACGTAGACGAGTTCCTGGATTCGGAGGATGTCACCGTCCAGCGGTTGCTGGGCACCGGCGACGATGACCTGGGGGCATTGCTGGGTCTGCCCAAGGACTGGGCGTACCAGATCATCAAGCAGGTGGGCAACTACGGTGACGTGTACGACCGCTATATCACCCCCATCGGTATCCCGCGTGAGGGCACGCTCAACGCGCTGTGGACCGAGGGCGGCCTGATGTACGCGCCCGCTTGGCGGTAAGCCTCACCCTCACCCCCTGACCCCAGGAGAGGGGCGGGGGGCGCTGCGTAAGGGGCGACGGCCCGCCTGACGGTGCGGGGCCGGTCGCCCCTACAGGCCCGCTGACAGGCTGAGGCGCTGACCCTCTGAGGGGCTGCCTATGAGCGAATCGTCGCGCGTTCTGTCTACGGAGCACCATGCGCCTGTCCCGCTGTGGCGCGATGTCCGCGTGCTGCGCTGGCTGTTCCAGATCGCTGTGCTGCTCGTGGTGGCTGCCATTCTCAGCTACTTTGTCCGGAATCTGCGCCAGAGCCTCAGCGAACTGGGCCTGACGCTGAGCTTCGACTTCCTGACCCGTCGGGCCGGCTTCGGCATTAGCGAGGGGCCGCCCTTCGACTCCAACCAGACTATGTGGCGTGCGTACCTGGTTGGCGTGGTCAATACGCTGCGCGCCGCTGGGCTGGGAATCGTCCTGGCGACCGTGGTTGGAACCATCGTGGGGGTGGCCCGGCTCACCCGTAACTGGCTGGTCAGCCGCATGGCGCTGGTGTACATCGAAATCTTCCAGAACACCCCGCTGCTGGTGCAGTTGTTCTTCTGGCTGACTCTGATCCAGGGGTTGCCCCGCCAACGCCGCGAGGAGATCATCAGCTTCCCCGGCGAGCCGATCCAGATCGGGGGTGCTCAGGTTCCCCCCCTGCTTTATCTGAGCCAGCGTGGGGCGGCCCTGCCCGGCCTGCACACCACCCAGGCGTTCGAGCAATGGTGGCCGTTCTTGATCCTGGGGGTGGCGGTGGCCGCTGGCGCATGGCGGCTGCGGGTCTATCTCCAGGATCGCCAGGGCCGCCCGCCGACCGGCCAGTTCTGGTGGGCGGTGGCGGGCTTCGCCCTGACCCTGCTCATCGGCGACCTGATCGTGCCCGGCGCGCCGCTGCAGATCGTCATCCCAGTGCTGCAGGGGGATGGGGTGATCGTTCGCTACCTGGGTGGTTGGGTCATCAGCCCCAACCTACAGGCATTGTTGATCGGGTTGGTGCTGTACACCGGGGCCTTCATCGCCGAGGTGGTGCGGGCGGGGATCCAGTCCGTCTCCTACGGGCAGGTCGAGGCTGCTACCTCGCTGGGGCTGACGCGCGGCCAGCAACTTCGGCTGATCATCCTCCCCCAGGCCCTGCGGGTGATCATCCCGCCGCTGATCAACCAGTACCTCAACCTGACTAAGAACTCCAGCCTGGCGATTGCCGTGGCCTACCCTGATCTGTTCAACGTCTCCCAGACCATCGGCAACCAGACCGGCCAGAACATCCAGGTGATCGCCCTGGTTATGGCAACGTATCTCTCGATGAGCCTGTCGATCTCGCTGCTCATGAACGTCGTCAACAAGCGCATCCAGATCGTGGAGCGGTGAGCCATGTCATCCACACCTGACGCCGCGGTCCGTGCATTGGTTCCTTCGGAGCCGCCCCCGATCACCCGTGTGGGGGTGATCGGCTGGGTCCGGGAGAACCTGTTCCGTTCCTGGTCGAACGCCCTGCTGACCCTGATCGCAGGCTATGTGGCCTTCCTGCTGATCCGGATCACCGTCCGCTTTATGTTCGTCCAGGCCGATTGGACGGTGGTGCAACACAACCTGGTGCTGTTCGCCATCGGCCAGTACCCCCGCGAGCACGCCTGGCGGGTGCTGGCCAGCCTGGGGGTGGTGGTTGCCCTGGGCCTGGCGACGCTGGTGGTGTGGCGTCCCCTGCCCCGTGCCCGCCGTGCCCTGATGGTCCTGTGGCTGGCCTCGCCGGTCGTGGTGGCGGTCTTGCTGGCCGGGTTTCGCGGTTCGACAACCCTGCCGTTCGTGCGGACGCAGTTGTGGAGCGGCCTGCTGCTGACCATCGTCCTGACCGTGACCGGGATCGTCGGCTCCTTCCCGTTGGGGGTGCTGCTGGCCCTGGGCCGCCGCAGCAACCTGATCGTCATCAAGTGGCTGTGCACAGCCTACATCGAGATGATTCGCGGCGTGCCGTTGATCACCATCTTGTTCATGGCGCAGGTGATGATGCCGCTGTTCCTACACACCACCGTTGATGTCGTCATCCGGGCCATGCTGGGCACGATCTTGTTCAGCGCTGCCTACCTGGCCGAGATCGTGCGCGGCGGCTTCCAGGCCATCCCGCGCGGGCAGATCGAGGCCGCCGAGGCGCTGGGTCTTAGCCCCCCGCTGGTGATCGGGCTGATCCTGATGCCTCAGGCGCTCCGCATCGTCATCCCGGCCATCGTCAGCCAGTTCATCAGCCTGTTCAAGGATACCACCCTGGTGAGCATCGTGACGCTGCTCGACCTGCTGGGCATCGCCGAGGCGGCCCTGGCCCAGGACCCAGCATTCCAGACTCACAAGGCGGAGCTATTTCTGTTCCTGGCGGCCATCTATTTCGTCTTCAGCTTCGGCATGTCCTCGGTGGCGCGGCGCATCGAGTCCGCCACCAGCGCCATGGGCGGCACGCGCCAGCTCTGATTCGGAGGGGAGACACGCACCATGTCTGAACCGACCCCCCAGGGCCATCGTACCCTCGGCGAAGACATCATCATCTACGAGAACGTCAGCAAGTGGTTCGGCGACTTCCAGGTGCTCAAGAACATCAGCGTGCGGATCAAGCAGCAGGAAGTGGTGGTGGTCATCGGCCCGTCGGGTTCGGGCAAATCCACCTTCATCCGCACCATCAATCGCTTGGAGGGCCACCAACGCGGCACCATCATCGTGGATGGCATCGAGCTGACCAACGACATCCGCAACATCGCCGCCATCCGCAGCGAGATCGGGATGGTCTTCCAACAGTTCAACCTGTTCCCTCACCTAACCGCCTTGCAGAACATCACCCTAGCGCCGATGTGGGTGCGCCGCTGGCCCCGCGAGAAGGCGGAGGCTAAAGCCCGCGAGCTGCTCCAGCGCGTCGGCATCCCGGAGCAGGCGGATAAGTATCCGGGGCAGCTTTCCGGCGGGCAGCAACAACGGGTCGCCATCGCCCGCGCCCTGGCGATGGAGCCGCGCATCATGCTGTTCGATGAGCCGACCAGCGCCCTCGACCCGGAGATGATCAAGGAAGTGCTGGACGTGATGAAGGAGCTGGCCTTCTCCGGCATGACGATGGTCATCGTCACCCACGAGATGGGCTTCGCCCGCGAGGCCGCTGACCGCATCCTGTTCTTTGATAGCGGCCAGATCATCGAGGAGGGCACGGTCGAGCATTTCTTCACCAACCCCCAGCACGACCGCACCAAGCTGTTCCTGTCACAGATTCTGTAAGAGGTGTGGGGGCTGGGCAGCCTGGAGCCTCACCCCCACCC
>DAOTYF010000150.1:0-7923 GCA_034434995.1 Anaerolineae bacterium
TTCATCACCCACAAAAAAACAAAGCCTACATCGTGACCTTCGTTGACCGTACCACCCGGTGCATTGTGGGCTGGACTGTAGCAGGGCAGGTTGATGAGGAAGTGGTGCAAGGTGCCCTGGACTCAGTTCCGCAGGCCGACTGGTATTACTCCGATGCAGCTCCGGTCTACGATGGTTTGCTGTACTATCCGGGTCTTCATCTGGCGATGAACAACAAGAGCCAGACGTATTCCGTTGAAGCTGACAATGCCGAGCTATGCCACTATCTTGCCCGACTGGCTCGCAAATCGCGCTGTTTCTCTCGCAGCTTGCACGCTTTGACCTGTGCGGTTCGGCTGTTCGTTTTCTGTTGGAACCGTCGTCAGCTCTATCGACATCGCTATCCTGGCTATCCAGCTCATTTGTTTCAATTCGTTAGCCCATAATGTTGGACACTCCCCGGGCCCGCAATGCCATCAGCCACAACCACGCTTATCGCTGCTTCCAGACCCTGACTGATGACTTCGATACCTTCCTGAACGAAACGCCTTTCCACACTAACTTCGTGGAGAAGTATGCACCTGCTATGTTATGCGGACTCTAACCGATCCGCCCATTAGTCAGCACGGAGTAGGATCACTGAGACGTTATCGCGCGTAGCGGCCCGGAGCGCCTGGGCCACCAGCCGATCAGCGGCCTGCTGGGGCGAGTAAGTGGTTGCCAGGGAAATCAGCACTGTTTCCTCAAGCACGCCATACAGTCCATCAGTGCACAGCAGCAACACATCACCAGGCTCGAGCCGATTCTCAGGCCACACATCCACTTCAACAGTCTGTTCTGCCCCCAGCGCTCGCTCCAGAACGTGGCGCAGGGAATGATGGGCTGCCTGTTCCGAGGTCAGAATGCCGTTACGGACCTGCTGACCAACCCAGGTATGGTCTGTGGTGAGCTGGACGCCCACGCCGTTGCGGATCAGGTAGGCACGGCTATCGCCGACGCTGGCAACCCAGTAGCGGTCGCCAAGCACGAGCACGGCCACGACCGTGCAGCCCATTCCTTCCATGTCGGGTGAGGTTTGGCTGATGGCGTGAACAGCCTGATTGGCCTGGATAATGGCCTGATGCAGCCGCTCGGCGGCCTGATCCTGATCCACGGGTTCGCCTTCCAGAATGGCGTGACGAATTACGGTGACGGCTTCCTGGCTAGCCCGCGCACCGCCTTTCGCACCACCCATGCCGTCCGCAACAACCAACAGGGCGGCATCAGGCCAGCCATCAGGGAGGATAGCCAGGATCGTATCTTGGTTTTCCTGGCGAGGGCCAGCATCTGTCTTGAGGCCAAGGCTGAAGTCCATGCAGGCGGCTCCGCTCCATTCGCGTAAATAACAGGATGGGTTGTCCTAGGTGTTTGGCCGAAAGAATTCCCGTGAAACGCTTAGGCGTTCCAGAGCAGGCAAAAGCCTGACCGTATGCGTTGATCCTGTATTGTACGGAGCTTTTGTTCAGCCGCAAGCACTCCGGATGTGGGAGAGAGCGTTAAGGACCTAGGGTTGGAGCCAGGGACCGACTGGTCATATCCTGGACATGCGCCTCAACCAGCGTGACGACGTGATCCGGCTGGCCGGCGAGGACAGGGATAATGTGCTGGAAATCAATGGATTGCCCTGGCTGAATGACCAGAGTTGCATCGAGCGACACCTCCGCATAGCCGATCACATGGTCGTTGACATCGTAGACAATCAGGATTGCCTGGACACGATCCACCGGCGACAGGCCGTAATTGGTGATCGGCCCCTCGAAGGTCAGATCACGTCGCCATTGGTGGTAACTGACTGCTGCCTGAAGCGAGAGCGCCGTTGTGTAAGCAGGGTCGGGGCGAGCGGGCAGGGCGCTGGGCCGCTCCAGGCAAATGGTGACTCCTTCTGGCAGGGCCTCGATGCTGATGCCGAAGGCACCACTTGCGCCACGTGGGATGACCCTTAGACCGACCGGCTGGCTCGTCTCGGCCAGCACAACCCCGCTCGCATCACAGAAAGCAACCGCGATCTGCGCGTCGCTTACATCGGCGGGTGAGGCGTTATATAGCTCACCTGTGTAGTGAGTCACACCCGACCGGTCACGCCATAACAGGGCATTGACCACCCGTAGTTCAGCCGGGTTGATAGCAGCAACTGTGCTGCCCCAGCCAGCCAGCGGATCGATGACGAAGCTGGCTGCGATCGCATCCAACATCGCGCTGAGACTGGCGGTCTCGCGGTCGGAGAGGAAGAGATGCAGGGCAGCAAAGTACGGCCCGGCCTGCTGGATGATGAGTGTCTCACGACCTGTAGCGCCCCGGTGATCGTCGTAAAGGTAGACGAACTGAAGCCGTCCATCTGGCAGATCGCTCCGGCTGACTTCGGTGTAGCCAGGGACCTGTTCATAATTCAGGCGGATATAGCTGGCAGCGAGTTGACGCACCTCTTCAGGGGTCAGCGGCCCCTCGTTACTCACATCGATAGTGACCCGGCTGCCGTAGCCGATCGGCGGCAGAAGCCGCACCAGGAGGCGGTGCGCGGTCGAGTCGTCGAGCACCTCCCAACCCTCTGGCAGATTGACGGCAAAAACACGGGATAGATGCGCATAGTGGAACATCGTCAGCACTGTCTCGGTGGGAATGACCGGAAGGGGTGTTGGGGGGAGTGGAGTGGCGGTCAGCAGTGCAGGCGCAGTAGGTGTGCCAAGGCTGCCTGGCGAGGTGACCGCCGGGATATCCTGGGTGCAGCCGCCCAGCCCAGAGAGCATCAGGAGAGCGAGACCTGCCCGGAGAAAGAGCGATCTTACTCTGGCAATCGCCCTCCCAGAAGCAGCTCGCAGGCGGTCTTCACATGGGGGAATTCTCCTGAGATAACAGCGCGGCATTGTCCCGCTCAGCAGGATGATACACACACGTCTCATGCGCGGCTTGCCCGCCGGGCGGTGCGGCCCGATTCGCGGGTCGCTACCACGAACAGGCGCGGGCTTTCCTCCTCGTAGGTGTTGAAGTTGTAGTCCCCATAGACCTCGACCTGATCTAGGCCCACTCGTTGGAGCAGAAGGCACATCTCGGAGGCAAAGGAATAACGGACCCGCTGGGGGATCAGGGCGCGGTGCACCAGCCCGTCGGGGCTGATGCGGTCGTAGACCCAGGTCAGGTTCATGATCTGGCTGATCCGGTCGAAGCTGGCCAGCGATTGCTGCATCACTGTGTGGCCGGTCTCGGCATCAACGAACAATCGCTCCACGACCAGTGAGGAGCTGTCTTCGGCGCGGAAGATCTCGATGGGATTAGCGATGTCAATGGCGACGCCCCCCTCCGTCTTGAGGTGAGCAGCAATGCGCTCCAGCGCTCTGATCTGCTCGCTGTGCTCCAGCAGGTGCATGAAGCCGCTGAAGGCGAAGATCGCCAGCCCGAAGCGATCCGGGTATGTCAGGTCACGGATATCGCATTCGAGCCAGACAACACGACGCCCCGCTTCCCCGGCCTCGGCAGCGTTGGCGCGCGCCCGTTGGAGCATGGCCGCCGAGGAGTCGAGACCCACCACATCTAGGCCGCGCCTGGCAAGATGCAGGGCCACACGCCCTGTGCCACAGCCTACGTCCAGCACCGGCCCGCCAAAGCGCCCTACCAGTACATCGTAGGCTGCCAGGTCCTCGACCAGCCCCTCGTTCTCCGAATCATAGTAGCGGGCCATGTCCGAATACAGATCGCTCATGGGCCACCCTCCCTGCGCTGCCTACAACGGACTCAGTGTAGCACGCCGAACCCGACGACACAATCCAGGTCGGGCATGTGATTGATGGGCAGGTCGAAGGGGATCGCATCAAGGCAATAGGGGACGCAAGGCGATCATCGAAAACGTGCTGCTGGAGCCGGGTGAGGAAGAGAACCCTGTGGTTTGAGTTCGAAGGCCCGACCGGAGCGCCGTTCGTAGCAGTAGAGGTGGCAGAAGAAGAAATGGATGGTGAGCCGCGCAGCCGCTGGCTGTAGCCGGGGCTATGTTGCTGCTGTGGCAACGCTCACGGCGGGGGCAGGGGGCTGCTGCCCCCGCCGGGCAGTGATGGTTCCAGATAGGCGTTTGTGCACTCCGGCTGGGTGAAAGCTATCAGCCGAGGCCGATCAGCGCGTCGAGCTTCCGCCTGGATGCCTGCTGCACGGCCTCGTGGATGCTCTGGCCGTGGCTGTCCATCGTCACCACGACGGGGAAATCCTCGACACGGACAACCCACATTGCCTCCGGCACGCCAAACTCCAGCTTGTGGACGGCCAGCACCTCCTTGACCGACTGGGCGATCAGCGGAGCTGCTCCACCAATGGCGTGCAGGTAGACCGCGCCGTAGTCCTGACACGCCTTAAGCGTTCCTTTGCCCATGCCGCCCTTGCCGATCACCCCGCGCAGCCCGAAGTGTGCGATCACATCCGGCTGGTATATTTCCTCGCGGATGCTGGTGGTTGGCCCGGCAGCCACAAACGACCAGTGCCCGTCATCGTGCTTTTTGACCACAGGGCCGCAATGGTAGATCACACCGTCCCTCAGCAGGCGTTTCAACTCTTCATAGAGTGCCTGATCCTCCACCGCGACCGGCCCCTTGATAAGTCGATCCACCATGAACTTGTGGGCGGCGTCGCGGCCCAGCATGATCACCCCATTGAGGCTCACCGAGTCCCCGACGTGCAGCGCACGCACATCGGCCTCCGGAATGGGAACGGTCAGGCTACGCATAGGTCACCTCCCCGTTGGTGGATACGTTCATGCTGGCGCGGCGATTGGCCCAGCACATGTAGGCAATCGAGACAAAGTAGGATGCCGGAAGCCGGTGCTGCGTCCCGATCTTGACGCCAAGCACGGTGGTCTTGCCGCCGAAACCCATCGGGCCGATGCCAAGCTGGTTGGCCTCGTCGGCGATGCGCTCTTCGAGGGCTGCCAGGTCGGGATCGGAGTTGGTGTCCTCAAGCGGTCGGAATAACTGCTGTTTAGCCTTGATGTACGATGTGCCCCGGTCGCCGCCGATGGCGATCCCTAGCACGCCGGGGGCGCAGCCTTCACCCTGTGCCTGGTACACCGCGTCGAGCACGACCTTGCGCACGCCGTCGAGGTCGCGGCCCGCCTTGAGGGCGCCATCGGGCAGCTTGTATTGCGCGGAGACGTTCTCACAGCCCCCGCCCTTCAGAAGCAGATCAACACGCAGATGATCTTCTTCCCACTCGTGGAAGTGGATGGTAGGAAAATCTTCGCCGGTGTTATCGCCGCTGTTCTCCCCCGTCAGGCTGTCAACCGCGTTGGGGCGCAGGTAGGCACGCCGGGTGGCTTCGGCGACCGCCTTGCGAATCTGATCGGTCAGCGCCCGCGTAGACCAGCCTGCCGGATAGTACACCTCGAAGATAGGTGTGCCGGTATCCTGGCAGATCGGCAGCGCCTTTTGACGGGCCATCTCCACGTTCTTGAGGATGGTCTCCAGCGCGCCCGCCGCCGCCGATCCAGGCTCCTCGTTGTCCCTGGCTTTCTCGATAGCTCGCTGCATGTCAGTGGGTAGGTCAGTTGAAGCCTTCCGCACTAGCTCGACAAGTGCATCCGTCAAATCCTGCATGGCTGGCATCCCTTTCTCAGCAAGACCCAATGGTATACTGCAAGGCTATCGCCTCTCCGGTGGCAGGCATAGTACCAATGATCAGCTTTTGGGACGCCGATTGTCCTATATACCTGGCTCAGGTTATGTTTGTCCGTGTAGCGTGCCAAGCACTGCCCGAATCGGGTCATAGTGCAGCCGCGGGTGGTATGCGCCCTGGAGCATTGCCTGACCGAAGTGCACGTAGTTGGCTATGCCACTCACAAACTCGGTAGGCATCTCGCGGATGAAGGCAACGGTCTCCGCCTGGCCGTGTTTCAACTCGGCTAGCACATCCGCCTTCCAGTTGAGGAACAGCTTTCCCCCTTCGCGGCCCTGCGCCCAGGCGCCATCGTACAACCATTCGCGGAAGGCCACGTCGTTGGTGAAGGCGCGATAGACGGCCTCCGGTCTGGCTTTGATCCTGCGGCTGACTCTCACATGCCGTGCCGCAGTTGCCATCGTTGTCCCTCCCTTCTTTTGGGGTGTGACAAGACAAATAGGATTACCGGCATTGAGGAAGAAAAGTCTACGAGCGGCACAACCCCCAATGCAGGACGATTTCGTTGAGGGAATGAGCGCACGGAACGGCTATTCCCCGCCTTCAAGGAACCCGACCAGTGCGTTGCAGATGCTCCGCACCGCTTCCAGGCGAACTTGGTACGCTTTCTCTTTGCTCTCGTCTAATGAGACTCTGACCAGCCCTGCCGAGCGCAGCGTGTGGAGGTGGTGGATCACCGTTGGTGGGCGTAGGCGCAGGCGGCGAGCTAACCGGGTGGGGGTAAGCGGCTCCGCCATCAAATACCGCAGAATGCGGAGGCGGGTTGGGTCGGACATGGCCTTAAGGGCGTTGACCAGCGCATCGGGCACGATCTCGCCCGGCACGACCGACGCATCCTCGGGCCTAGCGGCAAAGAGCATAATCTGGCGTCCCTTGCCCAGACAGCCGAAAAACAGGAATGGTGAACCCCAGTAGGTCGGCGCGAGCACCAATTCCTCGGCTTTGGGAACCTCCATCAGGCGGACGCCCCGCGAAAGTTTTTCTAGCAATTCCAGCAGGTCGGATTGCTCTGCCAACTTCTGTGCTTGTTCCAACTCGGCTTCAAGCACCGGCTGAATGCGCCGTTCTTCTTCGGCGTAGAAGGCTTCATAGTATGCCTGAAGGGCATCGACGATCCGCTCACCAAATTCCTCGGCGCGTGCCCACAGGTCAAGCTCGGCTGTGACCCTCTTGTTCGCCACAACCTTACCCGCCTCGTGCTTCTGCCATTCCATCCGAAGTCGTTCAGCGTCGGATTCGTCCCACGAGCCGCGTTCGAGAACACTTCGCTGCACAGCCTCGATCCCTTCCCAGTCCTCGCAGCCCTCCAATATTAGCGCAGGCAACCGCTGGCGAACGGGTGTCTCGGCCAATACCTCGATGGCCGTTGCGCCATCCTTAGGCGCAGGTAGCTCGTAGCACCAGCGGATAGAAGCGCCGTGCATGAAGCTGGTATTGACCAAACTATCGAAGAACTCACGCTCGGCGACGGGCAGCCGTGAGCGCATACCTGCTGCCCAGGCGGCGCGAAGCCCGAAATCATTGGGGCGGTGCAGCACCTGAAGGCTGATGAACAGATCGTAGGCGGTTCCAATATCCCAACGAACCATTGGCAGTGCCATGCTCTCCTCCTCTCCTCAGTAGGGCTGGGGCGAGCGCAACGACAGGCAGCCCACCTGTCTGCGGGCATGGATGGCAAATCGCATCTCTTGCACTATCAATGTAGCCTGCCCCATCGACTTCGGCAACCGGAAGTGCATGGGCTGCCGTTCATGCCCACCTTGCCCCTCCTGCTGAGCGACCGACAGCACGAGGTTGCCGGTCGCTCGGAGGAGGGATGGGGTAGAGTTGAGAAAGAGTTGCGAGGAGACATCTGGCACCCCATCGAGCCAGCCATCTGCGCTATCGGGTGGTTAGGCGGTCTTCATCTCACGCGGAGCCAGATCGGGGCACTCGACCTCCGGGCGCTCGACTTTCCGGCCCATCTCCACCAGCCGTTCGCCAAGCACCTGCAAGATGTGGCCCGCCTGACGGGCCATCCAAGCTCGCTCTCCGGGGCGGGTGCGGCGTAACGTCCGCTCGCTTTGGATGGCCTTGCGGAGGGCTTCCGCCCGATCCTCGTGCAACTGTAGCCACACATCATGGTTGGTATTCATCGCGACCTCCCTGCCTTTCTGTTCCTGCCTGCGACAGCTTTCGTTTAGATAATTATCGACTAGATATTTGTCTAATATAGATAATAGTCTAATCTTCGTTGCCTGTCAAGACCCCATTCTCAGT
>DAOTYF010000151.1:0-8032 GCA_034434995.1 Anaerolineae bacterium
AGACCGCTGTGGCGTTCCTCGGCGGCGAGACCGTGGACGAGTACATCCCGGTTGACCTCTCCCTGGTCACGCCGGAGTAACCAGGCCAAGTGCATGGGGTGGGGGATTGCGATCCCTCACCCCATCCCCTCAGCGCGATGGCTAGAGGGGTCCTTGACTTCCACCGTCCCTTGCCTTCTGGGGGGCTGCACAGGTTCTTAACCACTATGACAGGAAAGCCCATGGCTGCCGACAGCATGTTCCTCCGGATGGAGGGTATCTCCAAAGCCTTCCCTGGCGTGCAGGCCCTTCAAGATGTCAGCTTCGGGGTCGCCCAGGGCGAGATACATGCCCTGGTAGGCGAAAACGGCGCTGGCAAGAGCACCCTGATGAAGATCCTGACCGGGGCGCTGCCCCGCGACAGGGGCCACATTGAGCTGCGTGGCCAGCCAGTGGAGATCACATCGCCTGCTGTAGCCCAGGCGTGCGGCATCAGCATGATCCATCAGGAACTATCGCTGATCCCGTATCTGACCGTCGGCCAGAACATCTACCTGGGCCGCGAAGCCCGGTCACGCATCCCTGGCCTGATCGACTGGCCTACCCTATATCGGCATGCCCAGGAACTGCTGGATCGGCTGAACGTGCAGGTCAGCGCGCGCGCCCAGGTGCAGGACCTGAGCATCGCCCAACGCCAGATGGTCGAGATCGTCAAGGCGCTCTCACTGAATGCAGACCTGATCGCCATGGACGAGCCTACCTCCGCGCTGAGCGAGCGGGAAACGGAAGTGCTGTTCGAGATGATGCGTGCGCTCAAGCAGCAGGGAGTCTCGATCATCTTCATCTCCCATCGGCTGGAGGAGGTTTTCCAGATCGCAGACCGGATCACCGTGCTGCGCGACGGGCAACGCATCGGCACCGCGCCGGTTGCAGAGCTGGATCACGACCAGGTAGTGCGGATGATGGTCGGGCGCGAGCTGGGCGAGATGTATCCTCGCACGGATGGGCAGCGGCAGGAGATCGTGCTGGAGGTCACCGACCTGCGTGATGGGCGGGAACTCAACGGCGTCAGCTTCAAGCTCTATCGAGGGGAGATCCTCGGCGTAGCGGGGCTGGTGGGGGCGGGTCGCACCGCGCTCGCCGAGACTCTGTTTGGCATCCGGCCCACTGTCGAGGGGGCAATATATCTGGAAGGCCGGCCAGTACAGATCGGCTCCCCCAGCCGGGCGATCCGGCTGGGCATGGGGCTGGTGCCAGAAGATCGCAAGCTGCAAGGGCTGTTCATGAACATGGCCGTGCGGGAGAACATCGTCCTCAGCGCTATGAATGAGGTGGCTCGCCTGACGCTCATCAACTTCGCGCGCGCCGATGCACTGGCAAGTGAATACGTGCAGAAACTGGGGATTCGCACTCCCAGCCTGCGGCAGCGAGCGCGCAACCTCTCCGGTGGCAACCAGCAGAAGGTGATCATCGCCCGCTGGCTGACGCTCAAGCCGCGTGTGCTGATCCTGGATGAGCCAACCCGCGGCATCGACGTGGGGGCTAAGGCAGAAATCCATGCCCTGATGAATCAGCTCGCACAGGATGGAGTGGGGCTGCTAGTGATCTCGTCCGATCTGCCTGAGGTGCTGGGGGTGAGCGATCGCATCCTGGTCATGCGCGAAGGGCGCATCGCCGGCGAATTCTCGCGCGAGGACGCAACCCAGCACGCGATCATGCAGGCTGCCACCGGTGGAAAGGGAAACCATGCGCAATAATGCTCTGGCCGGGGCTGGCGAGATAGTACGCCGGTTCAGCGTGCTGGTGATCCTGCTGATCATCTGCCTGGTGTTTACTATCGGCTCACCTGAGTTTCTGACTGTCTCCAATATCCTCAACGTGGCGCTGCAAACCTCGATCATTGCCATCGTGGCACTTGGGATGACTTTCACCATCCTGACCGCCGGGATTGATCTATCAGTCGGGGCAGTCATGGCGCTGTGCGGCGCGCTGGCAGCCGGCCTGGCGGTCAAGCAGGGATGGGGCACCTATGGCGGAATAGGGGTGGCTCTGGGGACCGGCCTGATCCTGGGTGCGATCAACGGGCTGCTGATTGTGAAAGGTGGGATACCACCCTTCGTGGCTACCCTGGCGATGATGGCAGTGGCACGGGGGCTGACTCTGGTTTACACCGAGGGGCGGCCCATCGCGGGGATCGGGGACGATTTCATCTTCTGGGGAACCGGCCAGGTTCTGGGCATCCCGGTCTCGGTGATTCTGCTGGTTGCACTGGCCGTGATCGCCTTCGTCGTGCTTCGCTATACTCGCTTTGGGCTTCATATCTATGCGACCGGCGGCAACGAGGACATCACGCGGCTGGCAGGGGTCTCCCCAGATCGGATCAAGCTGGCCGTGTATGTCATAAGCGGCTTCACCGCTGCACTGGGCGGCATTCTTCTGACTGCCCGGTTGTGGTCGGCACAGCCGAACGCAGCGGTAGGCTGGGAGTTGGATGCTATCGCGGCGCCGGTGCTGGGGGGAACCAGCCTGTTCGGTGGCGTGGGTGGGATCGGAGGAACGCTGGTAGGGGCCTTCATCATTGGGGTGATGTCCAACGGCCTGAACCTGCTGCGCGTCCCTTCCTACTACCAGCAAGTCATCAAAGGGATCGTCTTCATCCTGGCCGTCATGCTTGACCTGTTCACCAAGCGACGCCGTTGAGGCGTCAGAGAAATAGCCGTCGCGCAGTACCGCGGTCTTGGCCGCGTAGGCCGGCTGGTCCACGAGAGCTGTCGTATCTATGTCAGTTGCCGGAGCCATCGCCAATTGTGCCAGTTCGAATAGTCTCATTGTCACTATCGATTGATTGGATTCCTGGGCCTTGTCTCATAGATGCCCCTCTGCCCAAGATTCCGTTCCCGCGTACAATCATCAGCACTCACCAGTGAGAAACACCACCCATATACACCTCAGGGTGGTGTGAGAGCCGTCACCGGAATGCGGACGGTTCAAGACAGTTCCAATCTGCCCTATTAATTTAATAAAGTGGGAACCATTCTGAACCATCCGCTATAGCGGCGGAGCCGTTCGCCAGGTGCGGATCGGGAATCCTTCCGGTGCGTCCAACTCAACTATCGGCTACATTGGGGGGCGAGGCTCCGCCCGTTCCGTTGCAGAAAAAGTTGCGCGCTGCCAGGGGAAGTGGTAGACTGGATACACCCCGTACGTTCAGTGATTTGTGCTTCGGAGGCATCATGCCAGTGAGGGCCGTCACTCATCTATTCTTCAAAGTCCCTGTCTCTCGGTTTTGACCCCTGTAGTGACATGGGCGTGTCTTGTTATAGTGCATTCAAGGCAGTGGCACGCCTAGCGCCTGGACGGCTCCCGTAGTAAAGCGGCAGCCCGTCGGCGACAGGCTGCCACCACCCCCACGCGAACTTATATCAGCCAATCGGGCTGGAGTAGTCTCGCCGGCCCGTCTATATCCCCGTTGCTGCCAACACCACTCGCTCAGACCAGAGCCGCTCTGCCCAGGAGAAGTGGCGAGCTAGGGAGCAGGCGAGAGCGAGAGAGGCCCCTGACCAGGGTCGAAGGCACGCAGCGTAGATGGTTCGTATGCTACCCACACCCCGGCTTCACGTTCCCCGGCGGCTTGGGTTGGGGGGCAAGGCGGTGATGAGTTGTATAGGTAGCTGGTAGGCTGATAGGGTAGGAGGCCATGGCGCAGCCGTGTGGTTTGCTGGCTCCGCCTCCTGTCAGCCTCCCATCTTTGGAGTGCAACGAGGAGGAATGGTTCCCATGGCAGCAAAGGATCAAGAGGATGACGAGTCGCTGCTGCAAGAGATCGTGGAGCTGTACCAGCAGGGCGAGGTGGATGATGCGTTTGAGCTGCTAGACGACCTGCTATCTGCAAAGCCGGGGGACGCAGGCGCGCGGCTGCTCAAGGCCGAGCTGAGCCTTCGCGCCGAGCGCAACTTTGAGTTCGTTGGCGCGGTGGCAGCGGAGTATCGCCAGCAGGCAACCCGCACCGGACGAGAGCAGGCGGTGATCGACGGGGCGATAGCCTTGGCCGAGAAGGCGCTGGAGGCGGCCCGCGCCGAGCTGGAGGGGCGCTACCCTGACCTGGATGATGCCCTGAGGGAGCTGCGCCGGGCAGCGAATCTGGCTCCCTGGGATGCCAGCCTCAGCCTGGCCGGGGCGCTGATTCTGCTGCCTAGGAAGGGGAACAGGGATCAATCCGGGGAGCCGGTGGAGTCGCCGCTGGAAGAGTGGGGGTTCCCTGGCCTCGTTATCCGACCTCAGGGGCAGCGGTCGGACGATTCGTCGGTGCGCCGGGCGCGCGAAGCCAGGGCATTGTTGCGCCAAACCCGCGAGCGGGCCGCGCCGCACGAGCGCCCCTGGCTGATCGCCTCCCTGATGCTGGCTGAGATGTTGACCGGGGAGGGCGATCTAGCAGCGGCGCGGGAGTTGCTGGCCGAGGCAGAGCAGCACGGCCTGCCCGTCGGCGAGCAGATCGCGGCCCTGGAGGCACTCATGGCCTCGGGGCGGCTCGCGGAAACCCTGAAACGGGTCGAGCATCTGTTGCGCCAGCGCGAGCTGGATCGGGCCGCCCCGATCATGGAGGAGGTTCTGAGGGCCGCTCCTGACCACCCCGCCGTCTGGGTCACGCTGGCCGATTGGCTGCGGTTGGCAGGCAACGTGGAGGCGGCACGAGCGGTCTATCAGTGGTTGGCGAGCGGGCCGCAACCCCACGCTCCGATTGATGTCGCGCGGGTCGAGGCAGCGCTTGCCCAGGCCAGCGCGGAGGGGGCCTGCTGCCTGGTCTGTGGCAGGCCGCTGCCGCCCGACTCGCAAGCGTGCCGCGTCTGCCGCCAGCCCGTGCCGAGGGACGTGCTGCTGGTGGATCGCTTTGCGCTCAGTGGGCTGGATACGGCCCTGATCGGCCATGTCGGGTTGGCTGTGACCCTGGCCGATTTGGGGCGGCCCGGCGCGGCAGCTAGCTGCCTGAGCGAATGGTTGCCCCAATTGCCAGCGGGGCACGCCTCATGCCAGCCGCTGGAAGCGCTACTCGCTCGCTTCCAAGAGGAGAGCGCCGCCTCTTCTTTCTCGGATGGCCTGGCAGCAGCGCTTGCCACCTACCGGCGCGGTGACCTGGCCGGGGCGCGCGCGGAGTTGGCCCGGCTGGCAGCCTTGCCCAACTCGGATGGGCGGGCGCAGGCTTGGCTGGCCCTGACCTATGCTGGCGATAAAGGGCCGGACGCTGCTGACCTGGCGGCGGTACGGGGGGCGATCAACCTTCCAGCGGCGGTGTGGGCCACCACGCCACTCGGCGAGCGCCGCCGGCTGCTCACTGCTCTGTTGGCGGGAGGCTGCCTGGCCGAGGCACGCGACTTGCTGACCACCTTGTTCACGGAGGAGGAGCGTAGGACGGAGGGGGTGCAGCGGTTGACGGCCCGCTGCCGCAAGCGGATCGCCGATCACTGCCGAGCGCGGGCCGTTGAGGCTCGCCGCTGGTTGAATGAGGGTCAGGCCGAGCGGGCCTCGCGGCGGGCAGGTGAGGCCCTGGAGCTGGAGCCGTGCCATGTGGAAGCGCTGCTGGTGCGTGGCCAGGCGCAATTCCAACTCGGGGCGGTCTATCCGGCGGCGAGTTGCTTCCAGACCGTCCGTGAGGTTGCCACGACGGAAGGGGAGATGGCCGCCGCCCTGCTGGGCCTGGCGCGTGTCTACGAGGCGCTGGGCGACCTAGCGGAAGCGGGCCGCCTGTTGGAGGAGGCGGGGAATGACTGCCCGGAGGTCTCCGCGCTGCGGGCGCGCTTGGAGCGCCGCCACCAGCGGCGACCTGCCGTGCGCGTCGAACCCTGTGAGACTGACCTCACTGCCGATACCCTGCGCCGCGTGCCACCCGCCGGGCCGCTGCACCGTGCTCTCTTCGCGGTAGAAGTGTCTGCCGCTGCCCGCTGGCAGCCCGGTGGCCGACTGGCCGTATCCCGCGAGGCGATGCTGCGAGCGTGGCACGGTTTCATCGCTATGCTGGGCAACCTGGCTGGGACGCTCGGCGAGCCATCGTTCGAGCTGCGGCTGGTGAGCGACCCTGAACCGGGCGCGCCTGCGCGGGGGCAATTGAAGGCTGCCATCCTGTGCCGAGTGACGCACCCGATCCCGGAGATGGCGGAGCGGATTGCGCTGGACCTATGGGAGGCGCTCAGCGGCCACCTGCCGATGGCTGACGACCACCTGTACCACTACGAGCCGGTCTTCGACGAGGCCGACCTGGCTCGCTGGCTGGAGCCGTTCGAGGTTCGGGATGGCGCGGAGATCGTCCGGCGGGAGAGCGGTGAGGGGCAGGGATACATGGTGTATCCCTTCACCAGCGGCGGCACGGCCCTGCTGAACCTCGCCCGGCTGCTCCTGCGCGAGCATGCCCCGGCCATGGTCAGCATCTACCTGGCCCCGACCCGCTTGCTGCCCTGGGAACGAACGGCGCTGCGCCGGAGTGTCGAGGCGCTGCGACAGGAGCGCTTACCTGATCCACCGGGCGATGAGCGCGACCGCATCGCCCTGGATGAGCCGTTGCGTATTGCCTACCTGCACAACCCAGAGCGGGAGTTCCAGCTTGGGAGCCTCGCCGCGCTGGGCAACGCGCTGGAAAACCAGCCCTTCCTGTTGCGGGTGGCCGTCGCCAGCGCCGCGCCGAACAACGCTCTCTTGCCAGGGGCGGTGGCTGCCGAGATCTTTGGCGCAGGTGGCAGCTACGAGATAGCCCGCGTCATCTATGCCGAGGACCTGGCGGCGCTGCGCTGCAACCTGCGCTGCATCGAGGCCGCCCGCTGGGCCGACTCGTGCGCGCCGGAGACACTGGCTCGCCTGCGAGGGCTGGTTAGCGTAGCTGAGGCGGGGATGATCTTCCGCCTGCCGATGCCGGACGCAGAGGGCGTGCCCGGCCTGCCGACTATCGGCATCCGCGCCGACCTGCCGCCGTGGCTGCCCGACGAGGGTGTGATGCTCGGTGAGAGCGTGGGGGTGATCGCGGGCGTGCCGCAGACGGTGCGGATGCGCCAGGCGGACCGGCGGCGGCATATGTACATCGTCGGCAAGACAGGTGTGGGCAAGTCCACCCTGATCGAGGTCATGGCGTTGCAGGACATGGAGATGGGGCGCGGTGTGGCGGTGCTGGACCCGCACGGCGACCTGGTGGAGTCGATCCTGACGCACATCCCGCCCTGGCGGGCCGACGATGTGATCGTCTTCGACCCCTCCGATGAGGCGCGGCCCATCGGGCTGAACTTCCTGGAGGCCGAGACGGATAGCCAGCGCCATCGCATCGCCACCGAGTTCGTCCAGATGTTGGTGCGGATGTACGACCCGCAACAGATAGGCATCGCCGGGCCGCGCTTCCAGCACAACGTCCGTATGGCGATGATGACGATCATGCTCGGCCAGCCGGGGGCGACGCTGGTCGAGCTGGTGCGCGCCCTGACCGACAACCAATACGTGCAGGAGCTGCTGCCGCGCATCCACGACCCGATCGTCAAGCGCTACTGGACCGACCAGATCGCCCAGACCAGCGACTTCCACAAGAGCGAGGTCCTGGACTACATCGTGTCCAAGTTCGACCGCTTCGTGGGCGACCGGCTGGTGCGGAACATCATCGGCCAGAGCCGCTCAACCATCAACTTCCGGGAGGTGATGGATCGACGGCGCATTCTGCTGGTCAATCTGAGCAAGGGCAAGGTGGGCATCGAGAGCGCCTCGTTCCTGGGGCTGCTAGTGCTGCAATGTCTGCTGACCGCTGCCCTCAGCCGGGTTGATACCACCCGCGATGCCCGCGAGGACTTCTGCCTGTACGTGGACGAGTTCCAGACCTTCGCCACGGAGAGCTTCGCCGCTATGTTGAGCGAGGGGCGGAAGTATGGTCTGTGCCTGGTGATGGCCAATCAGTACATCCACCAGCTCCCAGACGACCTGCGCCAGGCGGTGCTCGGCAACGTCGGCTCGCTGGTGGCCTTTCAGGTGGGCGTGCAGGATGCCGAGGTGCTCGCGCCGGAGTTCTACCCGGTCTTCGGCGCAGACGATC
>DAOTYF010000152.1:0-2011 GCA_034434995.1 Anaerolineae bacterium
GGTTCTGGGTGGGGGTGTGGCATTGGTGGGTGCGGAGGATGGATCAGCATGACAGGCAGCAATGAAGTCTCCCGCGCTGCTAGCCCCCCGAGCGTGGGCTTGCCTATCTCCGAACGCAAGCTGCTGCTTGGCTTCGGCGATCTGATCGCCGTGAATGCGGCGGTGCTGATCGCACTACGGGTGTGGGCGGTGGTGGGCGAGATTCCCTTCACCTCCCGCTTCGTGCTCTCGCAGGCACACTGGTTCATCCTGCTAAGCGCCCTGTGGCTGATGCTGGCTGCCGCCAACAACTTCTACGATCTTGCCCTGACGGCCCGCTGGGCACGCAGCCAGGCCCACCTGCTGCGGATCACGCTCCAGTTGCTGGCGATCTACCTGCTGATCTTCTTTGTCTCCCCCCGCGAAGCCCTACCCCGGCTGTTCATCCTTTACTACGCGGTCGCTTCATACCTATTAATCGCGGTGTGGCGGCTGGGGCGACCGTTTTTGATCGGCTGGGCCCCACTGCGGCGACGGGCGCTGATCGTCGGGACGGGTTGGTCAGCCCAGTCGATCATCGAGGCGCTGGCCCAGCACGCCCCGGACGATTATGAAGTGGTGGGGGTGGCGCGTGAAGCCCACCCCCGCGCCGAGGTAGTGAATAGCGAGCTGATCATCGGCAGCGGGGCCGATCTGCCCGCGCTGGCCCAGCAACACCGCGCCAGCGAGATCATCCTAGCATCCAGCGAGACGATTGATGGAGCGCTGTTCCAGGCGATCATGGACTGTTACGAACAGGGCATCCCTATCACGCCCATGCCGTTGCTCTACGAACGGCTGACGGGTATGGTGCCCGTTGAGTATGTGGGCGGTCACTGGAACGTGGTGCTGCCGCTGGAAGGAATCTCCCCGCTCAACCCCTATCCCCTGCTCAAGCGCATGATGGACATCATGCTGAGCCTGATCGGGCTGGCGATGTTCGGGTTGATGTTGCCACTCTTGGCCCTCGCCATCACCCTAGATTCGCCGGGGCCGCTGTTCTACCGGCAGGAGCGCGTCGGGAGGGCAGGACGCCTCTTCATGCTAACCAAGCTACGCACGATGGTTCCCGACGCGGAGGCGCAGCGCGGGCCGCTGTGGGCTGTGGCCCACGACCCGCGCATCACGCGGGTAGGGGCACTGCTGCGCCGGACCCGGCTGGACGAAGTGCCCCAACTGCTCAACGTGCTGGCCGGGGAGATGAGCCTGGTCGGCCCGCGCCCGGAGCGACCGTACTTCGTGGAACGTCTCCAGAACAGCATCCCTTTTTACCGGACGCGCCTGACGGTCCGACCCGGCCTGACGGGCTGGGCACAGGTGAACTACCGCTACGGATCCAGCGAGGAAGATGCGCTGGTGAAACTTAAATACGACTTGTATTATATTCGACACCAGTCGATCCTGCTCGATGCGCTGATCCTGCTGCGGACAGTGGCGAGAGTCGTGCGTATGCAGGGAATCTGAACCTCCGGTACCACAGGCGCAACCATGCCTCTCTCTCGATTGCCCCCCCGCTGGCGCGCGCGGCTGCTGACCCTGCTGGCGCTGTACTTCACCTTCCTCGGCGGGACCCTGATCACAGAGGCGGGCAGTGGCGGGGCATGGAGCCTGTGGCTGCGCGTCGGGCATCACGCCCTGCTGTCGCTGCTGGCTGGTGGCTGGCTGATCTCGCTGCTGGTGCGGCGCCAATCGTGGCCCGCAACACCCCTTGATGTTCCCATCCTGGTTTACCTGTCCGTAGCCGCTCTCGCCACCGCCCTGGCAGTCGATCCGCGCGTGAGCCTGGAAGAGGGGTGGCGGCTGGGGCTTCATACCCTGCTGTTCTACATGCTCGTTGATCTGATCCGCTCGCACAGCCCCCGCGCTGTCTTGGAGCCGATCTTCTTTGCCTCGGCGGTGGTGATCCTGGTCGCCGGGATGGAGATGTCGGCGTGGTATTTTGGTGTGCCGCCCCTCCCCTACTTCCCCCAGCCCTGGTTTGAGATCGGCGGCC
>DAOTYF010000153.1:0-11641 GCA_034434995.1 Anaerolineae bacterium
ACCCAGAACCCGCCCCCCCATGACAGGTGCAAAATCGGGAAGATAAAGGGCAGCAGGGGGAAGTATCGCCAGCCATGCTTGGTCGCCTGCCGTGCGCTGAAGAAGAGCGTCAGCAGGGTGTAGGTGAGCAGCGCAGCCCCATAGACGCTGCGTGCTAGCGGCCACACCCCCGCTAGCGCTGCCCCGGTAACCAGCCCGCCGACGAACGCAGGCGCAACTAGGTGTCGGAGGTGAAAGGAGGCGGGGTGCATCTGAAGCACGCGGGCCTTCCAGAACCCATACCGGAAGTATTGCCGCGCCAGCGCGCGCAGATTCTGGCGCGAATAGTATGTGGTTACGATGCTCGGCGAGTAGTAGACGCGCCCGCCCGCCGTTCGCAGCCGGTAGTTGAACTCGTAGTCCTCGTTACAAATCAGCGTCTCGTCGAAGCCGCCGAGAGTCAGCACAGCTTTGCGCTGCCAGATGCCAAAGGGCACAGTATCCACTTCGCCCGCTTTAGACGATTGTCGCCAGCGGGCCGAGCCTGCCCCAAAAGGGGATTCCATTGCCGCGCCAATGGCCCTTGCTACAAATGTCTCACCATCGTACTCCCAACGCCCCCCTACACAGGCCGCCTCGGTTATCCGCATTGTCTCAACACATAACCGCAGGTAGTCGGGCGCGGCGCAGGTATGACCATCCATGCGTGCCACCAGGTCGTATCGCGCTTTGCGAATGCCCAGATTCAACGCAGCGGCCTGAATACGTTTCGGGTTTTCTACTAAGCGCACACGTGGGTCATGGTTGGCTATGCTCCGAACGATCTTCTGGGTGCTGTCCGTACTCATGCCGTCCACGCAGATGACCTCGATCTGGCCGGGATAATCCTGGGCCAGCATCGCGCCGACGCTGCGCTCGACGTAGCGAGCCTCGTTATACAGGGGCATGATAACGGACACGGCGGGCCAGTTCAGATCGGGCATGTGTCTTACGCGCGGCGTCCTGGTACGCAGCAGGCTCCTTCCTCAGAGAGTCGTTACTGTCAAGTCTGACTGGTGAGGTGGTTGTAGATGGCTTGCGTCAGACGTGCGGCATTCGTCCAGCCAAATCGCGTCTCCGCTAGCTCCCTGGAACGCTCCCCGAACCGACGCCGCAGATGAGGATCAGCCAACAGTCTCTCTAATGCCTGGGCGAGGGACCTTGGGTTGTGGGCAGGCACAACATACCCGTTGCCACCATCTTCAACTGTTTCCGGTAAGCCTCCCACGTCAGTGACGACGACCGGTCGCCCGAAGCGATAGGCCGCCATCAGCACCCCACTTTGGGTTGCCTGCCAATAGGGCAGGCAGACAAGATCGCTCGCCACAAAGTAGTACGGCACAAGGTCACTGGGGATGAAACGCAGATGCAAGGATGTGATATCCTGCAAGCCGTGTTCTCTGATCGCCTCCACGTAGGGCTTCTCTGAGCCGGAAACCTGCCCCGCGATCACAAGCCGGAGTTGGGGATTCCTGCTTTGAATCTCAGCCACTGCCTGGATGAGATCGACCAGCCCCTTGTATGGTTTGATCAGGCCAAAGAAGAGGATGATCCCAGCCTGCGGTTCCAGTTCAAGGTAAGCTCTGGCTTCCTCCTGACTGAGCAATGCCTGCTCGGTGAACAGGGGGCCATGGGGCACCACGCTTACCCGGCTCTCCAGGCTGGGTCTCCGTTCCAGGAGCTGCCGCCGATTGTCCTCTGCATGGACGATGACGTGATCGGCAAGGCCCAATAAGGGGAACATATCTGTGACATGGGCCCATGCCTGCTGATGGGGGGCCGGATCGTGTATGGTCAGCACGCAGGGTGCTCGGTCTGCCAATCTCTTGAACACATGGCGGTCAATACGAGGCAGCCATGTCCACTGAATATGAAGAAGGTCGGGCGGGTGCTTCTTAAACGCCTGCCAGAGCCGTCGTAAATCGAAAGGGTAGATTGCCAGCCGGGAAACTTGTCTTAGCAATGGCCTGCTGCGAAGGATTGCCGCCCGCGGGGCCAGCGGTCTGAAGAAGAAGGGGTCAACGTACTCATTGGACAGGGGCACATCTTCATACAGAAAGCGCGATGACAGCAGACGCACATTCACCCCGACAGCGCGAAGCGCTGCTGTGAGCTGGATATCATAGTAGGGCGTCATCGCCGCTGGATCGATCATCCAGACCTGCATAGCCTCAGTACCGCCAGACTTCACCCAAGACATTCCAGTAAACTACAACGCGACCTAAGCGCTCGGAGTCATGCCGTACAATCGCCTCAGCCAAGCGAATCGCTAGCTTCACGATCAGCTCAATCGTGAAGCCAACCTTCAGCACCCTGATTGGCCCTTTCTGGTCGCGCTTGCGGAAGTAGTAGAGTGGGCTGATGTGATGACATCGGATCTTCTGGGGGGCATAGCGGGAGGTTGTGCTGGATTCATAGTGTGTCACCTCAGCAGACGGAAGGTAAACGACCTCCCAGCCTTGGCTCCGAGCACGCTCGCATAAGTCCGGTTCCTCCGCAAAAAGGAAGAACCCCTCATCCAGGCCGCCGATCTCCTCGTAGACAGCTCGCCGCAACATTAAGCAGGATGCCTGAACCCAACTGACCTCGAACGGATGCTGGCTCGCTAGCGCGGCGCGACGGTAGCGACCCGTGACTCGATTTGGAAACAGGCGGTGGAGTTGGAGGTACTGCCATAGAATGCTCAGGGGCGTAAACTCCGGGCGCGCGGTCAGCGCCACCTGGCCCATGCCGTCGAAGGTGCGTGGCCCAACGATCCCCACCTGTGGACTGGCCTCCATGTACGCCACCATTGATTCCAGCGCACCAGGGTGGACCACAACGTCTGGGTTCAGCAGCAGTAGATACTGCCCCCGGGCCAGCCTTAACCCCTGATTATTCGCGGCTGCAAAGCCCCCATTCGACTGGTTTGCGATCAGACGCACATGCGGGAATTCCCCCTCGATTCGGGAGGGCGTCCCATCCTGAGAGGCGTTGTCAACGACGATCACCTCCAATGGCTCGCCGGCCACGTTCCCTGGCAGACTGCGGAGGCATTCCAGAACCAGTTCGCCAGGGTTAAACGTCACGATCACCACAGAGAGCGCCGTCATGTTGCCGCCGACACCGATGCTTTGCAGTAGTAACGATAGGCCAGGAATTCATCCAGGCGGTGAAAGGTGAGTCGGGAAAGGATTCTGGCTTTTTGGAGGAGTACCGGATGGGTGGATTCGACCTCATAGCCTGCTTCCACAAATAATCGCACCAGGCTTCGCCGTGTGAAGAAGCGCAGATGCGTCCGGTCCAGCGGGCCAGAGTCAGTGTAGTGCCAGTCGCCCTGCACCGCAAGATGCCACAGCAGACGGATGTGCCGCATGTTGGGCGTCGAGGCGATAAAGTAGCCGTTGGGCCGAAGCAATCCCTTGAGTCGGGAGAGCAACCCCCCAGGATCGATCAGGTGTTCCAGTACCTCTGTGGCGATGATATAGTCGAAGTAGCCCGGCTCAAACGGCAACGAGATTGTCTCCAGGTCGCCAACGATGACGGAATCCAGGCGCGTGTGTGCGCGTGCAGCTATCTCTGGTACTAGTTCAACGCCGTGCACCTCGCGGGCCTTGCCAGTCGATTTCAACAGCGCCCCGGTGTTCCCCTCTCCGCACCCCATATCCAGTACGCGATGTCCATTACCGGTGATCAACAGCAGCAGTTCCTGTTGAGTGTGTATAAAGTAGTCGGGCGACTTGTGGGCATAGTGGTCAGATGTAACCACTCTGGCCTCCTCAGAGCAAACGTTGCTTCTCTTGTTCACTGAATGGTCTGGTCAACGCCAGAATCAGGACGTAGGCTGCCCCTCCCAGAAGGAGCTGCCAGAAAACCGATTGCGCTACCAGGATGGCAATGCCAAGGCCCGCACAAGCGAGGACGGCTTTAGCCAGCGGTTCGATGATGGGAACGCGCCCTACTTTCCAGGTGGCGAAATAATAGAGCAGGCTCAATACGCCGATCTCGGCTGCCATGGTGGACAGGCTAGCGCCGATCATCCCATAGCGCGGGATCAGGAAGGCGTTCAGCGCGAGATTGATCATCGCGCCAGATAGGACGCTGTAGAAATAGAGTTTCTGGTGGTCGAAGGCGAGCAACGCCTGCGCAAATGCGACATTGGCGAATACGGTGAATACCTGCCACATGATAATCTGCAGCACAGGCGCGCTCGGTTCATAACCCGGCCCGTAAATGAGGGTGACAAGGGGAACTGCGAGCATTGATCCCGCTAATGCAATCGGCAGTCCTGCATAGATCATGATCTTCGCTGCCAACCTCAAGGCCAATCTGATCTCATCGTTGTGGGTGTGGGTGGCCAGCGCGGATAGGCGGGGCAGGATGGCCTGCGCCACCAGCGCCGCTATTCCAGTGAACAAGAGCACAAATCGGTATGCGGCATCATACCAGCCCACCTCGGCCTCTGAGCGTATAAACCCCAGTAAGATTCGGTCGGCGTTATAGTAAACCTGTATCATGATGGCCGATAGGCCAATGGGCAGGGACTGGCGGAGCGCGTCTGCCACGGGCAACCGGGCCGCCAGGGACTTCGGCAGCCCAAACCTGCGAGTGAAGGCGATACCCAGGGTGGCATTAAGAACGAGCATGGAGACTGCCAGCAGCACCGGAGCAAGCATCAAGCTGTGCCGGTCTCGAATGAACCAAACCACCAGAAACAGATATACCGCAGCCTGTGCGACGCGACCGATAGCTACGTATCGCATCTCTTCCAGGCCCTGGAAGAGCCATTCCAGCGTGAATATCCCTAGGGGCAGACTTAGGCCGTACAGATAGAGAAGGCTCTTGCTCAGCGGGGCGAGGGGGATGGTTGCGATGTAGAGCGCCAGCAAACATGCTGCCACCATCGTAGTCATTAACCTGGCACTCAGGATCGTGGCTGCCCAGTGCTTTGCATTGGCACGATCCCGCGCCAGTTCGCGCGTTCCGTAGATGCCGAGTCCAAAGTCTGCGAGCAAGACGAAGTAGGTGACTGTAGTCTGGGTAAAGACCGTTAGACCATACCCATCTGGCTCCAGCCTCTGAGCCATCACCACCAGAGTTGCGTAGCTGAGGATGCGAGTGATGATGGAGCTGCCTCCCAGCCAAGCCAAGTTACGAGCGACTCGGCCAGCTCGAATTTGGCTGAACATCCTAAACAAGATCAAGCGCCTGTAGCCTCTTTCACATCCGCGACCACTTCAACAACCCCAGGCCCAGCCAGACGACTGTCGCCAGCCCGCTGATCGCCGCCCCGATCCGCACGCTGGCTGGGCGATACTCGAACACCACCTCGTGCTCCCCGGCAGGCACATCCACCGCCCGGAACGCGCCGTTGGCCCGCCGGATTTCCACCGGCTCCCCATCCAGGGTCGCCCGCCAGCCAGGGTAGAATGTGTCGAGCAACAATAGCCTTGCAGGCTGGCCCGTCGTGATTCGCACTGCCACCCTGCCCGGTTCGTCGGAAGCGATTTCCGCGCTGCCGTCATCCCGGCGCTCGCATTGTAGCTCGTCTGGCCCGCCGTCGCAGTCTGCCAGCGTGGCGCGCGGCCAGGGGTCGGGCACGCGATAAGCGCGGGTCGCCCCGCTATGGGCGATCAGGCTGAGATCGCTGCGTTGATCGGGAGTCAGCAGTACCCCAACGCCCATCCGCGCCAGCGCCTCAACCTGCGCGTCCGGCGGCAGGCCGGCGAGCGATTGCAGCAGCGCATCATAGACCCCCACCCGCAACGGGTCGAAGTTGCTGGCGCTGGGCAGGCCGTCGATCATGCCAAGGTTGGGCAGCAGCGAAGCGCGCGCTTCGAGCCAGTGGGCGCGATCACTGGCCTGGAAATCAGCGAAGCTGAAGAACAGCTCGAACTTGGCGGTGTACTCGTCCTGGGGCATGTAGATCGTCCTGGCTTCATCGAGCAGCGGGGCGATCTGCTCGACCAGGGATGAGGTCCGGTGATAGTAACCTGGATCGACGGTCGGGTTGAGACCCCAGTGTGCTACCACTAGGTCAGTGGCCAGCAGGCTGAGCGCCGCTGCCTGCCACCAGGGCTGCAGACGGGGATGCTGCTCGGCGTGGCGCAGTGTCAGCGCCAGCCCTGCGACCAGCACGGTCAGCGCCCCCAGACGGGCCGTGCCCCAGGCCAGGGTCGGCTCGACCTCTGGCAACCAGTGCGCCGCATACAGCCCACCCAACAGGATAGCGACCCCGCCTGCGATCCAGCGTCGCGTCCATGCCTGCCCACGCGCGCTCGTCTGCCAGCGATCGGCCCCGATCCCCGCCAGCGTGGCCAGCGCGAACACGTCCAGCAGCATCCAGCGCGTCGGCCCCTGGAACAGGTTGAAGGTCGGTGCGTGGTCGTATAGCCACGGGAACAGGGGAGTGTTCTTGCCCAGCGCCAGCCCCAGCACCGGCAGCAGAAGCAGGGCGTAGAAGGGGACGACGCGCAGTGCTGGCGCCCTCCCCCTGTCGCGCTGGCGTGCCCAGCGCAGGATCGCCCGCCCGGCCAGGGTCAGCGCAAGCAGGCCCACATAGAGGGCATCCTCCCAGTAGTTCCCGTAACCCCAATAGTTGCCTGTTGCCGGGCTGCCGAACAGGTTGGGAGAGAGCAGCGATAGCAGCCGCCAGGGCCAGAACGAGTAGGTCAGCGCCTGCTCCCGCTCCACCCCTGCCGCGCGCTGGGAGGCCCGCATCAGTTCCAGCGTTGGCACAAGCTGGACAGCCGCGATCCCCACGCCGAGCAGCAGTGCTGCTAGCGCCAGGCTCAGCCTGATCCCCCTCTCTCGCCGTGAGAGGGTGTGAGGAGGTGAGATTGCTCCGAGCCACATGGTGTATGCGCCTGCCAGCGTCAGGCTGTAGTAAGCCATTTGTGCGTGGCCTGCCAGGAGCAACATCGCCACGACGCCCGCAAGCAGGGAAACGCTGGCTGTCTTCCAGCGACCTGTCTGGCCTGCCCCCGCCATGACCCCCTCGACTGCCCCCATCAACCACGGCAGCCATGCCGCTGCGCTGACGATGCTGAGGAAACCAAAGCGCCCGATCAGATATCCGCTCAGCGAAAAGGCCAGCGCCCCGATCCCCTGCCCCAGCCGATCTGCACCCAACTGTCGCAGATAAGCCATCATCCCCAGCCCGGCCCAGATCAGGTGCAGCAGTCCCACCAGGCCCATGGCGTGCTCTGCTGGGATGAGAAGGTAGAGCCAGTTGGGTGGGTAGAATACCGCCGTCTGGTAGTTCGCCAGCAGTGGAGCGCCGTTGCCAACCAGCGGGTTCCACCACGGTAGCTGCCCTGCTCTCAGCGTCTCGAAGGCCATCTTGCGCCAGGGGAAGAACTGGAGCATGGGCGTGCCCCAGAAAATCACCTCGCCAAGCAACAGGCGGTGAAACAGCGCCGCCAGCGCGGCCAGCAGGATGGCCTCCGGCAGCCTGCGTGGAATCCCCTTGCTCATGGCCCGATGACCTCATAGAGTGCGTAAGGCCCACTTGATGCGGCTAGACGCAGCGGCAGCCCGGACGGATCGAAGGGGTCGGCTATGCATTCCGCGTTTTCGCACGCCAGGGCGCGCTCGGCAGGCCCGTACCACACGTAGCGCACACCATAGCGAGTCAGGAGGGCCACCTGCTCTTCGTCGGACATCTCCCCCCCGTAGAAACGCCGTGCCTCCGCTTGCTTGCGCTCGAAGTCTGGGGTCTCGAATCCATGCCCCACCACGGCTGTGATAGGTGCAGCGGCGGCGGTCAGCAGGCCCGTCCCATCGCTGGAGAGCATCACGGAGCCGGGGGGCACGTTCTGGCGCAGCCAGCCAAGCATCGCCACCTGATCGCGGGTATAGGATACGGCGTCCATGTTGAAGAGGAGCTGGGAGATGCTTCCGAGAAATAGGAATAGTGTGGAAGGCAGAAGCAGCATCAGCAGGGCAACACGGGCGATGCGCTGCCTGGTCGCGCCCCAATTTCGAGTTAGGTGGGACAGACCGGCAACGGCTAGAGTAATTAGCGGGACGCTGTAGCTCTCCACCAGACGAAGCTGAAAAGGCAACGGAATCAACGGCAACAACAATCCGGCAGCCCACCACCCGGTGAACAGGTCAGCACGCCGCAGCCGGGCGCGAATCACTGCTGTAACCCCTGCCACTGACAGCGCAAGCTGCAACCCATACAGCGAGATCAGGTGCAGCGGGTGGGGCAGGGGGAGGCTGTTCTGCGCGTTCCACGCGGCGTAGACCGGGTTTCCGCTGATGACAGCCAGCGTGATCAGGTCGAATACCATGCCTGGTGCGCCTGCTAGCAATCCCAGCAGCGCCAGCCGGCCTGGGAAGCGGCGGGTGAGCGCCCAGCGAGCCGCCAGCCAGCCACCGACAATCCCCCCGGCGATCAGGATATCGAATGGCACGCCCATAGTGGCGAGCAGCCAGCAGCCGCCCGCCGCCAGCGCCCAGCGCTCGCTGCCACTCTCGTCAGCGCGGGTCAGACACAGCAAGCCCCCCAGCAGCGCCGACCGGGCCATCAGGGCATGTGGCTGGATCAACAAGGAGATGGCTGTCACTGCTTCGCCGAGGTACAGGTCAAGTGGCAGATTGCCCAGCGGAAGCGGCTCACGGAAGACGATCAGCATCACCCAGCCGAGTCCACCGCCCAGGGCGATCAGCGCCCAGGCCAGGCGGCGTTGCCGGGGATCGTTCAGCAGCAGGCTGATAGCGGGGTACAGCATGACGAGCAGCACGGCGCCGAACACAGCGCGAGCGGCGTGGTAGATCATCACCAGTCGGGCGAGCGGCACTCGTGCTCCTTCGCTCCCCAGGGCAGCCGCGTGACCCAGCAGGAGGTAGAACAGGTACAGGGGGGTAGCCGGGTGCGGCTCAACGGCGTACACGTTGTGGTACAGCCACGCGCCACCTGCGCCGAGCCGCATCTTGGCGAAGTAGCTGTACATATCGCCAGGCAGCATCAGGACGCCGCTAAAGGGGCGCTCTGGCTCAGACGCTGCCCAGCCGATCAGGTAGGGAGCGCTGGTCAACAGGGTTACCAATACCACCGCGCCGATCAACCAGCGGCGCTCCGAGGCGCTCACCGAACCACCTCGTAGATGGCATACCTGCCGCTGCGGAAGACCTCCCGCAGTGGCAGGGTGTGGAGGTCAGGACATAGGTTGGATGCGCGCCTGCCCTCGCACTCCGCCGCGCCGATCCACACATAGTCCGCCGCTGCCTCGTCCAGCAGGGCGCGGCGTTCGTCCCCCGTCATGCCGCTGTGAAAGAACGCCTCTGCCTGCGTGCGCTTGACCCCGCCGTTGGCCGACTCTGGCCCATGCCCGACGTACACCCGTACCCCGGCGTAGGCAGGGATCAGATTGCCGGATTCGTGCGTGGCGAGCACGATGCTTCCTGGCGGCGCGTGCAGCCGCAGCCAGTCCAGCGCGGCCAGTTCCTCGGTAGGATGGACGACTGGCCATTCGGGGTCCAGAGCGGTGATGATGCCCCCAGCCAGCAGCAGCACGGTGGAAGGGAACAGCAGCATCAGCAGCACCCCTGCGCCGACCTGCCGCAGCCGCCAGGTGAGCTGGCTCCTTGTCTCAGCAGGCAGGGGGAGGGTGGAGGGGCGCGCTTGGGGTTTCTCGCCGACCAATCTCCAGATGCCGAACGTGGCCAGGATGCACAACGGCACGATCACCCCTTCCAACAGGCGACGTTGCACATTGACCGGCAGATAGACCATTGCCGCCGTCACCAGCGGCCAGACGATGAGGAGCGTCGTTCGGTCTGTCAGCCCCTTGCGCCACACCTGGATCGCGCCGGGGGTCGCAAGGCCGATCAGCAGCCCGTAGGCCAGTGCGTAGTCGATGATTGGCGGCGAGGGCAACGAGTTCTGCGCAGCCCAGGCCGCATAGACCGGGTCGTGCGAGAAAAGCCAGGCGTTGTAAGCTAGGACAAGTAGCGGCGGCACGCCCGCCAGGGCGGCCCATCCGAGCCTGCCCCAGGGGAATCGTCGGTGAGTGGCCCACAGCCCGGCCAGCCAGGCCGCCAGTAGCGTGCCAAGCAGCCCCACATGGAACGGCACGATCATCGCCATCCCGAACCAGGCCAGCCCGCCTGCGGCTGCCCAATACCATCGGCCACGCTCGACGGCACGGAACAGGGCCATCCATCCCGTCAGCAACAGTGTCCGCGCCAGCGAAAGATGCGGCAGCCCGTACAGCAGTAGCAGCGAGAAGCCCTCCGGCACGTAGAACTCGACTGGCAGGTGCACATCAGCGCCCTGATCCAGCCTGGCGACTAGCAGCCCCCAGCCTAGTCCGCCTGCCAGTGCTGCCAGTATCCACGCCAGGCGGCGCTGAGGTGGCGGTTCCAGGATTTCGGCCACGAAGCCATACAGCGTCACCAGATATAGCAACCCCAGCACAATCCGCGCCGTGTGGTAAGCCAGCACGAACGTCGGGGCTGGCGTGGTCGCCCCCTGTCCGCTGATCAACGCTGCCAGCTTGCCCAGGCCCAGATAGAAGGTGTACACGATCCCGCCCCGGTGTGGCTCGGTGGTGTAGACGATCTGATAAGCCCAACCGTCGCGTGCCCCGTAGCGCATCTTGGCTATATAGGAGTACGTGTCTTCTAGCCCGAACAGCAACCCACTGAACGTCGTGCCGGGCGGCGCGGCGAATACGCCAATCAGGTAGGGAACAGTAACCAGCCCCATAATTAGGACACTGACTAGCGCGACCCACGCCCACTCACGGCCTGTAGCCTTACCCCTCATGCCGCGCTCCCCGCTGGCGTCGCGCAGTCAAGCGCCACGTGATCAGCCCCACCACTGTTGCGCCGCTGATTCCCAGCCCGGCAAAATCGGGCAGCGGGCGATACACAAACTCGACCTGCTGGGCTGTCGGGGTGGGCAGTGTCACAGTTAGCCACATGTCCTGGGTGAGATCGACGGGTATCAGGTCCCCGTCCACGCGGGCGAACCAGCCAGCGGCCCATGCCTGCCGGATCGCAACGCGGCCTGCGCTATCTGGCGGCTCGCCCGAAGTGTCGATCACGAAGCGGTTTGGCCCCTGGCTGCAAACCACCGTATTTTCGCTGCCCACAAGCCGGTATAGGTGGATTCCGCCCGCTTCCGCTTCGAGCGCCAGCCGGTTGGATTGCAGGGGAAACCGGGCCGCCACGTGCTGCACCCCTAGCTGTGCCAATGCGTCATAATCCGGTTCAACCTCCGCCAGCGCGAGGGAGGCATCCTCCGTATCGGGTGGCAGCGGCGGCGCAGTGACGCTGTACCCAACCTGTTCCACACCCGCCGCCCGCGCAATGGCCTCGGCGCTCCATCGGAGTTGGAACGGATCGACGCCGTGCAGGGTCCAGATGCCCGCCTCCGCTGCTGCCGGGCCGATCAGATCAAAGGAGGGTGAGTAGATCAGCTCACAGCCATCCGCAAGAGAGGCGATCAGCGCCGCGTCGCGGGCGTTGATCGTGGTCAGCACCCGTCCCTCTACCAGTGTCGCGTCGAGGATCAACAGCGAGGCGACCAGGGTGAGGGTGAGCATTCCGCCGCCTATCCATCTCGGAGCGGAGTTCAGCATGACCTGTTTCAACTGGGCCGGGGCGACTCTGGCCCCCGCTATCCCCACCC
>DAOTYF010000154.1:0-13010 GCA_034434995.1 Anaerolineae bacterium
AAAGGGCAGCACAATGCCCCGGTACAGCACGCGGCTGAGCTGGATGTGCCCCACCAGGATCGCCAGCACGCCCCCCGCCAGCAGCGAGGCCGCGACCCGGCCCTGGCTCCCCATCCCCCTCTCCCACGGTGGGGAGAGGGCGGCCAGGTGGCGACCAGCCCGCATGGCCGCCGCCACGCTCAGGACGCCCAGATACAGCGAGGCGATCCGCGCCCCAAAGCGCGTTGGCCCGATGAAGCCCACCGTGAGCATCACCAACACCCGGTACAGCGGCTCTGGGCGGCCATCGCGCAGGTAGTAGGGGATCACGCCCGTTTTGGCCAGCCGATAGGCATCAACGGCGTTGATGGCCTCGTCGTGGGAGAGGCCGGGCGGCCAGGCGTTGAAGCGATAGGCGCGCAGCCCAGCGGCGATCAGCAGGATGGTGAGAGCCAGGACGAGGTAGAACAGGGGCGGATGCGGTGATCGCGTCTTGGGCATGGAGCCTCGCACAGCGAAAACGGAGGGACACGGCGTTGCCGCGTCCCTCCAGTTTACCATCGAGGCCCCGGAGGGGCATAATCCGAGATAGCCTCACCCCCTCCCCGTCGTTGCGCGACACCCCTCCCCCTCTCCATCCAATGGCTATGCATTACCCACAAATCGGGGGAGGGGGGAAAGGGTGATAGAATAGGGCCGGTGGAGAAAGGATGGGACAGGGATGAACAAAGCACAAGACCACCCCAAACTGCCAGATGCGCGGCTGGAAAGGCGATTGGAGTACCTGGCCGAGCGATTGAGCCAGGCACCCGGACAGAGTATTCCGCAAGCCTGCGGTAGTGCCCACGAGACAAAAGCGGCCTACCGTTTTTTGGGGTAACGAGCGGGTGACGCACGAGGCCATCATCGGGCAGCAGCGCGAGGCCACCCTGGAACGAGTGCGGGGGGAAAGACGGGTGCTGCTGCTGCAAGACACGACCCGTTTTGACTTCAGTCAGCGGAAAGCGGTGGCGGGGCTGGGGCCGCTGGAAAACGAGCACGGTTGGGGGTTTGTGGCGCACAGCACGCTGGCGGTGAGCGAGGCAGGCGTCCCGTTGGGGCTGCTTGAGCAGCAGGTCTGGGTGCGGGGAGCTGAAACGCGGGGCAAGCGCCATCAGCGCCACGAACGGGCGTTTGAGGAGAAGGAAAGCTACAAATGGGTGCAGGGGTTGCCCGATAGGGCGACGCAGGCTGAACTGCCCGAGGCAGTGGTCATTGGTGACCGGGAAAGCCATATCTACGCTTTCCTGAGCGAGGTGATGGAACGTCACCAGGACTTCATCGTGCGCGCGGCTCAGGGCCGCAGCTTCACGCCGGATGACCAGGAAGTCTTTGTGGCCCTGGCGGCGCAGCCCGTGCAGGCGCACCTGAGCCTGCCCCTCTCGCGTCATCCTGAGCGCGAGGCGCGTCAGGCGCAGGTGGAGGTGCGTTTCAGCCGTCTGACCCTCCCACGTCCCCGGCGCTCCCCGGCGCGACGTGCGGCTCTGAGCGTCTATGCCGTCGAGGTCATCGAATCGGCTCCCCCGCCCGACGCAGCGCCGATCCACTGGCTGCTGCTGACCTCGTTGGTCGTTGAGACCCTCGAACAGGCCCAGACGGTTCTGCGCTACTACACCTACCGCTGGCTGATTGAGCGCTTTCACTACATCCTCAAAAGCGGCTGCAAGCTGGAGGAAAGCCAACTGCGGGAGGCCGCGCGCCTCCAACGCTTGCTGGCTATCTTCAGCCTGGTCGCCTGGAAACTGCTGTGGCTCACCTACCAGGCTCGGCACACCCCCGACGCCCCTTGCACGCTCATCCTCCAACCCCATGAATGGCAAGCCCTGCATGCTTTTGTCCATCGCTCTCAACACCTACCCGCTCAGCCCCCTTCCCTCCAGCAAGCAGTCCGCTGGATTGCCCGACTGGGCGGCTTTCTGGGCCGCAAGGGCGATGGCGACCCCGGCGTCAAAGTCCTCTGGCGTGGCTGGACCCGCCTTCAGGATATTGCTGCCACCTGGTCGATTGTTCACCCCCTCTCCAAAGATGTGGGTAATGCATAGCCATTGAATGGAGAGGGGGAGGGGTCGCACGAAGTGCGGGGGTGAGGGTGAGGCTCCGAGCGGCATTCATTCAGCGCCCAGGCCCCTCAACTGAAATAGACCCCTTTCAAAGCAGCCGACTTGCCGCTCGCTCAGTCCAGGGCCGACACCTTTCTCGCCTCCTATCATCACCGGCGCCCTCATCTCGCCCTGGACATGAGAACCCCTGCTCAGGTTTTCGCGGAGTCGCATTTGACATGACACACTGCATCAAGTTGACACGCCCGGCTAATTTGGATAAAGTCACTGGAATTCGGAGGGGTGCAGATCAGCAGGCTTGCCCCCCCACCCCTGCGTGGTCGCGGAGCCGCTATCAGCGTGCCGCCAGGGCATCCAGGTGGTGATGTTGATCATGTTGTAATAGAAACGAGGCTAGGCATTCCAAATGGTCGAAACTATCAGTAGTGCAGTCAGTGCAACCGTGATGGTGGGGATCGTGGTGATGTTAGTCGCGCTGGCCCGCGCTTTCGCTGCCAGGACGCGCCACCCGGCGCGAGTCCCCGTGCCGGTGCTCGCGGAAGAAGCGCAGCGCCGCCTCCGTGAGCAGTCCATTCACCCGGACTAACGACTGCCCAAACCAGGGGAAAAGGAGCCGCCTCGTATGGCGGCTTTTTGCTCCTGGCAACGGCCTTCCCCGCCGCAGCCACGTGGCTGGGTTACCGCAAGCCAGATGCAGGACGGCAGCCTGATGGTTCATGCCCATCGGGAAACGTCGCCGGGCGGCTGCCCCCAAAGAACTGGATGGCCCGCAGCCAGGCATTCGTTTCCCCCAGCGCTCTCTCTTCAAAGCGATACTCCCAGGCCGACTTCCGACCATATTCCAGAAGATCGTGCTCCAACGTTTCCAGCTTGTACGCCAATGCGGTCATCAAGTATTCAGCAGCTACCTGCGTGCTCTCGTTGGCAGCCGCCAACGCCTGGCGCAGGTGCGGCAGACACAGCCCATCCGATGCACTATACCATTCCTGGAATGGGTCTGCCGGATCGGACAAATGGTGGAGGAGCCACTCGGTGTGTCTGCGCTCGGAATCGATGCCGGTCTGGCATACCCGGCATCCCGCTTCAGGGGATAGCTCCGTTGGCAACGGGATGCGGACTAGACGGGGCCATAGCCTGCTCAGCCAGCGCCTCCACCCACTCCGCCGGGCGGCGACCAGGCGCTGGTAATAGCCGGCACAGCGCTGCCTCGCAACACCCACCAGTTGTGCGTAGATGATGGAGTTCCCTAAAGGGCTTCCATATATCTGGACTTCCAGCAACCCCGTCTGCCAGGTATGCTTAGGGCAGTAACCAAGCGAGGCGAGGATGTGCTTACGCGCGTCCCAATCATTGACGCCCTCGTGCAACATGGAGGTGATGTACCGCCGCTCCGCATCGGCGCGCAGGTAGCAGATGGGACACCCGGTCTCTTGCAGAGCGGCCTTGAGTTGGATGGAAATGATGTCCAGCCTCATTCACCATTCACCCTTGACGGCGGTCAGCGCCGTGCAGAGCCATCGCCAACGCCGTCCATGGCTGCCAGCGCGCCGCAGCTCGTGCTGTGTGTTCCTTCTGAACCAGGTTGGTGGCAATGGCCCCCCAACGTATCAGCGGACGATCAGTCCGAGCGTGGATCGACGCCGAATACGCCCTTTTCGCCAGCCAGCCGGCCTGGCGCCCTGCGCCAGCTTGTCGCCTCCCTCCCGCCTAGTTCGTGGAGACGGAGGTAATTGCTCTTGTCAAGCAGCCCCTCCAGATCGGCCTTGAGCCTGGCCCAGATGTCCCGTTGAAGGGAAATAAGGAGAGCAAGCTTCTCAGGCTCTTGTATCTCGCGCAGAGCCAGCCTGAAGTGGGGAAGGCACAATCCATCGGACTGCCCATATGCCTTCCCCAGCCGGGGATCGGCAATGTGCTTGCCAAGCGTATGGAGGTAGCGACGCTCCGCCTCTGCCATCGCCTGGCACACAATGCAAGGCCCCGACGGTTCCAGCCAATCTGCCAACGTGGACGCCTTGCGACCCCTGCTGAACAGCCGCGCCAGCCCGGATGGGGGGGCCTGGGTGGGTGTCTTGTCCAGGATACCAAGGACGCGGTCGAGGGCGGTCGAATACAGGATAGCAAGGCCAAGTGAGCCTCCCATATAGCGCGTTGCCTGCCAACTGTGCTCGTTGCACAGACCCAGGCGTTCCCGAAAAGCGCGGTGGGAGTCCGGGTCGAGCACGCGCTCGTATAGGAGTCCATCCAGGAATCGGTCTGCGCTGCGGAGCAGGAGGTTGCAGACCACGCATCCCTCTTGAGACCAGGCGTCCAGGAGATCGTAGTAGCTGGAGGTCAGACTCGTAGGAGGAGCCATGGTCTGTGCCAAACGCGCCTCAACCTGGCTGGCTGTTCTAGTGAGCGCCTGCCACAACCCTTTCAACATCCAGTTGTCCTCTGGGCAAAAACAAACAGCCCCCACCATACGCGCAACGCATTTGGTAGAGGCTATCAGTCCGAATGACACTTTGGCCGCTGTGCGACGCAAGCGAGCCTCATCGCTTGGACAGGTCATCTCGATTATAGCTCAGGGGGATGTGCGCCTGCCAAAACTCTGAGGTGAGGGGGGAGAGCCTTCCGGACGGCAGAGGAGGAGTGCCTGAGCATGACCCGCGCCAGGTCGATCACCTCTCGGGTTGGTTCAAGCCTCCCGACCGTTTCCGCTATCGCAAGCCGGCCCCGCAAGCTGGTCGGCTTCTCAAAGCAGGCGGCGAATCCTGCTAGAACCTCGCGTTGCAGGCTCTGCAATGGCAGGGAAACTTTATCCCCGCCAGCCAAGCGGGCTGCGGCTTCCAGGGTCAGGCTGAGGCTGCACAGCGCCTCGGCCACCGCGCCGCGCAGCCCCAGGTCTGTCTCTTCCTGATCGATCAGCGCCTGGAACACCGGCAGCAGGCCCCGCGCATAGCGAAGGGCCGAGGCCGGATCGTCTGCAAGCTGCTTGAGCTTGTAGCTCACCACCCCCAGCACATCAACGAGCCGATCTCCTTGGGCAGTGTGCAGGCCCTCGATGAATGCTTGCAGCAGGGTGTCGGCGTCAGGGCGCTGGTGAGCCATACAAGAACAATCCGTGCAGTCTTGCGTCATTTGGGGGTTGAATCTGTCACCCCCGCCAAGCGCAACACGGTGTGCAGCAACACGTTCCCGGCGTGAACACAGTCCTCCGGGCGGGTGAACTCGCGGGGGTTGTGGCTGGCCCCGCCCACCGACGGCACGAAGAACATCCCTGCCCGCGTGATGGTAGCCATCACCTGAGTGTCGTGCCCGGCATAGGAGGGCATCTCCAGGTAGCGCAGGCCCAATGTCCCGCACGCCGCCTCAATAGCGTTGATCACGTCGCGGCTGGTGGGCGCAGGCTCCTGAATGCCCTTCGCCTCGACCTCCAGCCCCAGCCCCTCGACCTCCACCACATGCAGCGCCAGGCCCAGCAGCGCCTCGCGCATGGCTTCCAGCTTGCCGGGATCGATGTGGCGGAACTCCAGGGCCACCCTCACCCGCTCCGGCACGATGTTGAACGCGCCCGGCAACACCTCGACGATACCACAGTTGTAGACACCGTGCGGAAACCGATTGGTGACCAGCTCCCGCGACTGGCGGACGAACTCCGCCAGCCCGCGCAGCGCATCCAGCCGCCGGTCGAGTGGGGTGGTTCCGGCATGGTCGGCGCGACCGATGAACGTCAACCAGTAGGAGGCAATGCCGACGATGCCCGTGACCACGCCGATGGGCACGCCCGCCTCTTCCAGGCGCAGCCCCTGCTCGACGTGGGTCTCGACCCAGGCGTGGATGGATTCGGGTGCACGGCGTGCCTGTAGCGCGCCTTTCTTGCTCAGCCCGGCAGCCCGCAGTGTCTCCTCGAAGGCGTGCCGATCGCCGCGCGGGTTATCCAGATCGTCCGGGGTGAGCTGGCCCGCCAGCGCCCGGCTGCCGAGCAGCCCGCCCCACGTTCCCTCCTCGTCCGTGAAGCTGATGGCTTCCAGGTGATGGGGCAGGTTGATCCCGGCCTCCTTGATGACCCGCAGGGCCTCCAGCGCGGCCACCACGCCCAGCGCCCCATCGAAGCGGCCCCCCTGGGGCACGCTATCCAGATGAGAACCACACAGCACGGTGCGGGCATCCGCCACGCCGGATCGCAGCACCGCGCTGACGTTGCCAGCCCCGTCGATGTACGTCTCCAACCCGGCCTCGGCAGCGCGGGCCATCAGCCAGTGGCGCGCTTCCAGATCGGCGGCGGAAAGGGCAGGACGGTGGACGCCCCCTTCCGGCGTGGCCCCGATCCCGGCCAGATTCTCCAGGTCGGCCAACAGGCGATCTTCTTGGACGCGCAGCGCTTCGATCATGATGGGTCACTCCTGCCGGGATAGTTGGCTGGTTACAGGGACGGAAGCACCCCGACACTTCCCATTGTAGTCAGGTTGCGCAAGGCTCCAAATGAGCCTCACCTCCTCCCCGAGTCGGCGACCGGGGGAGGGGGTGAGACCTGTGTGTGACGATCCGGCGCAGGGCGGTACAATGCCCCCCATGAGCGACCACCCAGGGATGTACGTAGCAGAGATTGCCGAGCTGTTCCCGCCACAGGGAACCTGGACTGAAGCGGATTATCTGCGCCTGCCGCATTCCAGGCGGGTGGTGGAGCTGGCCGGGGGGCGATTGATCGTCCAGCCGCCGCCGACCCCCACCCATCAGCGCGTTGCGGGTGAGCTTGCCATCGCCCTCGATCAGTACCTCCAAGCCAACCCCATCGGTGAAGTGCTGTTTGCCGCGCTGGTGGTGCGGCTGGGACTCAACCAGCTACGAATGCCCGACGTGCTATTCCTGCGTCACGAGCACGCCCCCCGCAAGCGGCGGCACTGGATCGAGGGGCCGCCAGACTGGATCGCCGAGGTGCTCGCCCCGGAGACGCGGGCCATCGACGAGGGCGAAAAGCTGGCCGAATACGCCCGCGCCGCTATCCCGGAGACATGGCTGGTCGATCCCGACGCCCGTGCCATCCGCGTCTACGTGCTGAGTGATCTGTTGCCGGAATACACCCTCGCTGCGCGCTACATCCCCGGCCAGATAGCCGTCGCCGAGACAATCCCCGGCTTCGCCGTGGCAGTGGATCAACTGGTATAAGGCGACCAGGAGGTCACCCCGGCCCGCCGTCGAGGTAGCACGGCAGCAGCGCGTCGAGTCGATCCCAGCCCAGCGCCTGCTGGTACGTCATGGAGACCGCTCGGCCATCCTCCGCCCGCCCCGCTGCGATCTCCGACCGCGCCAGCCAGCGCGTATCGTCCCCCGTGTGGATCGGGAAGCCGATGCGGGTCACCGCGTAATAGTCAATCGAGTAGCGAGTGTAGATGCCATACGCGGCGCTGATCTCTTCCGTGCCCCAATCGCCAAGCAGCAGCGCCAGGCCGCACTCGTCGGGGGTGGGGGTGTGATCCAGCCCCAGCTCCTCGCCGATCTCCCGGCGCAGCGTGGACGCAGTATCAGGATCGCCCGGCTCGCGCTTGCCGCCGAGCGGCTGGTAGCGCCGCGCGTGTGCGTCCCACTGCATCAAGTAGCGGTCTTCCTCGCCCCGCCGCGCCTTGATCACCGCTTGCGCCACCTGCACGACCCGCCCCGGCGTCGGGCGAGACACGGCGGCAAGCCGCGCCGCTTCCCACGCCCGCAGCACGTCCGCGCCGCGCAGCCCCGCCGCGTCCAGGTCGTTCCAGTCGAAGCACACCGCAACCCCATCCTCGATGTGCGCACCCAGGCTCGCCAGAACGTAGCCGGCGATCTCGCCGGTTGGCCCCGCCGAGTCCGCCCGCACCAGGTTCAGCAGGCGTAGCACGTCGAGCACCCCTCGCGCATAGGGCGTGGAGGGGGCAAGGCCGCGCAGCGCCACGAGCAGATCGTTGCGTTCGGAGATGGTCATGGTTCAAACGCTCCCCTGTCCGCGTGGATAGCCCTCACCCCGGTGGACTAGCGGGGGAGGAAAGACGGAGCTTCAACCGCGATTGTAACATGAGTCTCGCGCTGGCTGGACAGGCGGCACAGCATGACCAATGGGCTATTGGCCTGTGCTGGCGCATTTTAGCAAGATGGCTACAATGGCGGCGTAGTGATTGGGGGGGTATGTCAGGCCGGGTTCACTGGGCACTGGCCTTATCATGAAAGAGGAAAAAGATATGAAGCTCGACCGACGGACTCTTCGTATTCTGATGATCGCTATCGCAGCGCTGGCACTGGTAGTGGTTGCCTGCACGTGCACCAGCTTTATCCCTTCAGGCGGCGGCCAGTCATGCGGCCCTGATGGCGGCGACGGTTACTCGACCACCGGCTGCTACAGCATCTCGGTCGGCAGCAGCGGAACCGGCACGCTCAGCAGCCTGTTTGAGGCGCACAACTGGAGTATGCAGGGCACGTCCGGCCAGACCATCACCGTGCGGGCCAGCGGCCAGGGGGATTGCGACCCGCGCGTCAAGCTGATCGATTCCAGCGGCAACGTCCTCGCCGAGGACGACGATAGCGGCGGCGGAGCCAATGGGCGCGATGCGCTGTTCAGCACCACCCTGCCCGCCGATGGCACGTACTACCTGCGCGTGGATGTGTTCCAGACGGGAACCTATACCCTGACGGTGAACTGATCCAGCGCTCGCCGGAAGACACACAGCCGGGGCAGCGGTAGCGACCCCCATCGCGGCGGTCGCCCCCGCCTGCCCCTCGTTTGATATCTCGCAAAAGGAGGAGTACAGATGCTGATCCACCCTGATCGTCGTAGGACCGCCCTGGCCGGGTTCTTTGTGCTCGCGCTGGCTGCGCTGGCCTGCACCTGCGGCCCACTGAGCCAGGTCACGGGCGCGCAGGCTACCCTGAGCGCAGCCCAGGAGACACTCAGCGCAGCGGTAACCCAGGCGGACCAGTTCGCGCCCACTCTGGAGGCCCTGGCCTCGCAGGCCCCTGAGCTGGAACTGACCGCCAACGCGGCGCTGGCGACGGCCAATGCCGCCCTGACCAGCGTGCCGGGCGGCCTGGAGCTACCGGAAATCCCCCAGTGGGCGTCTGGGGCATCGGCCACCTCGGAGTATGGCTACCCGGACTGGGGGGCCGTGCAGGCCACCGGCGAGCCGAATACCCCGGAGTGCGGCGACCACACCACCGCCTGGGCCAGCGCCACCAGCAACTCGGTTGAAACGCTGACCCTGACCTACGATGTGCCAGTGATCCCCACCCGGATCGAGATTCACCAGAGCTACAATCCCGGCGCGATCACCGAGGTCATTGTCCGTGACGCCTCGGGGAACGCAACGCAGGTGTTTTCTGGCCCGCCGCAGGTCATCGAGACCTGCCCCTACGTGATGGTGATCGAGGTGACCGGCGTGGCCACGCCGATTAGCACGGTGGAAGTCCGCCTGGATCAGACCAACCACCCAAGCTGGAACGAGATCGACGCCGTGCTGCTGGTCGGTCGCCCGGCGATGCCGTAGCGGAAGGCGGGGGCCAGCCAGCGGCCTGGGGAGGGGCGCATCGCCCGGAGGTGAGCCATTTGCCTGCACCCCTGCTCATACGGGGTGAATGGGTGGGCGATTGTGCTCACCCCACCCTGCAACGGACTGTGAGGATACGGTGGTGACCACAAGACAGGCTGGCCCCCGCTGGATGGGCGTTGCGCTGGCGGCGCTGCTGACGTGGGTCGTCTCTAGCTGCGGGGCGGGGCAGCGCATCACCCCCACGCTGGACGCCACCCAGGTCATCGAACAGCGCCTGCCGACCCTTCAGGCGCAGATGACCGGCTTTGCCGCCCAGGTGACCCAGAACGCCCCCACCGTTGAGGCGATCATGACCCTGGCCGCCACCGGCCCGGCCCTGATCATCACCCCGACCCCTGGCACGTCCCCCACCTCCCCGGCGGGGGGCAGCGGGCCGATCTACGATGGCGGCGACGGCTATGTGACCACCCTGATCCAGGCCATCGCCGTTGGGCAGACCGTCAACGGGACGCTGGCGACCAACGTCGAGGGACACAACTGGACGTTCGAGGGGGCGGCAGGGCAGAGCGTGACGATCCGGGTGGTGGGATCGGCGGGCTGCGACCCGCGCGTCAAGCTGATCGACCCCGCCGGGGCCGTGCTCGGCATGGACGACGACAGCGGCGGGGGGGTCAACGCCCTGCTGACGGCCACCCTACCCGCCGCTGGGATGTACACCATCCGCATCGACGGCTGGACGGCAGGGGGGTACACACTGACGCTGCAATAGCGATGAGCGGTTAACAAAAGGACAGGCAGTCCTACGCGGTGTTGTTGGATAGGGGTGGGTGGGGTTGTAAGTGGTGCAAGGAGCGAGGAACGTGATTGACCTGACCTTCGAGGAGGTGCTCGCGGCGGCCAAAAAGCTCAGCCCGGAGGAGAAGACCCGGCTGGTGCGCAGCCTCCAGGCGGCTGCCCCAGAGAGCGGCCTGACCCGCGAGCAGGTGCTGGCGGAGTTCGGGCGGCGCAGGGCCGCTGGGGCTTTCGAGGGCGTCGAGAGCCTGCGGGGGAGGTTTGCTCACCCCGCGTTGGACATGAGCTTCGAGGAGATTCAGGCGATCACCCACGAGGTGGCGACCGAGTGGGAGCGCGAAATGGATGGGTCCAATGGCAGCCGCTGAACCCATCTATGTGGTAGATACCCATGCGCTGCTGTGGCGTCTGACCGGGGATCGCAGGCTGAGCGCCCGCGCTGACGAGGTATTCGACGCCGCCGAGCGGGGTGAGACCCAGCTTGTGATCTCCGTCATTGTGCTGGCGGAGCTGTATTTCCTCAACCAGTGGTGCAATTCGCCGCTGGATTTCGCGGCGGTCTACAGCAGGCTGACCGACAGCCCGGCGTACCAGTTGGCGGCCTTTAACCCCTCGCACGTGTTGGACTTTTCGCACGATAGGGGGGTGACGCAGATGCACGACCGGATCATCGTTGGACTGGCGCGGCGGCTACACGCCCCGCTGCTGACGGTCGATCCAGTCATCGCCGCGTCGGGCCTAGTGGACGTGGAGTGGTGAGGGGTAGCTCCAGCACCCGCTGCCACGCCGTCCGGGCGGCCTGATCGACGAGTCGTTGTTGGCCGCCCCCTGCGAGACGGCGGTCAAGCAGGGGAAGGGCGGCCTTTGCTGCCGCCCCCCATCGAGCCACCCCTTCGGCGGCGTGGACCGATCCAGAGCCTCCGTTGGGTCTTGATAAGCTGCTCTATGGAAAGCGCACGTACCCCGCCGGATTAACGGCGATGCCGAAGCGCAGCATCTCGAAGTGCAGATGCGGCCCGGTCGAGTTGCCGGTATTGCCCACCTCGCCGAGGATGCCCCCGCGCGGAACCCACACCCCGCAGCCCACAAACAGGGTCGAAAGGTGCGCGTAGTAGGTGCGCCAGCCATTCCCGTGATCCAGCACCACCAGATTGCCGTAGCCCACCGGGTTCCAACCCGCGAAGACCACCGTCCCACCATCCGCCGCGAAGACACTCGTTCCCACGTCGGCGGCCAGGTCGATGCCAGGATGCCAGGGGTGATATTCCTGGGTGATGATGTAATCAGCGGTCGGGCGGATGAAGTAACCCGTGCCCGCGCCCTGAAGCTCCACCTCGCTGCACAGGCCATCGCCCACGCTGGCGTACTGCACGCTGGCCGTTCCCGCCTGCGTGCCGGGGATAGAGAGCGTCTGGCCCACAAAGATGCGGGCCGGGTTGCTGATCCCGTTGGCGGCAGCCAGCGCGTGGACAGTCACGCCATAGCGCAGCGCGATCTCGTACAGCGTCTCCCCGGCGCGGACGCGGTGCGAGACGGCGGTCTGCGCCGGGGCGGGGCGGGCCGTCTGGCCTGGCTCCGGCAGGTTGAGCACCTGGCCGACGTATAGCCGATCCGGGCTGGATAGCGCGTTGGCGGCCACGATGCCATCCACCGTCACGCCATTCTGCACCGCGATCCGGGTGAGGGTATCGCCGAACTGGACGGTGTAGGTGCGCCCGCCCGTCTGCGGCGCCCCTGCCACGGCCTCACCGGGGGCTGCCGCGACGATCTCCTGGGCTGGGACCGGGATGCGAAGCGCCAGGCCGGGGTAGACCGCGCCGGGGCTGGCGAGGCTGTTGGCCGCCAGCAGATCGTCCACGCTCACCCCAAACACCAGGCTGATCCGGTACAGCGAATCGCCGCGCCGCACGGTATACAGCGTGCCGGATGGGATGGAGGCCGCCGCATCTCCGCCGGGGATCACCAATTGCTGCCCGACGGCAATGCGATTGGGGTCGGCCAAGCCGTTGGCGGCGGCGATCTGGTCCACTGTCACGCCGTAGCGCCGGGCCAGGATCGATAGCGATTCGCCTGCCTGGACGGTGTGAATCAATTGGCCTGCCCCGTCATGGCGGGGGATGACGAGGGTCTGGCCCACGTAGATGCGATCGGGGTTCGCCAGGCCATTAGCACCAACGATCTCATCAACCGTGACGCCGTAGCGCAGGGCGATGGCGGTCAGCGTCTCCCCGGACTGCACGACATGGGTGATCGAGTCCGCCGGGGCCAGCGCCACGACGCCCTGGGAGATCGCCACCATGCCTGCTAGGGGCAGCGCCACCGAGGCGATGATCCAGGCGGCGGTGATGATCCGCCGCACCTGCTGAGAGACCGTTCGACGCCCGCGGGGGCGTGGGGTGTAGCCCTCAATGACGGGGTGCAGTCCAGAGGGGCGGGTGCGTTCGTCGTTCATCACGCCGCATTATAGACCGTTTTTGTGATTCGCGCTGGGCGGCGCTTCCCCAGACAAAAGAGGCGGGGATTGCCCGCGCCTCACCAGCCGGAATCATCCCCCCTTGTTCCCCGGCCACACCGAGATGAGGATGGCAAACCCCAGCATGAACAGGATCGCGCCCGCGCACAGCAGCATCCATTGGTGCTCGCCGAAGCC
>DAOTYF010000155.1:0-14417 GCA_034434995.1 Anaerolineae bacterium
CTTTCCAGGACCTCGATCCCCCTGCGCTCCAGCAGGGCCATGTCATCCACCATTGCCTCTTGATCTTCCTCGGTCAGGTTGTGCAGGATGAGAAAGCTCTCATCCCTGTGGATACGTAGGAAGGCGATCACCGCCGGATTACCGGCTTCCACGAACCGAATTGACCCTCGAGAGAAGGCCCGGTGCTGCTTGCGAACCTGGATGAGTCGCTGCATTCTGCGGTACAAGGAGCCTGAGTGGGCTTGCTGGGCAGATACGTTGAGTCGTCGGTAGCCATAGATAGCATTGTCAATGACAGGGGCGTACAATGCCTCCGATGGAGCACCAGAGAAGCCCGCATTGGGGGTGTCGTCCCATTGCATGGGTGTGCGGACACCCATTCTATCAGGGAGGTCAATGTTATCCCCCATACCGATCTCATCTCCGTAGTAGATAATAGGCGTGCCGGGCAGCGAAAACAAGATCGCATTGGCAAGCAGGATTTTGCGGGGATTGTTGTCCAGCAGCGGCGCGAGGCGGCGGCGAATGCCCAGATTAAGCCGCATCCGTGGGTCAGGTGCATATGCCTCCCAAAACCATTGGCGCTGCTCTTCGCTAACCATCTCCAGAGTCAGTTCGTCATGATTCCGTAGGAAAGTGCCCCACTGGCAGCTTTCAGGAATGAGGTGGGTCTCCTCGATGGCCTGACGAATTGGCCCGCCATGCCCTGTCTTTAAGGCAGTGAAGATGGGGGGCATCAGTGGGAAATGGAGCGCCATGTGGAATTCGTTGCCAGTGCCGAAGTAGTCGAGCAACTTCTGAAGAGGCTGGTTGGCCTCGGCCAGCATGATCGCGTTCGGCCAGCGCTTGTTCATAAATTGCCGCAGTTCACGGATGTAGGCATGGGTCTCCGGCAGATTCTCGCAATCGGTCCCCTCCCGCTCGAATAAATAGGGTACAGCATCAACGCGGAAGCCATCAATGCCCCTATCCAGCCAGAAGGCCATCACTTCCTTCATAGCCTGACGAACTTCAGGGTTATCGTAGTTCAGATCGGGCTGGCTGGCATAGAAGCGATGCCAGTAGAACTGCCTGGTTCTCGCGTCGAATTCCCAGTTGGAGTGCTCCGTGTCGATGAAGATGATGCGCGCATTAGAGTAGCGGTCATCTGTGTCGCTCCAGACGTACCAGTCTCGACGTGGGTTGTCGCGCGAGGAGCGCGACTCAATAAACCAAGGGTGCTGGTCGGAGGTGTGGTTGATCGCGAGATCGGCAATCACACGCAGGCCGCGCGTGTGGGCCTCCTGGACAAGCTGCTCGAAGTCTTCCACTGTCCCATAATCGGGGTGGATCCCATAGTAATCCGCAATGTCATATCCGTCATCTTTGAGCGGTGAGGGATACATCGGCAGCAGCCAGATGCAGTCGACGCCCAGCTCCTTGAAGTAGTCGAGCTTCTGAATGATGCCCAGCAGATCGCCATGACCGTCGCTGTTGCTATCATAGAAGGCCCGGATGTACAACTCGTAGAAGATGGCGTCCTTGTACCAGAGCGCACCCTTGCCCACCGACATCTGGCTACCCTTTCACTGAACCGGCGAGCAGGCCGCGTACAAAGTAGCGCTGCAACCCGAAGAAGACCGCCATAGGGACAAGAATAGACAGAAAGGCAGCCGCTGTCAGCAGATGCCAGCCTGCTCCCAGTGAGGTGACCATGTTGCTGATCTGGTAGGTCATTACAGGGCGTGTGCCGCCCAGGAACACCAGCGCTACTAGCAGGTCGTTCCACACCCACAAGAACTGGAAAATGCCCAGCGAAGCGATGGCCGGGGTCGCCAGTGGCAGCGCCAGCCGGGTAAAGGCCGTCCAGTGCGACGCGCCGTCCAAGTAGGCCGATTCAAACAGGTCGCGGGGTAGCGCGCCCAGGAAATTGCGCATCAAGTAGATGGCGTAAGGAAGTCCAAAGCCAGTGTGGAACAGCCACACACCCAGAAAGGTGCCGTTCAGCCCAAGTTGTGCGTAAAGCCGCGATATCGGTACCAGGGTCATCTGCAACGGAACGATCTGCAGTGCCACTAGCAATGCGAATAACCCGTTGCGGCCCGGAAAGTCCAGCCAGGAGAAGGCATAGGCGGCGAAGCCTGCGAACAGGATCGGCAGGATGGTGGCCGGGATGGTCACGAGCAGGCTGTTGATGAAGGCTCGGCTCATGCCGCGTGGGTTGAGCAGGTCGGAGGCGTTGCAGTTTAAGTCAAGCGCTGCCTGTCCGGCGGCGCAGTCTGAGCGGTAGGTAGCCCTTCCCCGGTAGCCCATCAGCGCGTCGATGTAGTTATCCAGCGTAAAGCGGGGCGGCGTTTCGATGCTGGAAATGCGCTTCAAGTAGACCGCAATATCAGCAGCATCCTGTATCTCGGGGGTGGGGTTGTTGCCCAGGTGGGGCTGGCCATCGATATCGCGCCGCAGTGCGGCCAGCAATTGCAATGAGCGTGGATACTGACCCACCAGCTCCGGGTCGGTGAGGTCGGCAGCAGGTAGCGCCTGGCCATCTGCGCCGTGGCACTCAGCGCAGTGCTGGGCATAGGCTGCCTGACCTGGCGGCGGAGAGAGCACTGTCCACCACCCGGATCGGTTGATGTCCTGGAAGGGTCGCAGAGATGTGATCAGAAGGCCCAACGTGGGAATCAGCCAAAGGACGATCATGGTAAGCAGCACGGCATGAGTCGGGATGCTACCTAGGATATGGAGTAACCTCTCGCGATTCATCGCAGCGCCTCCTGCTCCCGGAACCGGCGGATGTTCAGAATCATAAAAGGTATCAGCACGAGAATCAGGACCACAGCAATAGCCGTGCCGCGTCCGGTCTGAAAGTTGATGTACATCTCGGTGTACATCCGGTTGGCGATCACTTCCGTGCCGTAGTTCCCGCCAGTCAGCACATACACCAGGTCGAAGATCTTGAGTACGTTGATGACCATCACGGTGATGACGACGATGATGGTGGGCATGATCATCGGTACGGTGATCCGCCAGAAAACCTCCCACTCCGTCGCCCCGTCCACGCGAGCGGCTTCGAGAATCTCGGTAGGCACAGATTTAAGCGAGGCGGATAAGATCGTCATGCAGAAGCCCGTCCAGATCCAGATGCCTACCACAATGATCATGAAGGTGTTGATCGGCGGAGTCTGGAGCCAGGCGACCGGCTGACCACCCAAGGCGGTGACAATGGCGTTGAGGAGGCCAATCTGCACCTGCTGCGTGCCGAAGTCGTAGACGAACTTCCAGATGATGCCCGCGCCAACGAACGAGATCGCCATCGGCATGAAGATGACCGCTTTTACAAGTGCCTCGTACTTCACCCGGTCGGAGAATAAGGCGATCAACAAGCCCAAGCTGACCGTGCCCGTCACCATTACCAGGATCCACTTGACGTTGTTGCCGTAGGAGGATCGCCAGAATGTTGACCACAACGTACCCAGGGTGCGTGTATCTAGTTCGTTGGTCAGCGCGTAGCGGTAGTTCTCCAGGATGCCCCAACACGGCCTGTCTGCGACACAGGTCGTCCAGGCGGGAGCCGAACCGTTCTTGTTCTGAAAACTCAGCGTGATGGTGTTCAGCATGGGGTAGACAATGAACACCGCCATCACGATCAGGGCGGGAGCAAGGTAAAGCCACGGGGTTAGTCGGCCCTGTTTCATCACCTGTGGCACAGTACTAGTGCCAGCCTTCTGACTAGCTTTGGGAATGGCCGCTGCGTCGGTTGCCATAGCAACTCTCCTCCTGATTCGCTTTTGTGCACCGCCGGTGTTGTGGAACAAATCGAGAAGGTCACGCGCGATGTGAGCGCCGCCTTGCCGGTTTGGGTAGGGGGCAGAGCAGCGCTCTACCCCCTTATACTACAGCCTCCCAATGCGCAAGCCTACCGGGAAAGGTTAGTTGCCGAAGCCTTTCCGGTTAGGCCGCCTTAGCACTTACTCGCCGCCGAGGGCTTCCGCCTGCACCTGAGCTGCCTCGGCCAGCAGCGTTTCGAGATCGCCACCATTGAGGTATTCAACAATGGCTGTCCACTCAGCACTGCCGAAGCCGCCGGGGATCGTATCGCCAATGTCAGGGGTGAACCCGGTGGCGTGGGCCAGGATTTCGGCCTTCTTCTGTAGTGCGGCATCGGTGTAGGCATCCGCGCCGGCCATGTTGGGTGTCAGGTCGAAGCCAGCCTCCGCCCAAGCCCTGCCACCTGCGTCGCTGCTCAGGTAGGCGAAGATAGCCTGGACGGCGGGCGAGTTGCTGAATGCCATCATCCAGTCCGCACCGCCCTGAACACCCTGGGCGCCCGGCACGCCGAAGAAGTCGTAGTCCGTGCCGTACTCGAGGTCAGGGTACTGTGCGGCGATCTCTCCGCCCGCGAAGCCGGACTGCTTGACCATCATGGCCTCAGGCGGGTCGGAGAAGACTTTGTAGATCGCATCGAGGAAACCAGTCGAGAGCGTGCCCTGAGCGCCGCCCACTGTATAGGCCGGATCGGTCGCCCATGCCCCATAGGTCTCGTAGGCCTGCACGACGCCCTCGTCGTTGTAGGGGATACTGCCGTCGATGATCCCCAAGACGTAGTCAGGCCCCTGCTGGACAAGCAGGATATCCTGGATGAAGTCGGAGCCGGTCCAGCCAGTTGCATCGCCCGACTCTAGGCCCATCGACCAGGGCACGTTGCCATCCGCCACCATCTGCTCAACGAGGGCCTCAAGGTCCTCCCAGGTCTCTGGGACTTCATAACCGAACGCCTCGAAGTTCACCGGACTGTACCAGATGATGGTTTTGATATCGGCCTTCACTGGCAAAGCCAACCACTCACCGCCAAACGTGGCCGTCTCCTTGAAGTAGTCAGCGTAGTTTTCCTCGTGCACACCCAGTTCAGACATCGGGAACAGCTGATCCTGATACTGCTCCACCTGGGTGATATTCCAGAAGGCGATGTCCGGTGGAGTGCCCGACTGGACACGAGTATCGAGGATGGCCTGGTCGCGGGTCGATTCGGGGCGCAATACGATGCCACACGCCTCGATCAGCGGCTGAAGAATCTGATTCAGCCGCTCCTCTTCCTGCCCTGACCACTGGTAGAGCAAGGTAACCTCATCGCCGGGCTGGGCGCCCATACAATCGATCTCACCTGCTGCCGGTTCCTCGGTTGGGGCAGCCTCTTCGGTCATCTCCTCGGTTGGGGCAGCCTCTTCGATTATCTCCTCGGTGGGCGCAACGGCGGGAGTTGCCGGGGCGCAACTCACCAGCAGGAGGGCTAACGCCACCAGCAAACCTGCCAGCAGTTGCGTTTTGTTCGTGCTCATTTTTCCTCCTTGGTACAATCACTAGCGGCTCATGTCCGGGACAGGGACATCGGGGCGGTTTACACTCTGGCAGGAGTGCTGTGTGCCCTGGTTCTGAACATGAGCCATCATCACTGTGGTGCTCGTGGGTTATCTCCTCAATCTGGTTGATCTTCGGTGGTCACCTCCTTCTCTAGGTCATCAGGCTGGGTTTGATGGGGAGCAGCCACGGCGCCTGACGACTCGCGTATGATCAGCTTGGTCTCCAGTAAGATCTGGGTTTCAACCACCTCGCTGCGCTCCGCGATCAGACGTCCCAGCATCTGCCCAGCCCCCCAGCCAAGCCCGTAGGCGGGCAAACGGATGGTCGTCAGGGGAGGATCGATATACTGAGCAAGGGGGATATCGTCGAATCCGACCAGCGCGATATCGCCTGGTACATCCAGTCTGGCTGCCTGGATGGCGCTCAAGGCCCCCAGCGCGACCACATCACTGGCGGCGAACACGGCTGTCGGGGGCGAGGCCAGGCCAAGCAGAGTATGCATGGCTAGAGCACCACTCTCATCGGTGAAATCGCCGTATTGAATCAACGACTCATCGCAGGAGATTCCAGCCTCGTCGAGGGCCTGGCGGTAGCCCGCCAGACGGTCGCGGCTGGAGGTGTAGGCAAGAGGGGCATTGGTGATGATGGCGATCCGCTGATGCCCCAGTTCAATCAGGTGCCGAACTGCCATCCAGGCTCCCCTTACATTGTCAACATCCACAAATGGGATGTCAGTGCCAGGAAGCTGGCCCATCATTACGATAGGAATATGTTCAGCATAAATACGGGGAAGCTCTTCATCGTCCAGGCGTGGCCCTGAGAGGAGGATGCCATCGGCGCGCCGGCTGCGGACAAGGTCGCCGTAGCTGACTGACCGATCCACCGGATCGAGTGGCTCGACAAGCACATGGTAACCGTATCGTTTGACGGCATCTGATACGCCACGTAGCACGGGGGCCAGGAAAGCATCGCTGAGGACCTGATGTGGGCTTTGCCTGAGCACCAGGGCAACAGTTCCCGCGCGGCGGCTGGCAAGGCTTTGGGCCGCTGTGTCTGGGACGTAGTGGAGTTGCTGGGCAATGTCCAGGATACGCTGGCGTGTCTCCTGACTGATGTTGATACCGGGGACGTTATTGAGGACGAAGGATACCGTTGTCCTCGAGACTCCAGCCACTTCGGCGATCTGGCGCATCGTTACGCGCCTGTTTGACACGGGGTAACCTCCTTAATCCAGTAATCACGCGGGTTAGTAACGCGCGTTATCATTGTACAGCGGATTCGGGGACGGTGTCAACCCAGGCGGGGATGCAAAGGGCGAGGTAGAGCACACCTACCTCGCCCATGCGCCCAATGGGCTACTGTAAAAGCGCTATTCGACTTCGACTTCGGCTTTGCGGGCCGGACGCGCTTTGGACGTGTCGTCCTCGGCGGCTTCGAGTCGGTCGATCATGCTGTCTACCGCCCCGCGCAAAGCGAGCAGTGTCTCGCGCCGGGCCTCGCGCCCGTATTTCCAGAAGTCCTCCGGGATCAGGCTCTTCCACTGTCTGAAGAAGGCTTTTCTGGCTGCCCGCAGGTGCTGGATGAATTCGGAAGGCTCCTCCTCCCGTCTGGTCTTTTCGTTTTCTGCCATGTCGATGCCTCCCCAACACTCATTCTGGCAACGGCTTATAGAGCACAGGTCGGATCAACAACCTGGTCTGATCCTCTGTACGCAGACACCGCTGGAAAGGTTGCAGACTAGCCACAGCAGGTATCGTCCTGGGGCACATCATGCTCGATTCCGCCTACCAAATGCTCCCCGTCGGCTGTCAGAAGCTACCAGACGGCGTTACAATCGAGCAATATCTTACTATGGCATTTCCGAGCCGCTGCCCTACCATGCAGAGGAAGTCCATGGATCTACCCGATCATCCACTTCGCTATCTGACATTGGACGGACACCATCTGACTATTGAAGCGGTGGTCGATGTTGCCCGTCACGCCAAACCGGTAGCAACTCTGGAACCTGCCTCACCCGCTTGCCAGCGCGTTGAAGCAAGCCGACGTTGGGTGGAGCAAGCTATTGCTCGAAATGCGGAGCAAGCCAGCCTCGGCCAGAAGGCCCGCTCCTATTATGGAATCAACACGGGGTTCGGCGTTCATGCAACGGGCCACCCCATCGCCGATCCAGAGCGCACACGGCATTCCTCTCGCAAGCTGGTGATCAGCCATTCGACAGGCGTGGGCGATCCGCTGGACGAGGAGGTCGTGCGGGCCGCGATGCTGATCCGCGCTAATACCCTAGCCAGGGGGCATTCAGGAGTGCGGCCAGCGGTGATCAATCTCCTGATCGGAATGCTCAATCGGGGAATTACTCCCCTGATCCCGCGCTGGGGATCGCTCGGCGCGAGCGGGGACTTGGCCCCCCTCTCTCACCTAGCCCTTGTAATGAGCAAACCCCCGGATAGCATGGCCGGTTTGGATGAGTCGCCAGGCTTTGAGTCCGTTGCTGGTGAGGCATGGGTCCCGCTGACGGATGAGAACGGAGCCCAGGTTGGGCGCGGGGTGATCCCTGGCAATGAGGCAATGACCTGGGACGGACAGGATCACCGCCTGGTTTTGGAGGCCAAAGAGGGGCTGGCTCTGAACAATGGGGCGACCTTCTCGGCGGCGCTGGGTGTCTTGGCCCTGGTGGACGCCGAGAACTTGGTCGCTCATGCGGAGATCGCCATCGCCCTGTCGCTCGAGGCGCTTCAGGGCTACCGGGATGCGTTCCTTCCACTGCTACACGAGGCACGGGGCCATCCCGGTCAGATTGCCTCAGCAGCCAATGTGCTGGCGCTGGTGGAAGGGAGCCGCCTACTTGATCCGGGCGACCTGACGCACGATCCGGTGCGCCAGCCGCCTCAGGATGCCTACTCGCTACGCTGCGCGCCGCAGGTGCTCGGCCCTATCCGTGAGGTCTTGGCCCGCGTTCGGGAGACATTGGAGCGTGAGATCAATGCGGCGACGGATAATCCGCTGATCTTCACTGGCCCCGATGACCATCTGCCACGCGAATACAAGGCGGTATCTGGCGGAAACTTCCATGGGGAGGTCTTGGCCTTTGCGATGGATCATCTGAGCATCGCTCTGACGGAACTGGGCAACCTCTCGGAGCGACGCACCTTCTGGCTGATGAATGCGGCTATGTCGCGGGGGTTGCCCAGTATGTTGGTAAGCAGTGATGAGACGCACACAGACAGTGGTCTGATGGTCATGCAATACGTGGCAGCGGCTCTTGTTTCCAAGTGCAAGACGCTCGCGCACCCAGATAGCGTGGATTCGATCCCCTCCTCGGCCAATCAGGAGGATCATGTCAGCATGAGCATGAACGCGGGCCTCCATGCGCGCGAGATCGTTGAGCTTACCGCTAACGTGATCGCTATTGAGCTGCTGGCTGCGACGACAGCCATCCGCCATCGACTGGTGCAGTATGATATGACTGAGGCTGACCTGGGGGCTGGGACGCAGATCGTCCTCCGAACACTGCGCGAGGTTGCCCCCCAGGTGTTAGAGATTCCTCTGAATCGGGATGTGGTTGTCTACCCCTACCTGCGGGCTATGCTCGAGGCAGTGCAAAGTGGAACATTGGCGCGTACCCTATACAATGCCGGTTTCTTGGGCAACGGCGTGCGGTCGATCACGGCGCTGGTAATGGAATAGCGCAAGGCTCTCCCCCCAACAGCCCCGGTTTGACAGCATCACCCGCGCTTGCCCTAGGATATCCAGGTCTGGATCAAAGCAATGGCTTCGTCCCGGGCTACCGTTCGCTGATCGCTGGCCTGGGCGGTGACTCCCAGCCTACGGATTGTGACGCTGCCCGCGCCGATCTCCTCTGGGCCGACAATCACCACCAAGGGTATCCCCTTGACTGATGCGTAAGCGATTTGCTCGCCCAGCCGGTCGGAAGGATCAAAGTACAGCGATGTGTTGATACCAGCTCGACGCAGCATCGTTGCCACCTCCAGCGATGCACCTATCGTGTCGGGGTTGAATACAGTGACCAACACCTCGGCGGTGGTTGCCCGGATGCTGGGTGGGAACATGTTCAGCTCATCCATCGCGTCAATGATGCGTTCGATCCCGAAGCTGGTTCCTGTGGCTGGCAGACTTATGTCGGTGAACAGACCGATCAACCTATCGTAGCGCCCACCACCGGTGATGCTCGGTAGGGCTTTAGGCTTCTGAACGGTCGTCTCGTAGATCGGGCCGGTGTAGTATTCCAACCCACGCACCATTGCAAAGTTAAGCTGGTAAACATGCTCTGGTACACCGAGAGCGTGGAGATAATCAAACAGATCGCGCATCTCCTGAATCCCCTCGCCGGCGCTTGGCGACCCCTGGAGCATCTGTGACAAGTCGTCCAGTACGGCACGGTTTGGTCCATGGACCTGAAGCAGATCGAGCAGCCGGTCCACCACTGCTTCAGGGATGATCTCCACTTGGCCTATATAATAGCGACGCAGATCGGAAGCCAGTGCGTTAACCAACTGGGCGGTCTCCGCCTGAAGCTGGCCGGAGGTTACGTTCCGCGCGATGGCGTCCCGAACCAGGTCCTGCAAAGGAGCGCTAACCGTCTCTACCAGTGCCGGGTCGAGTCCCTCGCCGCCGTCTTGTGGGCTGCGCTTCAGATAGTCGTCCAGGTCCTCTGCGGCAAGCTTGCCCTGGATCGTCAGCCGGGCCGCGCGCTGGAGCGGTTCGCGCGGTTCAGGGGGGATACCGACCATGAGCAATTCCTGGCGTACCCCTTCCAGCCCGATCTTGTCGAGTTTATCGATGGAACGGTACAGGCCAGGTTGGAGCGTCTCTGGCACACCCGCATACTCGCCAATCCCGTCCAGGATCTTGCGGTTGTTGATGGCGATGGTGAACTCCGCGAACCCCAGCCGGGTGAGGACGTCGTATATCAAAGTGACGATCTCAGCGTCGGCCAACATGCTGCCTGTGCCAACGATGTCGGCATCGCACTGGTAAAATTCGCGGTAGCGTCCTTTCTGCGGGCGGTCGGCTCGCCACACTGGGGCAACTTGGTAGCGCTTGAAGGGGCGTGGCAGGTTGGGGTACATTGCCACAACACGGCTCAACGGCACAGACAGATCGTAGCGCAGTGAAAGCGCGCCGTCTGGTTTATCTCCGTACCATGCCTTGTAGATCAATCGCTCGGCATCCTCACCGTACTTCCCGGCCAGGGTTTCGCTCAACTCGATGGCTGGAGTCTGGAGTGGCTCGAAGCCGAACGCCTCAAATGTGCCTGTAACCACATCGAGCACATACTGACGCTTCAGCATCTCCTCCGGCAGAATATCGCGCATCCCAGCCGGAAGTCGAGGGGGAACTTTGTCTGGCATGGATCGATCTCCTTCCCGATTCTCTAACAAACAAAAGAGCGTGGAGTAGTATTTGGCACTCCACGCTCAACAGGGTGCTACGAAGTCACTCAGACACGCGGTTGGTGCGCCACCCCGTGAACGCGGAGACATTGGGCATGATGGTGGGCGGCTATCGCACACAGGGGGGGTCGCATCGAGCGTGCTCCTAGGTCAAAAGCTGTTATCATTGTAGCGCGTTCCCCGCAGAGGACAAGCGGCAAATGTTCTATCACAAGATATGCCGCTTCGTCAACTCCGCACGCAGTTCGGCAGCCGATACAAATACAATGGAGGGAATGCCCAACGCTTCTGCCGCCTGGGTGTTGCGTGGCAGGTCATCTACGAAAATGACTTGCTGAGGTGCCACTCCGAGCTGCTCCAGGGTTAGCTGGAAGATCGCCGGATCGGGCTTGGCGAGGCCAACCGCTGCCGAACTCACCACTAACTCAAACAGCCCTGCCAGCCCGCGCCGCTGGGATAGGTAAATTGCCAGATCGCGGCGCGAGGTATTGCTCAGCACGGCCAGCCGAAAAGAGCGATGTAATTCCCGGGCGAGTGCTTCCATGTCGGGGCGAATCCCTCGGTTGCGGTACAACATTTGCTTGAAGGCGGCCTGTTCGTCGGCGGTGTAAAGGCCCAGCGCGCCGAGACGTTCCCGCCAGAACTCATCACGGCTGAGAAGACCGCGCTTGGCCTTTTCCCAAGACTCGGAGGCATATAGGTGGTTCCACAGGGCCTTGCCGGTCTCAAAACCGTGCTTGCGAGCCAGGTAAGCAAGATCGCTGGCGAAGGCGGCCTCGTCAAGCGGCCCTTCCAGGACACCTCCATAGTCGAAGAGGATTGCCTGTGTGATCATGGCGAAGTTGCTGATAGCCATTGCTCAAGAGCGGACATCAGGTCGAGGTCAGGGTAAAAGCGAATGGCAGCCATGCCTGCGGCGCGGGCACCTTCCACGTTGGCCTCCGAGTCATCGATCAGTAGGGAGCGCTCAGGAGAAACGGCCAGCTTGCCCAGAGTGGTCAGGTATGCACCAATGTGCGGCTTCATCTGACCGATCTGGCAGGAAATCACCACCGCGTCGAATAGGTCACTCAGGCCCAGAGCCTCGATCTGATCGAGCAGATCCGGCCCATTGTTGCTGAGCAACGCCACTCGAATACCCCCCATACGCAGGCGGCGGATCAAAATGACAAGGTCCTCATCCAGTCTGTCGCCCCGATAGAAGTCACTCTGAAGGAGGGGGAGCATCTCCGTGGGCAGATGCAACTGCTCAGCAACGGCCTGCCAATACGTGTCTGGGTCGCGCTGGCCGAGCTGAACTTCGATCCACTCAGGTAGGCCATGAACCACCCGTTCAACCGAACCAGGCAGAAGGCCCAGCCGTTTATCCCAGGCCAGGCGTGGGCTGTAATCCCTTGTGCGCATCAGCACGCCACCCCAATCAAAAATGACGGCTTTGGACATCGTTCCCTGGAATGCTCAAGCAATCAGCGTCGTGATCTGCTCAAGCGTGATAGCAGTGAGCTGGCATCCGAAAACAGACTCAAAAGCCTTCGTAAGGCTATCGCGCACAGCCGAAACTGATGGGCATGTCCTGCCTAGCAACGCCCGGAGCGATGTGACCCCCTTGTTGGCGATCCCACAGGGAACGATCCCCTCAAAGTAGCTGAGATCGGGGTCGACGTTCAGCGCAGCACCATGTGTGCTGACCCCACGCGCACTGATACGCACCCCAATGGCCGCCAGCTTAGACGGACCACTCTCCGTATCAACCCATACCCCGGTCAGACCGACCTCACGGCGGGCACGAACTCCGAAAGGAGCGACAGCCTGGATCAGGACCTCTTCCAGCTTGCGGATGTAACCCACGTAATTGGCCTGCGGAATTCGCCCTGAAAGGTCGGGCTGCCCCAGCAGCCAGATCGGGTAGGCGACGATCTGGCCTGGCCCATGGTAGGTGATGTCTCCACCTCGATCCACCTCCACAAGCTCGATCCCACGCTCCCTACACTCCGTTTGGCTGAGTAACAGGTGTTCAGGCCGCCCAGATCGGCCCAGTGTATAAGTAGGAGGATGCTCCAGAATGATCAGTGTATCGCTGATGCGTTCCTCCGCACGCGCCTCGGCTAACCTGCGTTGCAGAGTCCAGGCGGTGTGATAATCCACTTTGCCTAATGACAGGTAATGACAGTGCTGAACGGAGGGCCTCATGGCTCCGCCCCCAAGGGAGCTAAACTAGCGATCCTCCAGACAGGGCCGCTGTTGGAAGGGGTAGCCAGGAAATCAGCCACAAACGTCCCCTGGCGATCGCGGAAAACGATCCGCTGTGGCTCGGAAGACAAGACTTCGAACTGGCGGCCAGCCAGATATAGGCCGAACGCCATCGCATCGGAGATCACATTCGGGTTGGTCACCAGCCGCGCTGCCCCATCGGAGTCGCCCATCTGAATCCGTTCAACGAATTCTACCAGCGTGGCGTAGGGGGATGGCTGTGCGATCTCCCACTGCCAAGCCGACCGCGACGGGTATCCACCAGGCGATAGCTTCAGGCGGTAGGCGTGCCCCTCCCGAATCCATTCCAGTCGGAACAGGCGATGCGGGCGGCCCTCCTTTTCATCAAAGACCAACGTTGAGTTGCGCGCTTCCCCAACCACAATCAGACGTGAGCGGTCTGGTGCGACAGACAGGGCCGCGTTGCGCGAGTTAAACCACCAGTCAGGGTGGTCGTCACTGAGCCAGCTCACCCGCCAGGTCGTTCCATCCCGCGTGATCAGGGCATAGTGGATGTGTGCGGCGGCCTGCTGATCTACTGTCTCGAAGCTGACCCCTATCTCCATCTCGTCTGATGAAATTTGAACATGTGACAGGCCAATCGTCCAGGGGCTGATCGCAAGGGGGAAGCTCCCCGCGGGTGCTGAAAGGTCGTACAGGTATAGCCCCATTCCATCTGGCAACCCCACTATCGCTTGCGCGTTCTCGCGCACCACCAGGGCAGGATCGGCCAACGTAAGATGCTCGGAGGAGAACGCCGTTGAAGTGAGATAAGCTGAGGCTTGCTCATCCGTCATCGCGTTTACCGCCTCGGCGCGCAGAAAACGTTCGACTGAACACAGAACCGCCCCCTGCCGCACATAAGGGTCAGTTTCCTGGAAGGCTTCACGAATACGATCCTCGATGCTCTGGGAGGCGTTGTCAGCACATTGGGGCAGCGGCGTGCCGGTCGGTGTGGATGTAGGGGCATCAGCGGGAGGGGCGGTGACCTGTGATATGCACTCAACAATGGCACAGATGAATAAACCCGCTGCCAGGGAGCCGATCAGCAGGTTGCGGGACGAGATGGACCTACTTGCCCACAGACTCATGTTTGAACTTGGACATGGCCTGATCAATGAAGTTGGCTATTTCTTTGAGTCGCGCCGTTGCCAGTTTGATACGGGTGATGGCATCATGCTGCTGCTCGGTGAGCGGGCCAAAGCCATCGCTGAGGAAGGTCTCTACTAGAGCCTCGATGCCCTCGATGGGGCTGGCAAGTGTCTCCGCGTGCAGCATCACCTCACGCGAGGCCGCGAGGGCTTCCTCGATGCGCTTTTCAAGAGCTTGAATCGAGCGCACCCTGTCTAGCGCGACGGCTGCATAATCGCCCAGGTTGCTCAGCACTGGGAAGTCGGTGGCGGTAAACGATCGGGTTCC
>DAOTYF010000156.1:0-18882 GCA_034434995.1 Anaerolineae bacterium
CTGCTGGCCCACCGCGATGAAGTCCTGATTGAAGTTCGGGTCGAGCTGCTGGTTCAGCGCCACGATGTCATCGATGCTCACCCCGTAAGACTCGGCGATCCCGCTGAGCACCTGCCCCGCCTCTACCGTGTGGATCGGGTTCTCGCACTCGGCGGGGGGCGGCTGGGTGGCTTCCTGGGTTTCAGGCGCCTCGCCCGCGCCGCCCGGCTCGGCCTCACCGGCAGGCCCCGCTGGGGTGATCGCGCGCGGTGGAATCTGCGAGGTGCTGCTGTAGGTAGGCAACATGATCACCCGCTGCTGCGGGCGCTGGCGGTCCCACAGGTTCAGCACCAGCAGCGTCACCAGCAGCGAGACAAGGGCGGGCACAGCAATCAGCACCAGGACGGGTCGGGATCGTATCATAGAGCCTCACCCCGGACGGCGGATCAATGCGCACGGCTTATCGTAGCATAGGACGGTCAAATTGACGAGCACGCCGGATGGCGCTATGCGGCGTTGGCCAATGCGACTATAATAGCGCGGACTTTCAAGTGAGATGAGAATGAGGCAGGCCCTCTCTACAAGGTAGAATGTCATGATGCAACCGAAATTGAAACTCTTCATGCTTGGCGCGCTGGTGTCCCTCGCTCTCGCGGCCCTGGCCTGCGGCCCACTGGGCGGACAGCAGGCAACGGTGCAGGCGCTGGCCGCCCAGCTTGACCAGACGGCTACCGCGCTGGCATCCACTGGCAGTGATGCGGAGTCCATGCTGGCGACTGCCCAGGCTCAAGCTACGCAGCGCAGCCTCGATGTAACCGCCACCCAGGCTGCGCAGCAGCTTCAGGGTGAAGAAGCTGCCGCCGCCACCGCCGCCGCTGTGCAGCCTATCGAGGCAGAGCTGGTTGGCTATGGCGTCGATCCGGCGCAGGGCCACGTCCAGTGGATTCACCCCCCCATCCATATTGAGGTGGAGGGTTACCAGTCGGTAGACTACGCCAACAACTTCATTGCCACCGTTGTCAGCGACTTTGTGATCTCGACCGATATCACCTGGGATACCACCACCGGACTGGCTGGCTGCGGCTTTGTGCTGCGCTCGGACGGCAACGAGGAGGCGCTCAACGAGTACCTCGTGGTCATCAGCCGCGGCGGGAACGGCACGGCCTATTTCGTCACCCAGTCGCGCGGCGCTTTCTTCCGCGAACAGTACCTCTATCCCGGCGGGATTGACCCCCAGTTCGACTGGCGCAATGGCACGACCAACCGCCTGGCTGTGGTGGGGCGCGGCAACACGTTCACGGTCTATACCAATGGCACGCGGATCGGGACGATCACCGATAACACATACGAGCGGGGCTTCGTGGCCATGGCCGCGCTCAGCGAGTCGGGGCGCACCGTGTGCGACTTCAACAACTCGTGGCTGTGGTTGTTTGATTAGCTGACCACTTTTGTCTAGAATTAGGTGGACTTACGCGGTGGAAGCAGAGCCGGGCCTGTTGGCCGTGCCCGACTGATCGGGAGCCTGGCTTTGACTGCCCACCGGGTAGGGGCGGGTGGCGACCGCTGTCGCCGGGCCTGCCCCTACGTTGATCGGGTAGGAAGTACGCAGTTTCAAAGTGCCTGTAGGGGTGCTTCGCAGGCCGTTCATGCTCAGCGCCTCTACCCGTCCTGGTCGAAATTGACTGCGTGGCTCCTGACATTTCATGCAACCGCCAAAGGGACGGGAGATAGAGGACATGAACGAACCAAGTTGGATAGGACACGATCTGGGGGGCCGCTACCGGATCGAAGAACTGCTGGGGCAGGGCGGCATGTCGGCGGTCTATAAGGCCACCGATCCCAATCTGCGGCGCGTGGTCGCCGTGAAGCTGATCCACCCCCACCTCTCCACGGACCCGGAGTTTGTCCGGCGCTTTGAGGAGGAGGCGGCAGCGGTGGCACGGCTGCGCCATCCGAACATCATCCAGGTGTTTGACTTCAACCACGATGGCAACACCTACTACATGGTGCTGGAGTTCATCCCTGGCGAGACGCTCCAGCAGCGGCTGCGGCGCTATAACGCCAGCGACCGACGGCTGACCCCCCAGGAAGCAGTGGACATCCTGGCGCCGATCTGCGACGCCGTGGACTTTGCTCACCAGCAAAGCCTGATTCACCGCGATATCAAACCGGCCAACATCATGATCAACGTGCAGGGCCAGCCGATCCTGACGGATTTTGGCATTGTTAAGATCATCGGTGGGCAGACCCACACGGCCTCCGGCGCGGTCGTCGGGACGGCGCTGTACATGTCGCCGGAACAGGCGCAGGGCAGGCGTCCAGATGAGCGTTCGGATATCTACTCGCTGGGGGTGACGCTGTTTGAGATGCTGAGTGGTCGTCCCCCGTTTGAGGGCGACTCGGCGGTCAGCATCATGATGAAGCATGTGACTGACCCGGTTCCCCGGTTGCGCGATATCGAACCCGGCACGCCGCCCGACCTCCAGGCTGTGGTCGAGAAGGCCCTCGCCAAAGACCCGATGGATCGCTATCAAAGCGCGGCGGAGATGGCGGCGGCCCTGCGCCGCGCCAGCCTGGATGCCAGCGCGACGATCATCGAGGCGGCGAGCGAACCGGCCCAGGCGGGCGAAACGTTCATCGAGTCGGCCTCCTACCCAGAGCCAGCCAGGGTCGCTCCCGCCCCTCCACAGGTGGCTGAATCGGCGGCCCCACCGGCTCCGGCAACCCGGCAGGGCGCCGCCACCCGTCAGGCCCCCCCATCAGCAGAGCGGCCCAGCGGTGGCCCCAATTTCATGCTGATCGGCGGGATCGCGCTGGGAGCCATCCTGCTGATCGGCTGCGTCGTAGGCGGCATCGCTCTGGCGTCGTCGGGCGGGCTGCTCGGCATCGGCGGCGCAGCAGACGTGCCCACCCTGGTATCGGCCACCGAGGGGCCGACTCAGGAGGCCGCCGTCGCTGCGACAGAGGAGCCAACGCCGACCGAGGGGCCGACAGCCGCGCCTACCGAGGAGCCGACTCCCACGCCCACGCCGCTGCCTGACCTGTTCGTGCAGATCACCGGGATCGCGCTGGAGGGGGCCACCTACGTAGTCAGTTACGAGACGAACGGCTTCACCGAGCAACTGCCCGGCGCGCATATTCACTTCTTCTTTAACACCGTCGCGCCAGAGAACGCGGGCATGCCAGGCTCAGGCCCCTGGTATCTGTATGGCGGGCCGCGCCCCTTCCGGGGGTACACCATCTATGACAAGCCCGCTGGAGCGACCCAGATGTGTGCCCTGTACGCCTACCCCGATCACTCCATTGAGCTGGGCACGGGCAACTGTTGGTATCTGCCCGATGCGCTGACTCCGACGCCGTAGCGGGCGGGGCGCCTTCGGCAGCGCCGAAAGAAGGGCACAGTAGACCAGCGCTGTGCCCTTTTGATTCCCCACCGCCCGATACGACCAAACGGGTCGCAGAGGGCAGATTACTTGGTCAGCGCGGGGCGTGACGTTTGTCAATTGACGTTGCCCTGCCCCCCTGTTAGCCTAGCGATGGATACTCTCACCTTACGCCGAACCAGGAGAAACCGACCATGCCGATGACCATCATCGCTGAGGACTGCATCGCCTGTGGGGCGTGCGAGCCGGAGTGCCCGACCAACTCCATCAGCCAGGATGGCGATGTGTACGTGATCAACGCCAGCACGTGTGTGGAGTGTGTGGGCCACTTCGACGAGCCGCAGTGTCAGTCCGTCTGCCCGGTGGAGTGTATTGTCAAGCTGGAGTAGACGCCTCACCTGTCATCCCTGTTGCCTGCCTTCCTACAAGCCCACCCAACGAAGCGAGAGGGACACGGCGCCGCCGTGTCCCTACGAGCCTTTGGGATAGCCCGTCACGTCGCGGATGGCCTCATACAACGGCCTCAGCCGGGCGTACAGATGTCGGTACACCCGCCGATATAGCGCGTCGTAGATGCGATGGGCGTCCCGGTTCGGCTCGAAGGTCGCCCCGGGGCGGGTCATAGACCGGGTTGCCGTCTCAAAGTCCGGGTGCAGCCCCACCCCCACCGCCACATCGATGGCCGCGCCCAACCCCGACGCCTCATAGACATGGGGGCGTGAGGCGGGCAGCCCAAACACGTCCGCCGTGATCTGCATGGCCGCGTCGCTCTGCGACCCGCCGCCCGCGACGCGCAATTCGGTGATCGGGATACGGGTGCGTCGCTCGGTGCGCTCCTTGCCCTCGCGCAGACCGTAGGCCAGCCCTTCCAGGATCGCACGGTAAAGATGGCCGCGCGTGTGCACATCCCCCCAGCCGATGATCGCGCCCTTGGCCTCCGGCCCTGGAACCTTCAGACCCGGCGACCAATATGGCTGGAGCATCAGACCCATCGACCCCGGCGGCACGCCCTCCACCAGCGTATCGAACAACTCCTCTGGCTGGACACCGCGCTCAGCGGCGAGCTGCTGCTCCCGCAAGCCGAACTCGCGTTTGAACCAGCTCACCATCCAGAAGCCCCGGTATATCTGGAGCTCCAGGCTATAGGCATCGGGTATAGCGGAGGGGTAGGGCGGGATGAGAGGGATGACCTCGATGTAACGGCGGTGCGTGGTGTTGATCGTGGCCGTCGTGCCGTAGCTCAGGCAGCCGATATGCGGGGCCAGTGCGCCCGCTCCCAGCACCTCGCAGGCTTTGTCGGCGGCGGCAGCGATCAGCGGCAGCCCGGCGGGGATGCCCGTCGCGGCGCTGGCTTCGGGGGTGATCTCGCCGAGCGGCTGGCCCGGCGGCACAAGGTCGATCAGCTTGTCGGGGGTCATCCGGATCGCCTGCCACTTCCAGTCCCAGGGCCTGGCCCATGTCTTGGCCTTGTAGTCAAAGGGCAGGTAGCCCACCTGGCAAGCCGTCGAATCGACGAACCGCCCCACCAAACGGTGAGTCAGGTAGCCGGAGAGGTACACCAACTTATGCGTCTTCTCCCAGACCTCCGGCTGGTTCGTCATCAGCCAGTTGGCTTCGGCCTCGGCCTGAAGGTAGGCGACCGTGCCGCTCATCCCCAGCAGCGCGAACAACAGGCCCCACCAGCCGCCGACCGGTTTCAGTCCCTCCGTGCGGCGTTGATCGAGCCACACGATGGCCGGACGCAGCGGGCGGCCCTGTGCGTCCACATTGACCACCGTGGCCCGCTGGGTGGTCAGGCCCACCCCGGCGATGCGCTCCCTGGCGAAGCCACCCCCCAGCCACAGAATGCGGCATGCCTCGCACAGCGCCTGCCAGTACACCTCGGGGTCCTGCTCGGCCCAGCCAGGCTGCGGCGAGACGTACGGGTTGATGGAAACCTGGGCGCGTCTGAGCAGGTTGCCCTTGGGGTCAAACAGCAACGCGCGAACGCTCTGCGTCCCGCAGTCGATAGCCAGAAGCGCGTCTTTCGCGTTCATGAATCCTCCAGCATAAGAGGGACAGGTTGTGGACCTATGATACGCGCAATGGCTGCGCCGGGGGTAAAACCCAGCCGCGCAAGGTTATCCTGTCGGCAGGAAGAGGGTGAAGGTCGTGCCGTGGCCTGGCTGGCTCTCCACGTCGACCTGGCCCCCATGAAGTTGCACCAGTTGCCGGACAATCGCCAGACCCAGCCCGCCGGCGGAGCCATCGGCACGAGTGCGGGCAGGGTCGCCGCGCCAGAAGCGGTCGAACACATGCGGCAGGTCCTCCGGCGGGATGCCCTTGCCCGTATCGCGCACAGTCAGCACCACACCGCCAGGGGCGCGCTCCCCCCGCAGCGTGATCGTTCCGCCGGGGGGCGTGTAGCGCAGCGCATTCGCCAGCAGGTTGGCGAGCACCTGGTTCAACCTGCCCACATCGCCGGGGATGGTCGCCCCAGCGAGCGCATCCGATTCGACCCGCAAGCTGATCCCCGCTGCTTCCGCCTGCCCGCCGAAGCTCGTACCTGCGTCAGCCAGGAGTTCAGCCACATCGACTGGCTCAATATGCAGGGCCAGGTGGCCCGACTCGGCCAACGACAGCGTCCGCAGATCGTCCACCAGCCGGGCCAGCAGGTGGGTTTCGTCCAGCAGCATCTGGATGTGTTCTGGGGTGGGTTGGTAGACGCCGTCGAGGATTCCTTCCAGGTTGCCCTGGATGACATGCAGCGGCGTGCGGAGTTCGTGGGCCACATCGGCGGTGAGGTTCCGGCGCTGCTCGTCGATGCGCTGAAGCTCATCGATCATGTGGTTGAACGTCCGGGCCAGCCTGCCGAACTCGCCAGGGCTATCCTCTGGGATGCGGACGGACAGGTCGCCCCTGGCCACCGCATCGGCGGCCTCCATCACATCGGCCAACGGGTGAGTGATGCGGCGCGAGGCGGCCATCGCCACACCAATGCCGAGCAGCGGCAGGGCCAGTGACAAGCTGCACCCGCCGATCCACACCAGCACGGCGGTCTGGCTCTCGCCCTCGAACAGGCGGGCCAGCAGGTAGGCCAGCCCTGCCATTCCACCGATCACCAGCACGACGGCGAAGCCGAACACGGCGGCGAATTGCAGGAACAGGCTCCGGCGGCGGCGATGCCAGCCCGGCGGCCTGAACCGACCCCAGGAATCCCGGCCCCACCGCGCGCGGCGTGCCTCCCAACGTTCCCAACGCCGACCCACTGAGGGCCACCCGGTTTCGCTCGGCGGTGGGGTCCAGGGAGGGTCATACTCACTCTCCTGCGCCCACGCTGGTCCCCACCGGTGGTGACGGTGCAGCCGACGATTCTTTGCCACTACCGCGCCTCGTCGGTGAACTTGTAGCCGATCCCGTACACGGTCAACACGTAGCGAGGGTTGGCGGGGTCAGCTTCGATCTTCTGGCGCAGGTTCTTGATGTGCGCGTCAATGCTGCGGTCCGCGCCCGCGTAGGCCACGCCGTAGACGCGGTCCATAAGCTGATCGCGGGAGAACGCCTGCCCCGGGTGCTGCGCCAGGGTCGCTAGCAGGCTGAACTCGGTGCGGGTCAGGTGGATCGGCTCCCCGGCGCGGCTGACCCGGAAGCCGTTGAGGTCGATTTCAAGGTCGCCCGCGCGGATCAGCCCTGCCGTGCGAACTCCGCCCTGGGCGCGGCGGAGCACCGCCCGGACGCGCGCCACCAACTCGCGTGGGGAGAACGGCTTGGTGATATAGTCATCTGCCCCCAGTTCCAGCCCGATCAACCGGTCGGCCTCCTCGTCGCGGGCGGTCAGCATGATCACCGGCACGTCCGAATCGCGCCGCAGCGCCCGGCACACGTCCAGGCCGTCCATGCCCGGCAGGTTCAGGTCGAGGACAACCAGATCGGGGCGCTCGTGACGGGCAGCAGCCAGCGCGGTCGTGCCGTCGGCTGCGGCGGTGACACGGAAACCGGACTGCTCCAGATAGTCCTGGGCCAGTTTGACGATCTTGGGTTCGTCGTCAATGACCAGAATAAGCTCGTTCATCAGACCTTACCTGGCTCCGCTCCGCAGAGAGATCGGGTTGCGGCTGAAGCGATACGGCCCTTCTATCACCAGTGCGTTGGCTGGGCGCTGATCACCACCCCCGCTACAGCCAAAACCGTATCCCCAAAAGGTGGTAAGGCGCAAGCAATCAGTTTGCGTGTCATTCCATTGTGGCCTCAGTAGGGGCGACTGGCGAATCGCCCCTACGGTCGGCGTGAGCCTCACACCGGCGGGGAGGATGGCTCGCCCTTGCCCTCGCGGCGGGGTTCCTCCTCCGGCTCTTCGTCCCAGCCCCAAAGCCCGCAGCCCCAGCCCCGCCGGAAACCGAAGCCGAAGCGGCGGCCCCATGGCCCGTGATGATGATGCCCGCGAAAGCGGAACCCCATCGGGCCGAAGCCTGCCCAGTGCCGGAACCCCTTGCCAGGCTCGAACCCCAGCTCGCGGAGGCGCTCCTTATCGCCCTTCACCTCGATGCGGAAGCCATCCTCCGTCTCGATGAACCGCACTTCCCCAATCACCTTTTCTGCCATTTCTATTCGCTCCTTCTCTCATCTTGTGTCCGATTGCACGGTCTGGGCAGTAGTATGGCTCTGGGTTGTGAAGAAGTGATGAAGGTGTTGGGCAGATGTGGAGAAGGAGGGGCGCACAACGCCGCGCCCCTACCAATGGAGCCTCAAGGGGCGATCTCTGCCAGTAACTCCGGCGTCCATACCACGTCGATGGCGGGGCGCACTTCGGTGATCACCTGATGGGTGCCATCTGTGTAGGCCACAGCGAAGGTCCCGGCCACGTCCTCCGGCAGCGGCAGCGATGGCTCGTAGGGAACCCAGGCATCGGTCGCTGGTTCGTCGTCCGGCGAGGCAAGAATCTGCACCTCCGTCACCCGCTGGATCCAGCCCGTGCCTCCTGAGAACCGGAACTGCTCCGAGGTCAAGTATAACTTCTCGCCCAGCGGATCGACCAGCGCGGGCAGCACGTCGGGGCGCGATCCGAGCAGCACCAGGTAGAGATTGCCAGCCAAGACCGGCCTCACCGCCACGCCGATCTCGCGGTAGCCGGGGTCGGAGATGGCATGGTAATGATCGGGCGATCCCTGCCACTGGCTGAGGCAATCCTGGATGGTCTCCAGCGCGCAGGCCACCTCGACGGCAGCGGTCTGGTCGGGGGTGGCGTAGTGCGGCCACCCGCCAGCCAGCGCCCGATCCCGCGTCCCCTGCCCCTGGGCGTTGAAGTGCAGTGCCACGCCATTCGGGAGCGAGGGCAGTGTCAGCAGGTAGTCGGCCTGAGCGTTGGCGATCTCCCGCAGGGACTCGTTCGGCGCGTAGGGCAGCAGGTTTTGAGAAAGCCGCCAGCCGTTCAGCGCCGCAATCGCCTCAAGCTCCGCCGGGTCAAAGTCGGAGGCGTCGGCAAGTGGTTCCGGCGTGGGAGTGGGCGACGGGGCAGGCGTGCGCGTCGGGCGGGGCGTGCGGGTTGGTGTGGGAGCCGCTGTTCGGGCGGCAGCCGGTTCGGACGTTGTTGCCTGGGCGGTTTCGCTTTCCTGGGGTCCGGCCCTCGTAGTCGCTGCCACAGGGGCCTGGCAGGCCGCCAGCAGCATCCCTGCGACGCAGGCCACCAGGACGATCCCCGGCTGGCAGCAGCCGGTTGTGAACTTCAAGCGCGTGCGTAAACGGCTCATTCTGTCCTCCTGACTCCCCCGTATGACCGTCTCGACCGAGGGATGGCGAATGAACCCATTGAATCGAGTTCAGCTAAATTGTCAAACACCCTTTGACGCCCAGCGCGATCTATCGTATAATGCAGCTAGCTGGTCGGTGGTCAGACCAGTCGATGACAGGAGGAATGCGTGCCCGATCTTCCCGAGTGGCCCGCCCCGCCCAGGCCCGCTGAACTGACCTACACCCGGCTGGTGAAGGCGATCCTCGACAGGACGTTTCCCGCCAATGGCAGCCTGCCCGCCGAGCGTCAGCTCGCCGAACGGTTGGGCGTGACCCGCTCGACACTGCGCGAGGCGCTGCAACGGCTGGCCGCCGAGGGCTGGATCGATATCCAGCAGGGCAAGCCCACCCGCGTCAAAGACGTGTGGACGGAGGGCAACCTGAACGTGCTAGCGGCGCTGGTGAGCCGTCAAAGCGCCCTGCCGCCGACGTTTGTGCCGCAGCTCCTCGAAGTGAGGGAAGCGCTCGCGCCAGCCTATACGGCGGCGGCAGTGCGCCATAACGCCGGTGAGGTTGCGGCGATGATTGGGCGGCTGCTGGCCGATCTCAACGACTCCCCGGATTCCTTTGCCAGCGCAGATTGGACGCTGCATCACCAGTTGACTGTGCTTTCGACCAACCCAGTCTACACGCTGATCCTCAACGGGTTTGTGGGGTTCTACCAGCGAATGGCACGGCGGTACTTCAGCCTGCCGGAGTCGCGGGCATCGTCGCGGCAGTTCTACCTCGATCTGCGAGCGGCGGCGGCCTCCGAGGACCCGGACGCCGCGCGGGCGATCACCGCCGCCGTGATGTGCCATAGCATCGATCTGTGGAACAGGGTGAGCAAGGGTGAGGGGTCTCTTTCCCCTGCGCCCGGCATCAGATGAAGGGGGGATGAATGCGACGTTGGAACGGCTGGGGCAGCGAGCAGACGAACTATCTGGTTCCGGCCAGCGCTCTGCCCACGCTGGAGTCATGGGTTGGGGAGGGGCAGCCGGTGCAGGATGCTTCGTTTGAGGTGGTGGCGCGCAGTGTGCCGGAATCACCCTTGCCGGCGCACCCTCTCATCCTGACCGACGCCGGAGAGCGCGTTCGCCACGCGCGCGGGCAATCGCTGCCCGACTGGGTGGCGCTGCGCTTCGGGCGCGTGGAGGTCTTCCCAGCGGGGGTCGCCTATCCCGAGAGCGAGGACGATCTGCGCGCGCTGTTCGAGGTGGCTCGGCGTGCCGGGGCCGTCCTGATCCCCTACGGCGGCGGGACAAGCGTCGTGGGGCACATCAACCCGCCCCCCGATGGCCCGCCGGCCATCACTGTTGACCTCTCCCGGATGAGCGCCCTGATCCGGCTGGATGAGACCAGCCGCCTGGCGACCTTCGGCGCAGGCGTCCGGGGGCCGAACCTCGAAGCGGCCCTGCGGGCGCATGGCTTCATCATGGGACACTATCCCCAGTCCTTCGAGCTATCTACGCTCGGTGGGTGGATCGCCACCCGGTCGAGCGGGCAGCAGTCGTACTACTACGGGCGGATCGAGCAGACTTTTGCAGGCGGGCGGCTGATCACCCCCGCGGGGGAGATCGAGATGCTGCCCCATCCGGCCAGTGGCGCCGGGCCGGACATCCGGCAGCTTGCCTTGGGATCGGAAGGGCGGCTGGGAATCATCAGCCAGGCGACGGTACGGGTGACCCGGCTGCCAGAGGTGGAGCGCTTCTACGCCATTTTCTTCCGAGAATGGGAGGATGGCGTGGCAGCGATCCGCGAGATGGCCCAGGCGCGGCTGCCGCTCTCGATGCTGCGCCTCAGCAACCCCGTCGAAACCGACTCGACGCTGGCGCTGGCGGGCCGTCAGGACATGGTCAGCCTGGCGCATCGCGGGCTGGGGGCGCTGGGGTATCACCGGGGGCATCGATGCCTGCTGATCGTCGGCGTGACAGGCCAAGCGGCCCGTGTCGGGGCGGCGTGGCGGGCCGCGCGGGGTATCGCCCGGCGGCACGGCGGCTTGCCCACCGGGACGTACATGGGCAACCAGTGGGCGAAGAGCCGCTTCCTATCGCCATACCTGCGTAACTCGCTGTGGGAGATTGGCTACGCCGTCGATACGTTGGAAACCGCCCTCCCCTGGGCTGGGGCCATCCCGGCGGTCGAGGCGATCCAGGACGCCATCCGGGGCGCCATGCAGGGCACGGGCGAGCGCGTTCACGTCTTCGCGCACCTCTCCCACCTATACGAGACCGGGACGAGCATCTATGTGACGTACCTGTTCCGCGTGCTGCGCGACCCGGACCGGATGCTTGAATTGTGGCGTGGCATGAAGCACGCTGCCAGCGAGGCCATCGTGCGGCATGGTGGCACGATCAGCCACCAGCACGGAGTGGGAACGGATCACGCGCCGTATCTGTCGGCAGAGAAGGGCGTGCTCGGTATGGCCTTGATCGGCGACGCGATCCGCCGTTGCGACCCGGATGGGATCATGAATCCGGGCAAGCTGCTGACGTAACGAGGTGGTAGCGGCAGGCTACAGGGGGCGACCATGCTGTACGGAACCCCGGATCGAGAATCTGCCTGGGAGTGCCTCGGCGGCCAGTGGGATATGATCATCGTTGGCGGCGGCATCACCGGGGCGGGCATCCTGCGCGAGGCGGTCCGTCTCGGGCTGCGGGTGCTGCTGCTGGAGCAGAACGATTTCGCCTCCGGCACATCCAGCCGCTCCTCGAAGCTGGTGCACGGCGGGCTGCGCTACCTGAACAACGCCCAGTTCAAGCTGACCTGGCAATCCGTGTGCGAGCGTGACGAGCTGCTGCGCGAAGGCCCCGGCCTGATCGAGCCGCTGCCGTTCCTGTTTCCCACCTATCGCGGCGATGCCATCCCTGGCTGGATGATGGAGATCGGCTTGAGCCTGTATAGCTGGATGGGCGGGAAGTGGAATGCCTACCAGCGGCTGACGCCGGGGGAATTGTGCGCGCTCTCGCCGGGGCTGTGCGCCGACCGGCTGACCGGCGGCTTCCGCTACTGCGATGCGCAGACCGACGACGCGCGACTGGTGCTGCGCCTGATCCGCGAGGCGGTGGGCACAGGCCGCGCCGTTGTCATCAACTATGCGCGCGTCGAGGGATTGCTGCGCGGCGCGGGGGGGCTGGTGAATGGCGTGGCCGTGTGCGATCGGGTCACCGGCGCAACGGCGGAGGCGCACGCAGCGGCAGTGGTCAACGCGACGGGCGCGTGGGCGGACCGTCTGCGCGGGCAGGTCGGGGCGCGGGCGCGCATCCGGCCCTTGCGCGGCAGCCATCTGATCTTCCCCCAGTACCGCTTTCCGGTGTACCAGGCAGTCACCTTCCCGCATCCCCGCGATGCCCGCCCGGTGTTCGCCTTCCCCTGGGAGGGCGTGACGCTGATCGGCACCACCGACCTGGATCACCGGGATGACCTGGATAATGAGCCGTCCATCTCGCCGGAGGAGTTCGACTATCTGTTGCGGGCGGCTCAGGCGCACTTCCCCGATCTGGCCCTGGCCGCCGACGATGTGCTCTCGACCTTTGCGGGCGTGCGACCGGTGATCAGCCGCAGCCAGAGCAAGGCTCCCTCCAAAGAGAGCCGTGAGCACGTGATCTGGGAGGAGGGCGGGCTGCTGACCGTGACCGGCGGCAAGCTGACCACCTTCCGCCATATCGCCCTGGATGCCCTGCGGGCGCTGCGGCGACGCCTGCCCCGGCTGGAGAAGGTGGATGATCATCTGGCTGCGCTCGACCCCATGCCGCCTGTCGAGGCGCTGCCGGGCCTGACTCACGCCGAGGCGCTGCGGTTGGTCGCTCGCTACGGGCCGCCGATTCTCGACCTGGCCCGGGTGCGCCCGGAGGAATTGGGCCGGGTGAATGGCCTGCCCATCCACTGGCTGGAGCTGCGCTGGGCGGCCCGGCACGAGGCCGTGATCCACCTGGATGATCTGCTGCTGCGCCGGGTGCGGCTCGGTTTGCTGGCCCCCAACGGCGGGGAGAAGTTCCTATCGCGCATCCGCCAGATGGCGCAATCCGAACTGGGGTGGGATGATGTCCGTTGGGAGCAGGAGGTCGCAGCGTACCAGGCGCGCTGGCGGGCACACTACAGCCTGCCAGTATCATAGATCCAGTGGGACTTACGCGGTTGAGATCAGATTCAGCCCACAGATGGCATAGATTTCACGGATGAATGGCGCTGATCTTCGTCAGCACCACCCTGATTCCCAACGAGCCGGTTCCTGCCTGGGTGATCGCGGTCCTGCTTGGCTGTGTGCTAGTGGCGGGCACGGCAGTCGGCGCGATTCACGGGTTGGCGCTGGTGTGGTTAGTGCGGGAAAGGCCGAGCACGGCGTGACGCGGCCTTGCTCCTCATGCTGCGAAGGGGTGATTCTCCGCGACCGGGATACGCTTGCGGATCAGCTTCTCAATATCGCGCAAGAAGGCCCGTTCTTCTGGGTCACACAACGCAAGCGCGATGCCCGCCGCACCTGCCCTCCCGGTGCGCCCGATACGGTGCACGTACGTCTCTGGGATGTTGGGCAGGTCAAACTGGATCACATGCGAGATGTTCTCGATGTCGATCCCTCGCGCGGCGACATCCGTGGCAACCAGCACCCGTGTCCTGCCAGACTTGAAGTTTGCCAGGGCGCGTTCGCGGGCGCTCTGTGACTTGTTCCCGTGGATCGGCTCGGCGGCGATGCCCGCGCGAGCCAGCAGCTTCACCACCCTGTTCGCGCCGTGTTTGGTGCGGGTGAAGACCAGTGCACGGGTGATCAGGGGATCGCGCAGCAAGTATTCCAGGAGAGGCTGTTTGTCCTTCCTGCTCGGCACGAAGTACACGAGCTGTTCGATGATCTCCACGGTGGGCTGCTCAGGTGTCACTGCCACCCTCACCGGGTTCTTAAGCAGATGTTCCGCCAGCGCCACGATCTCGGCAGGCAAGGTCGCTGAGAAAAGGAGCGTTTGCCGCCGCCTAGGTAACAGGGCGATCACACGCTTCACGTCGTGAATGAAGCCCATGTCGAGCATCCGGTCGGCCTCGTCGAGCACGAAAACCTCAACCGCATCGAGCCTGACATAGCCTTGTCCGATCAGGTCGAGCAGGCGGCCCGGCGTGGCGACGAGAATATCCACGCCGCGCTGTAGCGCTTCAACTTGCGGGTTCTGTCCTACGCCGCCAAAGACGGTGGCGTGCTTGAACCCGCTGTAGCGCCCATAGGCTGCGAAGCTTTCCCCGATCTGGGCAGCCAGTTCGCGGGTGGGTGACAGGATCAGGGCTTTAATGGTGCGCCGGTGGCCGTTGGCGGGGCGCGATAGCACCTCTGTGAGGCGCTGGAGAATCGGCAGCGCGAAGGCGGCGGTCTTGCCTGTGCCTGTCTGCGCACAACCGAGCAGGTCGCGCCCCTCGAGGATAGGCTGGATGGACTGAGCCTGAACTGGCGTCGGCTCGGTGTAACCTTGCTGAGCCACCGCGCGCAGCAGCGGCGCGATGAGGCCCAGATCATCGAAGCGTAACCCCGTGCTCATGTGGGCATGGGGGACTGGTTCCGGGTCAGCGCCATCCAGGTGGATTACGCCAACTGCCGATGGCCCCTTGGTTCCCTGTTCGATGGCGAACTCCACGCGGTCACCTTCGTCAAGGCGGCGGGTGGTTTTCAGCGCGGAATGGTGGATGAAGACATCTTTCCCCCCGTCATCGGGGGTCGCAAAACCGAAGCCCTTCCGGGCGTCAAACCACTTGATGGTTCCGGTGATGCGCGTTTGTACTTGGTGTGACATATCGGTTCCTTAATGCTCTCTCGATGGGAGGCGGACAAGGCACGATGGGGGGCTTGCTTTCCCCGTTCAAATAGAAACCCGGCTTTGGATGCCGGGTTGAAGGGCTTTTCAATCCGCCTGCATACAACGCAAGGGAGTATACCACACTTCGCAGGGCTGACCAGCGGCTTTGCGATGCTACCCGTGTATAACCCATACAGGCCGCGCGGCGGTCTATCTGGGCTGTGGTATAATCCCGCCGCACCGGGGCCGGACGCTGACTGGCCCCTGACTTCTGAATCGAGGCTCCATGAATCATTGGCGGCGCTGGCTGGCGCTGGCAATTGGGCTGGGCATCAGCGGGGTGTTTCTGTACCTTGCACTGAAGGGGTTGAATCTGGGCGAGGTACTCATCGACCTGCGAACGGCCCGCTACGGCTGGCTGATCCCCGGCGTGGCGGTGTACTTCGTGGCAGTGTGGGCGCGGACGTGGCGCTGGCACTACCTGCTGCGGCCCATCCAGCGCATCCGCCTGCGCGACCTGTTCCCGGTGGTGGTGATCGGCTACATGGGCAACAACGTATATCCCTTCCGCGCCGGGGAGGTGATCCGCGCCTGGGTCTTGCAGCGCAACGCCCAGGTGGCGATCAGCGCCTCGCTGGCGACGATCATCGTCGAGCGCATCTTCGACGGGCTGGTGATGCTGATCTTCGTCTTCGTGGCGCTGCCCTTCGCGCCGATCCCCGCGCCCTTCGACCGGATCGTGGTGTGGATGACGCTGCTGTTCTTCGGGGCGCTGGCGGGATTCTTTGTGCTGGCCCTGAGGCCGGAGGCCACGCGGCGGCTGTACACGCGAGCGATCCACGCCCTCGTGCCCGCTGAGCGCGTTCGGGGGGCGATTCTCCATCAGGCCGACCGCTTCATGGAGGGGCTGGCCTCGCTGCGCAGCCCGCGCGACCTGCTGATGACCCTGCTCTCCTCGACGCTGATCTGGCTCACCGAGACGACCAAGTACTGGTTCGTGATGCACGCCTTCGACTTCCAGGTGAGCTTCTTCGTGCTGATGCTGATGACCGCTGTGGTGAACCTCGCCACGACGTTGCCCAGCTCGCCGGGCTACGTGGGCACGTTCGACGAGCCGGGGATCGAGATTCTGAAGGTGTTCGGCGTGGAGGAGAACGTCGCCGGGGCGTACACGCTGGTGCTACACGCCGCGCTGTGGCTGCCGATCACGCTGCTGGGGTTCTATTACATGGCCCGCCAGGGCGTGAAGTGGGGCGACTTCGCACGGGCGACGGCGGCAGTACGTTCATCTGAGTTTGAAGGTGTGCAATGATCGCACCGGATGACGCGCCATCCATTATCCTGATCGAGAGACTCGCATGAGAATCGCCATCATCGGCGCGGGCGCAGCGGGACTGGCCGCCGCCTATGACCTCGCCCGTGCCGGGCACAATGTCACCCTCTACGAAGCCGAGGCCGAGGTCGGCGGGCTGGCGGCGGGCTTCCGCGACCCTGCCTGGGCGTGGTCGCTGGAGAAGTTCTACCACCACTGGTTCTCTACCGACCACGATGTGCTGCGCCTGATCGATGAGATCGGGATGCGGCACAAGGTGCGCTTCCCCTCGCCGGTCACCAGCCTGTGGCACGAGGGCTGCATCTACCCGATGGATAAGCCCGTGATGCCCAGCGCGCTGCTGTCGCGGGCGGTCAACGTGCTGCGCCTGACGCCCATCCCGCTCCTTGACCGGCTGCGCTTCGGCGCGGTGGGGCTGATCGTCAGCAAGATTCCCAACGGGTTGTTCCTGGAAAAGTACACCGCCGACGCCTGGATGGAGCGAGCATCGGGCCGGGCGGCGCACAACCTGGTGTGGCGTCCGATGCTGATCGCCAAGTTCGGGGCGCGGTACGATCAGGTCAACATGGCGTGGCTGTGGGCGCGGCTCAACAAGCGCACGGCCAAGCTGGGAACCTACGAGGGCGGCTTCCAGGCCATGCTGGAAGACCTGGCCGACGCGCTGCGGGGGCTGGGCGTGGCGATCTGTCTGCGGATGCCCGTGCAGCGCATCGCCCCGGCGAAGGGCGGCGGGCTGATCCTGACCGTCGAAGGGCGCGAGGAGCAGTTCGACCAGGTGCTGGCGACCACCGGGCCGGGCCTGCTGGCGCGATTGGCCCCCGATCTGCCGGAGGACTACCGGCGGCAGTTGACCTCGCTGCTGAGCCTGGGCGCGGTGGCCCTGATCCTGGCGCTGGATCGCCCGCTCATGACCGACGGCACCTACTGGCTCAACCTCCCAGCCCGCAGCCCGGATAAGTCCGAGAACCCGTTCCCGTTCCTGGCGCTGGTCGAGCATACCAACTACGTCTCGCCGGAGCATTTCGGTGGGGAGCATCTGATCTACTGCGGCGACTACCTGCCGCCGGATCACGAGTACTTCCGGCTGAGCGAGGAGGAGCTGGCGGCCCGTTTCCTGCCCGCGCTGCAGAAGGTCAACCCCGCTTTTGACCCCTCATGGGTTAGGCGGCGCTGGTTGTTCCGCGCACCCTATGCCCAGCCCGTGCCCCTGGTGAACCAGTCAAAGCGGCTGCCGGGCCTGCGGACGCCGATGCCGGGGCTGTACCTGGCCTCGATGAGCCAGGTGTACCCCTGGGATCGGGGCACAAACTACGCCGTGGAGATCGGTCGGCGCGCGGCGCGGCTGATGATGAGCGCGGAGGGCGCAGGCTAGAGACGCGGCCTAGTTGGGGAAGACAAAGGCACGAAGCAAGCGCCCCGTGCCTCAAGCGGGTAAGGGGACTCGAACCCCTGACATTTTGCTTGGGAAGCAAACGTTCTACCGCTGAACTATACCCGCCACTGCTCCCTATTATACACCGCCCTGTTCAGATCGCAACCCCGGGAGTGGATGACTACGAGGGTACTTATACCAGGAATGGCTCACAACTGCCCTGAATACCCATCATCTTATCCACTCCCCCCCTGCTCTGGAGTCTACCAGGTCTGCTATACGCTGTGTAACTCACAATGTGACTGGACTCTTTTGAGTTGCGTCCCTTAGGGCCTGATTTCTTGGTTGCTTGGCGCAGGGGCTGCTGGGACGGGCCTCTCACTGCCCCGCCCCGGCGACCGGCTCCGCATGGGCCGCCATGAAGTGCTCATAGGCAAGCCGCGCCGCCTCGGAGATGGCCCACGTGCCGGGCCATTCCGGGTTGCGCTGCATGAACACCGCCAGCGCGAATGCCCCGCGCGGCGTCTCGACGATCCCCGCCTCGCTGATGAAGTTCTCCCGGTACTCGGCGTTGGCCCGCTGGACGCCCCCCTTGACGTACACCCGCACCCCGGGTTCGGGCGGGAGGTGATACAGGAATAGCGATTCGCCCTGGCCTTCCTCCATCCAGCTCAGCAGCAGGGAGACATAGGCCGGGCTGATCACCTCCCCCCGGTACAATCGGGCGTAGAACCCGGCCAGCTCGACAGGCGCAAATGCCTTATCGCATGGCATTTGCGGGATGGGGCAGGCCAGCAAGGCCGCCTCACCCGGCAACCCCAGCGATATATCCCCGCGGCTATAGCGCCAGTCGGTCGGCGGAACGTACAGCGCTCCCCCGTCGGAGCAACTCCAATCCTGCCACTTCAGCACGAAGTTGTTCTCCCGACTGAGGCCCTGGCTGGCGAGCCAGTCGTTGAACGGCGCGATCCCCCCCACACGTTGGAAGATGCAACTGGTATCGGTGTTGGCGCTGACCTCCAGCATCTGGTTCAGGTGCGCCCGGTCGGTCGGTTCCTCGGCGATCATCCCCCGCTCGACCAGCCACAGGTAATAGGCGGCCAGCGGCCCTTTGAAGGTGCTCATGGCGTGAAAGCGCCCCTCGCCTGCCACGCTGATCACCTGCCCGGTCTGGATATCCACAAAGCCGATGCCCAGATCGTAGGGGCGCAGGGTGGTTGCCTCCCGGTGGAGGTTCTGGAGCGCTGCAGCCAGCGGCCCGTAATCCACCGGGGGGTAGATCGGGGTGGGCATGGG
>DAOTYF010000157.1:0-3646 GCA_034434995.1 Anaerolineae bacterium
GTAATAGGGGGTCTGATTGCCCTGACGCTGGGGGGGCTGTGGGGGGGCATCAGTATTCTTCTCAAGAGCCTTCGCCCAGGAGTCCTGGGCGAAGTGGCAGCTCACATGATCCGAATCCCGGCAGAAGCAGCGATCCTTCTACACCCCACACTGGTCGCGCTGGCTTTCACGGTCAGCTATTATAGCACTCAGCGCGTCTCCCATGGGCAATCGATCTCTATGGTTGGCTTCGCGGTTGGGTTGGCTCTGATACCACGCATGGCTTGGGGTATAGAGGCGCTATGGGACACAACAGCGGGTGACCGCTCGCTACGCTGGCGACTGGGAGGCACTCTGCTGGTGGCCCTAGCGGCTGCCTTGTTCGTCACTTTCCAGTACAGCATTCTCGTCTGCTTCATGGGCCTTGGCGTGCAGTTCCCAACCGCATCACTGGGAAATATGCTGTCAAACTACTACGAGATCATGGGTGGGACAGCAGCCGTCAGTGATGCGCGCTTTTATCTCTTGGCTGTTGCCATCAGTGGGGCTGCTGCTGTTCCTGCAATGACATTCTACATTCTACAGGATGTTCTGACCGATTACTTTGGCTTTCGCCGCAAGGACTTCTTGCCCCGCTTATTGAGCTGACAACGCCGGTCAAACTGTTGCGCTATGCTAAGTGACGATCACCCCTTGTACCTGAAGGATAGAGACCCCATGACCATACCCTGGCATAGTTTAAGCGCCGAGAAGGTCCTCGCCGATCTCGCCTCCAATCCCGTAGAAGGCTTGACTCCCGCCGAAGCCCAGATGCGCCTCCAACAATATGGGCGCAATGAGCTACGCGAGCGCCCCCGTCCAGGCTTCTTGAACCGACTAGCTAATCAGTTCAAGAGCGTGGTAGTGCTTCTGCTGATAGGGGCAAGCCTCATTTCGGCGCTGCTAGGCGAATACTATGAGGCTGCTGCGATCACCCTGATCGTGGTTCTCAACGCTACACTGGGGGTGGTGCAGGAAGGCCGTGCTGAAGAGGCCCTGGCCACACTGAAGAAGATGTCTGCCCCAGAAGCCCGTGTACTGCGTGGCGGCCATTTAATCTCCGTCCCAGAGGCGGAGGTCGTGCCCGGCGACGTGGTGATCCTTGAGGCGGGAAACTACATCCCCGCTGATGTTCGCCTGATCGAGAGCGCCAATCTCCAGATCGATGAAGCATCGCTGACCGGCGAATCGGTGCCGGTGAGCAAGGATGCCTCGCTAGAGATACCCGCCGATGCTGACATCGGTGACCGCAAGACGATGGCCTACAAGAGCACCATCGCCACCTATGGCCGCGGTAAGGCCGTCGTCGTGGCAACAGGCATGAATACCGAGATTGGTAAGATCGCCGAGATGATTCAATCCGTGGAGGAGGAAAGCACGCCGCTCCAGCGTCGCCTCGATCAACTCGGATCCACTCTGGCAGCCGCTGCCCTCGTCATCTGCGGGATCGTCTTCTTGATAGCCTTTGGGGAGGCCATTGTTGGCATCATGGCGACAACCGGCATCCGGGACCTCCCCACCTTCCTCACCTCCCTGCGGCAGCCTCAGGTGGGCATCCCCCTCCGTGATGCCGGGCTGGAGGCCTTCCTGACTGCCGTCGCGCTGGCAATCGCGGCGGTGCCAGAGGGCCTTCCTGCCATTGTGACGATCAACCTGGCCATTGGCATGCGTGAGATGATCGCCCGCAATGCGCTTGTCCGCCGCCTGCTGGCAGTCGAGACGCTGGGCAGCGCCTCTGCCATTGCCTCGGATAAGACTGGCACCCTTACCCAGAACCAGATGATGGCGGTCAAGTTATATATTCCTGATATTCTGGTGGAAGTCACGGGGCGCGGCTACGAGCCAAGCGGGGATTTCCTGCGCGAGGGGGCGACCCTCGATCCGCAGGAAATCCCCGATCTCATTCACCTGTTGCGGGGCGCGTTGCTTGCCAGCGATGCCCGGCTCGAGAGGGGGGCTGCAGAAGATGGGCGCGGTTACCGCATCGCGGGCGACCCAACTGAGGGGGCGTTGGTCGTGGCGGCTGCCAAGGCTAACATGACTCGTGCACATTTGGAGGAGCTTTACCCACGCCGGGATGAAATCCCGTTCGATTCAACGCGCAAACGGATGAGTACGTTGCATAACGACCCGGATGGCACAGGCTATATCCTGTTTGTCAAAGGCGCACCTGATCTGATGCTGGACCGATGCACGAGGCTCTACGAACGGGGTGAGATCAAGCCGCTGACACCGGAGATGAAAGCCCACATTGCCAACATCAACCGCGATATGGCCAAGCAGGCTCTGCGAGTGTTAGCCGTCGCCGAGCGGCGCTTCCAAGCTCACCCGGATGAGCTTGATGCGGAGAAGCACGAGGCTGATCTCACTTTCATTGGCCTGATCGGCATGATTGACCCGGCTCGCCCGGAGGTCGCTCCGGCCATTGAATGGGCGCGACATGCTGGGATCAAGACCGTGATGGTCACGGGAGACTATCCCGAAACCGCACGCGCCATTGCCACACAGATTGGCCTCATCCGCACCGACGAGGACCGCGTGATCAGTGGCGCGGAACTGGATAAGACCAGCGACGAGGCTCTGGCAGAAATGATCGACCATGTGTCGGTCTTCGCCCGTGTCTCACCGGAGCACAAAGTACGGATTGTGGATGCCTTCCGCAAGCGCGATTACGTGGTGGCCATGACCGGCGACGGCGTTAACGATGCTCCTGCTCTCAAGCGAGCCAGCATTGGGGTGGCTATGGGTATCACTGGAACGGATGTGAGCAAGGAAACCGCTGATATGGTATTGACGGATGATAACTATGTCAGCATCGTGAGCGCGGTCGAACAGGGGCGTATCATCTACGATAACATCCGCAAATTTGTGGCCTTTCTACTCACATGCAACCTAGCGGAGATCATGGTGATCTTCATCGGTACATTGTTGGGTTATCCGGGCATACTGACCCCCATTCAGCTACTCTGGCTCAACCTTCTGACCGATGGGGCGCCTGCCCTGGCTTTGGGCGTCGAGAAGGGGGACCCCGATATCATGGATCGTGCGCCCCGTCGGCCCAATGAACCGATCATCAACCGGGTGCTGTTGATTAACATGATCGTACAGACTATCGCTAAGACTGCGGTCACCTTGGCGGGCTTTTTCATGGGGCTGGCCCAAGGAGGGATCGCCGAGGCGCGGAGTCTCGCCTTTACGGTGCTGGCCTTCTCTGAACTCCTGCGCGCCTATAGTGCCCGATCCGAGTACTTCACAATATTCAGGATTGGGCCATTTACCAACAAGTGGATGCAGTATGCTGTGCTGACTTCCACAGTCCTACTGCTGGCTGTTGTCTACATCCCATTTCTGCAACCTATCTTCGATACCATGCCCCTCAATCTCCGGGATTGGCTGGAGATCATCGTGCTGGTGATCCTGCCAACCATTGCGGGAGAGATTACCAAGCTATTCCTGAAGCCAGAGAGAGAGCAACGGATGCAGCAGGCCCCAGCCGCGGCTGGCAATTAGCGCACCGCTCAAACGTCAACCTCTTCTCGCAGGGGCACCCTAGGCAGTGCCCCTGCATCTTTCATGGGAAAAAGTCCATTTTGAGGCCTCAGGCCATTGACATACATAGGTATATATA
>DAOTYF010000158.1:0-23765 GCA_034434995.1 Anaerolineae bacterium
TAAGCCAGTGTAAACATTGTGGGGGGAATCTGACCCTTGCCGGCAAGGGAGTCATCAAGTGCCCTTTCTGTGGGACGGAGTATTTCCTTGCCAAGTAGAATGGGAAGTGGGAAAGGACGTTGTCATGACCGATTTCTACCAGAAGATCACAAATGTGCAGGGCACGCTGGAAGATGTAGTTCGGAGGATACCTGGCTTCAGGGGATATTTCGAGCGTCAGGACAGACGGGCCGCTGACCGTCTCCTGCGCGAGCATCTGGTGCGTGTTTTTGAGGAGCAGTTGGGGGAGTTTAGTCGTTTGCAGCAGCAACTTGTCGCCATGGGCGGGCTGACACATATGGAGCGTGTCCAGGCAATTGATACCCAGCTTCGAACCTTCATTGACCGGATCAGGACAGCGCCTCAGGGGTATGCGGGGGTGTTTGATTCTGTCAAGATCACGCCCGATAGCTTGGCCAGTGTATATGCATTCGACAACGCGCTGTTGGCGTATCAGGACCAGTTTTCCGCGGGTCTGCAGGAGCTTGCGGGTGCCATTGGCTCGGCAGAGGCGTTGGCTGGCGTGCTGGAACAGCTAGAGAGCATCGTTCGTGAGGCAAACAATGCGTTCCGGCGCCGCGTCGAGACTCTGCAGGGGCTGTAGACGCGACGCCTTTGCAGCTTTCGGGTAGCCGATAGAGGAGATTGGAGCATGGCAAGGATTTTTGATGTCGTCGATCATCCTAACGTTGGGCGGGATGAACTGGCCTATCGTGAGCCGCAGTCTGGAAGTGGTGATTTCCGACTCGGTTCGCAGGTCATCGTGCGGGAGAATCAGGCCGCTGTATTCGTGCGGGGTGGCCACGCGCTAGATGTGCTGGGGCCTGGTACTCATACCATCACCACGGCTAACATTCCGCTGCTGGTGGATCTGATTGGGAGGGCCTTTAACAATCAGACACCTTTTACTGCTGAGGTTTACTTTATTAATACTGCTGATCTGCCGCAGGTGGGCTGGGGCACATCTCAGCCGCTGGCTCTTGAGACCCCCGGGAAGGGTCTCGGATGGTTGTTGCTGCAGGGGCACGGCGTGATGGGTATAAGCGTCAGTGATCCTCAGCGGTTTGCGGCACAATACGCTATTGGAAAGCCTATAGTCACAGTGGCGGATATTAAGGAGCGTCTGTTGGCTATCGTGCTGGGTGAGTTGCAAGACATTATCGCCACCCATGCACCTGGTGATTTGATGGCTCTCAACCGGATGATTAGCGAGATCGAGGCCGCTGCGCTGGCGCAGATTGGTGTGAAGTTTGAGGCGGTTGGCTTGCAGATCAAGGCGTTTGAGATGAAGCCACTCTCTGCCGCTACGACGACGGCGGAGGACCTGCGGCGGATGGGGCTTCTCGATGTTGCAACTTATCAGGCACTGCAGGCAGCCGATGCTCTGCGAGATGCAGCTCAGAATCCGGCTGGCGGCGCGGCATCCACAGGAGTGGGCCTTGGCGCTGGGCTGGGATTAGGCCAGATGATGGCTGGTATGATGCAGCAGCAGTCCGGTCGTGGTTCTGAGGCGACGGAGGACGCAGAGGAACGGGGGCCGCGCACTCGTGAGGAGATCCAGGCTTTGTTGGATAGTCTGGATATGCGCCTTGCTCGTGGTGAGATCAGTCAGGATACGTACGAGCGGTTGGTTGCGAAATGGCAGGCTCGCCTGGACGGGGCCTAGAGTTCGAGGTCGGCTGTTTGTTGAGAGGGCGTGCCTTTTATCAGCACGCCCTTTTTGTTATTCGTTCGCGGGTGGGATCGAGACTTCCAGGACGAGCGAGCCGTCGGGTTCACCCGCAGGGGAGGTGTGCGCAAGCGGCAGGCGCACACCGGTTTCCGGATCGTAGAACCCCGTGGTAATGGCATATGTAGCGGGTGGAATGGAGGATGGGATGGTGAGGATGTACACATCCCGGAAGGGCTTGCCAGGCGTCCAGGTGTTTGTGGCGAGGCGACCATGCTGCGGTGGGTGGTCATCCTGACTCCATAGGCGGAGGCTATCTGTGTGTACCGGTCCAATAAGATGGAGGAAGATAGTCAGTGAGCGGGGTGTGGGAGAGAGAGGTTCCCAAAAGAGTTCCACGAAGATGGTGCTGCCTGGTAGCCAGTGTTTGGGGGATGGTGTGACACGGTAGCCAAACAGGCTTACGTAGGGCGGGAATGAGGTGGAAGTGAGTGGTTCGTAGCTGGATGGGATGCTGTCCCAGGGTGCATATTGGAGGAGCCGGGTGGATGCTATCCATTGATCGGAGATGAGCTGAGTGTTGTCGGCCAGCCAGCTAGCGACAACACGTTCGCTATCAAATGCGCTGCTCTCAGTTGGCAGGAACCAGATGTAGTCATAACATGCAACGAGCTGGCGCAGTTCATTCCGGGTCTGCCAGGGCGGCGGGTTTTCCGCGGTAGGTAGGGTTGTGTTGGCCGTTGCGCCCCCATAGTAGTAGTCGAAAGCGGGATCTGGGAAGTTGCGGAGGATAAGATCGTTAGCTCCTGCTTGCTCTTCCAGCAATGAGACGATCTGGGGCCAGGGTGGGGCCTTGCGGAATGCGGCATCGAATCGATAGTGTACTAGGGAGAGGATGGAGAGGAGCATCACAAATGCAGCAATGCTGGATGCGATGCTTGTGTGTGGGCGTGGGTACGTACGTATGCTACGGGCGGTGATTCCGGCGGCTAGAGTGATGACCAGGAGCGGCGCGGTAGCGCTGATATAGCGAGGATGGAAGTATCCCTGGCCAGTGGTGAGTGTGAGGGTGGCTAAGAGCAGGGGTGGCATCGCAATAACGAGGGTGAGGAGTTTTCTGGCATCTGAGCGGGCGGTTTGATGTAGGAGGAGTAAGCTGCCGATTATTAATATGAGGGCGAGCACGCTTGCTATGCTGAGGGTTTGGGCAGCCAGGGTTGCGAGGGGTTGCGTGAACGTTGCTGGTAAGGTGCTGCCAAAGAGGAATGTTGAGAGCGCCTGTGGGATGTTCGGGAGCCCACCGGTCGGAGTATAGCCGCTGTGCCTAAGTGCGGGTCTTAAAAGCCACGGAGCGAGTAGCAGGGCAATGCTCGCTTGGCTGGCGATCCATCGTCTGAGGAGCTTGCGGTATTTGTGAGAGCCGGTGATGACGTATGTGTTGTGTGCAGCAAGGAGGAACAGCTCGAGGTAGAAGGTGTAGACGCTGAGTGCTTCCGTCAGCGCGTATCCTGCCCAGTGACGCCAATTGGTGGGGCGGCGCAGGGCTTTGATCAGTAGGAGAAGGGATGTTGTGCTGATTGCCGTCCATAGTGCATAGCTGCGGATGTCCTGCGCGTGCCAGATTTGGTATGGGTTGAACGCAAGAAACAGGGTGGTGAGGCGTGCAGCAGTTGGACTGGTTAAGGAGCGGGCGATTCGGTAGCTGGTGGCGATAGTGATAGTACCGGCGAGGCAAGATAGCATCCTGGCTGCAAAAATACTATCGCCTGCGATGCGTACCCATGCGTAGAGGGAGAGCAGAGCTGCGGGCGGTTGCGGATCTATGAGTGCTATGTTATTGAGGAGGTGCTCAAGTGAAACGCGGGTCCAATTCATGATGCTGAAGGCTTCGTCACCGCTCAGGGGTTGCTGGTCGAGCGCGGTGACGCGGAGAAGAAAGCCCGAGAGGATGAGGCTGGTGATGATGGCGAGTTCACTCGCGCGTTGGGGTTTGCTAGCCATTGCTAAGAGTCCAGATCGGTTGTTTGAGCGTCGCTTCATCCTGTAGGAGGGTTGGAAAGTGCGATCTGGTGGATGGGCGTTTTAGGTGTATGTTCGCCTGCGCGTATCGTTGCCTGGTTCGCATGGCGCTGGTGATGGTCAGCGATGTTTCTCGCCGAGTGCTTTGCCCAAGCCCCTGAGGCTTTGGATATAGCGGCGTGTGGTGGCGGGATCTTTGTGACGAGCGAGGGAACGGGTGGTGGTGATGTCACCAGTCTCGGTGAGTGTCATCAGCACGAAGTAGTGACGAAAGGTATGGGGCGTGATGGTTTGCTCTGGCTTCGTTAGCTCAACTTGCTTATCAGGCGGTAGGGTTTGCGAGACCCAGTAGTCGATGATGTTGGCTCCAGTCCAGCGTGAGATGGGTAAAACGTGTTTGCCTGCCCGCTTGTCGTGCCGCGCGTAAAGCGGGAGGTGTTCTGAGGGGAGGAGTCGTTGGTTGCTATCCATCTTGTGCCTGGCAGAGAGATACATGTGAAGGGCATGAGTGACTCTCTTGGGAAGATGCAGTGATAGGTCGGGGGTGATGTGCAGGAGTTGTTCCGCGTTGTTAACGTGGTGACGGCGCAGGTTGCAGATTTCGGAAATCCGGAGCCCGGTGTCAGCAAGCATGAGAAGAAATGCTCTGTCACGGAGAAGCCGGAGATAATTGCGCTCTTGGGAAGGGTCAAGGGGCGTTGTGGGTATGTAGTTCTGGGCGCGATCGATAACGGCTTTGATGGCATCAAGGGGAATGTCTGGGATGTGGTGGGGCTTAGGTCGGCGTAGGTGGCTGAAGGCTTCTTCTAGTTGTTCTACATTGAGAGGGATTTGGTAGAAATCCCTGATGTGTTGGTAGAAATGAAGAAGTGCGCGCGAGTAGAGGTGCTCGGTTTCGATGGATCGGGTTTGCTGGAGGTGCTTTACAAATTCGATCCCCCATTCTATATGCATCCGATCAATCGTAGTGGCATCGGGGTTGATGCCACGTTGGGTACGCAGAAATACGTGGAAGAGTGATAAGGCTTGCCCGTAAGCGATTTGGGTTTGGGGTGAATAGTGGAGGCTGAGGGCAGTTGAGATGTATGTTTGGGCGGCAGCCTGGATAGTTGGTTCCATATGGTTTGTATGTCCTCGGGGTTGGAAAGGGATTGTATAGGACGTTATCTGCTTACGCAATGGAGGAGACGGCGTGGGATATATTGTCTTGGGTTGCGCGGCGTTGAGGAGGTTGCATTGTGTTGAGGACGGGTTTCTTCGTGTAGCATAACTCACTTTCATACAAGTTGACAAGCATTGCGACGATGGGTAGGCGGCTGTTGACTACACGAAGCGCCAAACTCCTCCGATCCCTACCGCCCTACCCCATAGCAGGGATCGGAATCAAGGACAAGATGGGTGAGCAATCTTCTGAGTACTTGCATTATCATTCGTGGGGCTATAGACCCCTTGCAACTAATTGCACCTGGTCGCTACACGAAGCCGTCTTGCCGCCCTGCCTGTTTGGCGCTTTCCACAATATAAGGTTCATAGTCGCCCAAGTAGTGACTGTCAACTAAACCTGTAAGCTCCACATAATCCGGCGTATGCTTTACTTCGCGCACCGCGGCTAGCTGATGGAAATGCGCCACGAGTCCTGACTCCGAATGAGGAATCCTGAGGACAACCTGTATGAGATGAGAGTCGAGAAGCTGCTCCACTCGTAGCGTGAGCTTCTCGATGCCAGAGCCTGTGAGCGCGGATATAGATACCGCTTCCGGGAACTGTTGCTGGAGCAACGCAAGGCCTGATCGCTCTCCTTCGTCTATCCCCAGGTCTATCTTATTCAACACCAAAAGCATCGGTGTATTTTGGATACCGAGTTCGTCCTTGAGGGTCCGATGAACCACCTCAATTTGCTGCACAGCGCGCGGATGGGATGAATCAACCACATGAAGCAGTAAATTCGCCTCCCTAATCTCTTCGAGGGTGCTGCGAAACGCCGCGATCAAGGTATGTGGGAGCTTCTGGATAAATCCCACCGTATCTGTAACAAGAACCTTCCCCCCTCGAGGAAGTTGGATTCTCCGAGTTGTAGGATCCAGTGTAGCAAATAGCTGATCGGCCACACGCACATGAGCACCTGACAACCGATTGAGAAGCGTCGACTTGCCAGCGTTCGTGTAACCGACGAGCGCGACAATGGGTACTCCAGTGCGGCGACGATGAGCACGATAGAGTTCTCTATGTGCACGAACCTTAGCGAGATCGGCCTCAAGACGCGCGATTTTCCTTCGAATCTCGCGCCGATCCACCTCCAACTGCGTCTCGCCAGGCCCACGAAGTCCCACCCCTGCAGAACCGCCTCGCGCCACGCCACCGCCAACCTGCCGCGCTAAGTGGGCCCACTGACGGGTTAACCGTGGAAGTCGATAGTTATATTGTGCCAACATCACCTGTAAGGCACCCTCTCTGGTATGAGCGTGCTGGGCGAAGATGTCGAGAATAAGTGCCGTGCGATCCAGAACGCGGATACGCTCACCAAAGGCTTTTTCCAGCTCGCGTTGATGGCGGGGTGAAAGCTCGTCATCAAAGATCACCACATCAACATCCAGCTCTTCCAACCAGAACCGCACCTCTTCAACTTTGCCACTCCCAATGAAGGTCGCCGGGTCAGGATGCCGAAGTCGCTGTGATGTCTGCCCAACAACCTCCAAGCCAGCCGTGTCAGCAAGGAGGCCCAGCTCTTCCAGCGAATCCTCAACCCCGAAGCCAGATCGAGCACTCGCCACATCGGCCCCGATGAGGAATGCACGGTATGATTTCCGTTCCTGCACTTCCATAAGACTTGCCTATTAGGGGAGCACTAAAACAATCTAGTTGCTACACGAAGGCCCCTTTTGCCACTAATCGCCACCAGGGTATCGTCCACCCGCCTCAAGAAAAACTTCTAAAACACGCCCCACCCGTTCCAGACTGCCCGAATCAAGCTTATCAATAGTATCGGCGCCAGTATGCCAGTGCGGATAGTCAAAATCGATCACGTCCACCGCTGGTATACCAAGTTCACGAAATGGAACGTGATCGTCGAGCATCGTGTGCCGTAACTCGGGAATGAAGTACTCGATATAGCCCAGTTCAGCGGCTAATGCCCACAGATGCGCTTGTAGTATCGGATCGGAATTGCCCTCATAATAGAGGTTCTGGTCTGCATCGCCAACCATGTCCACAATGATCACATACTCTGGCCGGACGGTAAGCTGGGAAGCGAAATACCGCGATCCGACGACCCAATCCCACCCGTCCAATCGTCCATTGTCTTCTGCATCGAAGAAAACAAGCCACACTACGCCCTGTACACGCTGTAGGTCCAGCACGCGAGCCAGCTCGAGAAGAACAGCCACCCCGCTTGCTCCGTCATTTGCCCCCGGTACTGGCTGCTCGGGGTTCAAGGTATCCTGATCGGCCCGTCGCCGGGTATCATAGTGAGCGCCCAAGAGAAGAACAGGTTGGTTGAGCGACCCCGCCCGCCCTACTAGGTTGCGAATCTCGACGCCTCGGTATTCAAAGGACTGCTCCTGTGTGTCCCATCCCATCTCGGTTAGCTGAGTAAGGATGAAATCCCCCGTCTGGCGCAGAGCTTCAGAGCCGGATGGCCGTGGCCCATATGCCATCTGAGCTTCTACCAAGCGCATCGCACGGTCACCACTGAAGACGGGGGAAGGTGTTGCAGAAGGCAAAGGCTCGGTGAGAGAAGCTACCACTCCCGTTGAGCTTGGTGAGGTGAGGCAGGCGCACAGGCAAACCGCCAGAATTATCATCCGCCCCCGCGTCCCGATCCACTTCACTTCTTTACGCATGTCTGTGCCTCCCGTGAACAGCCAGACGGTCAGTCGGCTTATCCAGACAGGCATCAGATCAACCCAAACTCGATGGCCGCCTCTGATCACTCGGGGGCCTTTTTATCACACTCCCGCCGCTGTGAGCCATCACCCCCCTACCCCATCCCGACCATGTGGGGCATCCAGGGGAAGCTGGATGGGGAACTCCTTAACTTCTTCTTCAGGCTGAGGTGACGCTGACAACCCAACAGGCATCGACCGCCCCCGGGGCAAAGCCACTCGGAACACATACTCATCGGGCCCTAAGGCAATGACCGAACTGCCGGCAGTGTTGCGTCCACTTCGCGGTGCAGCTCCCAACAGGACCGGCTTTGCCCTGCCTCGATTGGTGACAACAACAACAGTGTCCTCTGGCATACCTATCGCTGCCCCTGCCAGCCTCACGCTCTTATCCGCCAACCTGACAGCTATCACCCCCTGTCCATAGCGGCCCTGCAGAGGGAAGTCTTCAATCGGACTCGACTTAGCCAGCCCGGTTGTAGTTATAACCCAGACGCCAGTTGCAGGCCGTGCTAGCATCATGCCGATAATAAGGTCGGACTGGCTGCCCAGCTTCATTCCATTCACGCCAGCAGCAGGTAGCCCCATGGGGCGTACTTCATCTTCCCGAAACCGAATTGCTTTGCCCTCAGCACTAACCAGAAAGACTTCGTCATTCCCGTTGGTCCAAGCAGCTCCGCCAAGCGCATCATCCTCAGCCAGCCCCATCACACGGAATGGCCGAGCGGACAGACCCGGTAGGTCCGATATCGCTATACGCTTGACCATTCCACCCACAGAGCAGAGAAAAAGATACCCCTCGTCTGCCATCGATGGCCGAGTTAAGGCGACAACCACCTGCTGATCCTGCCTAAGCGGCGCCAGGCTGGCAAAACTTGTGCCATCCTCAACTTGCTGGGTCTGTGGTATCTGATGAACCGGCAGGGTCGTAGCCATCCCATCGGCGGTAAACAGGTATAGTATTTCATTCACGCCTGCCGCGATCATCAACCGAGGTGGATCGGCTTTCTTCCCATGCAACACCTGCGGCTGATCTTCACCAAAGGTACGTGACAGCAGGCCATGGTCAGTCAAAGTGATCCAGGTCTGCTCGTCAGGGACCAGCTCAGCCGCTGTGACCGCCTCCCCCGCCGCTGCCTCTACCACCACGGTGCGCCTGGGATCAGCATACCGCCCCTTGACTTCCCCAAGCTCTTCCTTGATGAGCTCGCGCATCATCTTGGGGCTGGCAAGTAACTGCTCAAGGAAGTTAATCTGTTGAATCCTGTCTTTGTACTCATCCTCGATCTTCTTGCGTTCCAGAGCCGCAAGGCGACGCAACGGCATCGCCAGGACAGCCCCTGCCTGTGCATCACTAAGCCCAAATCGTTTCCTCAAGTTCTCGTGCGCGCTCTCTGGAGTGCGAGAACGACGGATCGTCTCGATCACTTCGTCCAGGCGGTTGAGAGCGATCAGATAGCCTTCAAGGATATGCGCTCGCTCCCTCGCCCGCTCTAGCTCAAACTCACTGCGGCGACGGACAACAGCAAAGCGGTGCTCAAGGTAGACGCGCAAGGCCTGCTTAAGAGAGAGCAGACGTGGCTCGTTGTCCACTAGCGCCAGCATAATGATGCTGAAGGTCTGGCGCATCGGTGTGAGCTTATACAGCGCGGCGAGCACTTCATAAGGGTCAACCGTACGGGTCAGATCAATGACAATACGCAACCCTTGGCGATCGCTTTCATCACGCAGGTCGGTTAACCCCTCAATCCGAGCATCCCGCGCCAACTCCGCAATGCGCTCAATGAGAGCCGTCTTGTTCACCTGATAGGGTAGCTCTGTGATGATGATGCGATTCCGGTTACGATCCAGCGCCTCGATATGCACCTTTGCCTGCACAACAACCTTGCCCCGCCCAGTGGCATAGGCATGGGCCAGATTATCACCGAGGCCGATGCGCATTGCCGGAACCCGCTGATAAAGCTGCTCCAAAAGCCCATCAGGGCTGACACTTTGATCGACCTCGATGACAACTTGGGATTGATCGCCAACGAGGTCCGTGCGCACATCAAGAACTGCTTCCATGCCAGGTTCGGATGTGGCCTGGACGATCTGCTCAACCAGCACATCCTGGTCGACCGAGCCGGGGATGTCGGGCAGGACAATCCATGTTGAGCTGGCGTCGGGATGCTCAATCACCGCTTTCAAACGGGACTCAGTAGCCTCAGAATATCGGAATACCAGCCCACCGGTCGGAAAATCTGGCCCCTTTATGAATTGCATCAGCTCAGAGAGGCCAACGCTATCCAGGCTCTCCCAGTGGTCAAGCATATAGATCAAGGCATCGCATACCTCACCCAAATTGTGCGGGGGGATACTGGTGCTCATGCCCACCGCGATGCCTGATGAGCCATTCACGATAAGGTTGGGAAAGCTTGCTGGAAGAACAGAAGGCTCAGATAAGCTACCGTCAAAGTTCTCAGCAAAGTCAACAGTGGATCGATCAATGTCGGCTAAGAGATCAAGACCGGCGGTTGCCATCCGCGCTTCGGTGTAGCGCATCGCAGCCGCCGCATCACCGTCAATTGAGCCAAAGTTTCCTTGCCCATCAATAAGGGGGTAACGCATGGCGAAGTCTTGCGCGAGGCGCACCATTGCCTCGTACACGGCTGCATCACCATGGGGGTGATACTTTCCAAGGACCTCGCCCACGATACGGGCGCTTTTGCGGTACGGAGTATCGGGTCGTAGGCCCATATCGTACATTGCATACAGAATGCGGCGATGTACCGGCTTCAGCCCGTCACGCGCGTCGGGCAGTGCGCGCGAAACAATGACGCTCATCGCGTAATCGAGGTAGGCGGCGCGCATTTCTTCATCGATATCAATCTGTTGAACGGTACCAACTTCCATATGAGCTGACCTCGGTTTGGGTACAGTGGTTCGAGCTACCGGATAATAGGGGCAAACCGCTCCCCTGTCAATGATATGCTGGATGGCTCATTTGTTCTAAGAATTGTAGATCGACTACCTCAAGGCTGCAATAGCCACTCTATCAGAGTCATGGATAGCCTGATACAATCACCTTCATGAGCCAACGACGTGGTATGGTTGCGGTAGCTCCTCGCGCGGTTTGTTCTGGCAGCCCGCGAGCGCGCCCTTTCATAGCCAGAGTGATCAGCCTGCTGCTGCTCACTGGCTGTGGCCAGGCTTCAGGGTCAGTGGCTGCTCAGAGTGCGGAGTTTTACACCGTGTCTGCACAGGATACCTGGCAGGCTATCGCGGTTCAATATGCTGTCCCCGTAACAGCCATCTGGCAGAGCAATGGGGTCACCAATCCGCGATTACTGCACGAAGGCCAACGTCTGTTGATACCTGAAACCTTTGGGCCAATCGGCGAGAATATCTTGTTCACCGAGATGATTCCCGAGGCAGGATTATGGTGGACCGCCCTCCGAAGTGGAAGCCCTCCAAGCGCCTTGATGTATCTCAATGGGTGGTCAACGCCCGCTCAGGCTCATTATCAGAACGTTGCTGCCCCTGACATGAGAGGGCATATCGTGGCAGTAGCAGGAGGGACCGCCATCAACACCCCTACTCCTATGCCCCCGACGGTCCAAGCAAACGCCACCGACATTACCTCAAGCAATATACCCTTGCACCGCTCCCGGCTCGGCATTCAGGGACACTTTTCCATACCCGACGACCAGCGTCAAAGGCTGCTGGACAAAGTCGCTTACACGCTGGAATTCACCTGGGTTAAAACCCAGGTAGACTGGAGCCGCATTGAGTATTTGCCGGGACATTACTCGGTCGAGCTGGACAAACTCGATGGCTTTGTCGATGACTCCTTTAACCGGGGGCTGAATATTCTCTTAAGCGTTGTCAAGGCGCCGGACTGGGCACGGGCCACCGTTGAGGAAGATGGCCCCCCGACGGATTACACTCTTTACTACGACTTCCTGCGCCTCCTGGCTGGGAGGTACGGCAACAAAGTTGCCGCCATTGAGGTTTGGAATGAACCCAACCTGCGCCGTGAGTGGAATGGCGGAACACTCTCTGGCGCAGAGTATCTTGGCCTCCTAGCAGGCGCATACCAAGCCATCAAGGAGATCAATCCAAACATCATCGTTATCAGCGCCGGGCTTGCCCCCACCGGGGTGACAAACGAAATGGCTCGTAACGACCGTCTTTTCCTGCGCGAAATGTACCAGGCAGGATTGCCCAGTTACGCGGACGCAGTCGGCGTTCACCCTTACGGTTGGGCAAATCCGCCCTGGTCTCGTTGCTGTGGTGATTCTGGCGGCGTGCCTACACATAATGATGATCCAGGCTTCTTCTTCCTCAACACCATTGAGGATTACCGCGCAATACAAGCCGAGTTCGGGGACACGGCCCGCCAGTTGTGGGCCACAGAATTCGGCTGGGGCACAGTGGAAGGGCTGGATATCCCTGTTCCGGACGAACAGCCATTTTTTGCTTACGTGAATCAGGAGCAGCAAGGCACGTACATCATCAATGCCTTTTTAATGGCCCAGGAATGGGCCTTTATGGGGCCAATGTTTCTGTGGAACCTAAACGTCGCGGGATTGGACGGTCATATAGATGCCAACCAGGCTGGCTACAGCATCATGATCCAGGAGGATCGACCTCGCCCATCGTACCTCGCCATTCGTGACTATCCCAAGACCGACCAATAAGTACAAGTACCTCCAGAACGAAACAGACCCGGCGCCATGTGCTCCGGGTCTGTGCATCCGAAGGTGTCTCCTCCAGCTAAGCCACCTCAGGCTCCGTTGCTATGTCGGACCGGTCGGGCGGTTCGTCAGCGGCCAGATCGCCCGCTTCGGATGGGCGGCGGTAGTTGAAGCCCGTTCCAGCGGGGATCAACTTACCGATGATCACATTTTCTTTCAACCCGATCAGGGGGTCTTCCTTGCCAGCGATCGCAGCCCCCGCCAGCACTTTGATCGTGTGCTGGAAGGACGACGCAGAAAGGAAGCTATCGGTATTGAGTGCCGCCTTGGTCACGCCGAGGAGCACGTTTTGCGCCATCGCTGGGGAGCCACCTTCCGCAAGAATGCGCTCGTTGATCTCGCGCAGTGCCAGACGGTCGATCAGCTCGCCTGGCAACAACTCCGTATCGCCACTGCGGGTGATCTGAACTTTCGACAGCATTTTGCGGATCATCACCTCAAAGTGCTTGTCGTTGATATTCACACCCTGAGAGCGGTAGACCTTCTGCACTTCGACCAGCAGATAGTTCTGGGTGGCTTCAATCCCCAGAATACGCAGGATGCGATGTGGGTTAGTGGCTCCCTCAGTTAATTGGTCGCCAGCCTTAACCCTGTCGCCATCCTCAAGGCGATGCTTCCCGTTCGGACCATCGACTTCAACCAGGCGAGCGGCGCTGGGGATCTCATACTCGCGCTCGTCGCGTCGCTCATAGCTCAAGATCAACTGGCCCTTCTCTAGGGCAACCCGCCCACTATGATCGGCGAGGAAAACCTCATCTCCACGTTGGGCAAGGGCTTGCCCGGCTGCTACCTCTTCCGCATCCTGAACAAGCACCTCCCAGCCGGTCATGTCATACGTATCGTGCACGATCTCACTATCAACCACCTGCACATAGCGAATACCATCACGTTGGTAAAGGTGGACAACACCATCGATGTCGCTAATAACTGCCTCGCCGCGCGGCTTCCTACGCGCCTCGAAGATCTCTTCCACACGCGGCAGACCGTGTGTGATGTCCCGTTCCTCGGCAATACCACCCGTGTGGAAGGTTCGTAGCGTTAGCTGCGTGCCAGGCTCACCAATGGACTGGGCTGCCACGATGCCAACCGCCGAACCGATCTCCACCAACTCGCCACGCCCCAGATCGCGTCCATAGCACAGCGCGCACAACCCCGTGACCATCTCGCAAGTCAGCGGCGAGCGCACGAACACATCCTCGATGCCAAGCCGGTCAATCAGCTCTGCCGCCGCTTCCTCGATCATCTCGTTACGGGCCACAATGATCTCTCCCGTCTCCGGATTGACCACCGGCCCAGCGGCGACGCGACCTACCAAGCGCTCAAACATCGTCTGGTCAGCCACGGGCTTGGAACGGCTGATCCAGATGCCATTCTGCGTTCCACAGTCAGTCACGTTGATGATGACATCCTGTGCTACGTCAACGAGACGGCGCGTCAGATAGCCTGCATCGGCAGTTCGAAGAGCCGTATCAGCCAGACCCTTGCGCGCACCATGCGTGCTGATAAAGTATTCCAGTGCACTCAGACCCTCGCGGAAGTTGCTGCGAATCGGCAGATCGATGATCCGACCCGATGGATCGGCCATCAGGCCACGCATACCTGCAAGCTGCGTGATGGGACCCATGCCGCCTTTGGTTGAGCCAGATTTCGCCATGATGGCCACACTGCTGTACGGGTCCAAGCTGGTGGATACCGCTCGGGCGACGTTGGCTTTGGCGCGGTTCCATTCATCAATAGTGCGTTGGTAACGTTCCTCCTCTGTCAGCAAGCCGCGGCGGTATTCGCGCTCGATGTCATTGACCACCTGCGTTGCCGCCTCGATGATCGCAGCCCGTTCTTCCGGCACTTCCAGATCGCTGATAGCAATAGTCGCCCCGGAGAGGGTCGCATACCGGAAGCCGAGGCTCTTGATCTGATCGACCACTTCAGTGGTCACATCCGGGCCAAAGCGGGTATAGATACGCCCGACCAGCTTGCTGACCTCCTTCTTATCAAGCGTCATGTTCACCCATCGCAGCTCGTCGGGAAGGATTCGATTGAAGATGCAGCGCCCCACGGTTGTGACAATCGGGCTTCCCAAAGGCGGCGCATTATCGTAAATGCACAGCAGCCGGATCGGGGTGTGGACCTTCACCCAGCCCAAGGCCAACGCCATCTCAACTTCATCAATGTCGTAGAAGGCATGTAAGGCGTGCTCATCTACCTTATCGATTTCTTGGCCGGGTTCCTCCATCGTCAGATAGAAGACACCTAGCACCATATCTTTGCTAGGGCCAACTACGGGCGCGCCATCGGCTGGCTTAAGGAGGTTTTTGGTGCTTAACATCAGCTCGCGTGCTTCCTGCACCGCCTTGTCCGAGAGCGGTACATGGACCGCCATTTGATCGCCATCAAAGTCGGCGTTGAAGGCGGTGCAAACCAGCGGATGAATCTGGATCGCCTTGCCCTCGACCAATTGTGGCTCAAATGCCTGAATGCCCAGCCGATGCAATGTTGGGGCACGGTTGAGCAACACAGGTCGCTCTTGGATTACCTCTTCCAGGACTTCCCATACCTCCGGGCGTTCGCGCTCAATGATGCGCTTAGCACTCTTGACGTTGGAAGCATAGTTGTACTGCACCAGCTTGCTGATAACGAAGGGGCGATACAGTTCCAGCGCCATCGTCCTCGGCAGGCCGCACTGATGCAGTTTAAGTTTAGGCCCGATAACGATGACCGACCGACCGGAGTAGTCCACCCGCTTGCCCAGGAGATTCCGGCGGAAGCGGCCCTTTTTGCCTTTGAGCATATCACTGAGCGATTTCAGCTCTCGGCGACCCCGACGGCTGAGCGCCCTGCCTCGCTGGCTGTTATCGATCAGGCTGTCCACTGCCTCCTGAAGCATGCGCTTTTCATTGCGCACGATGACATCCGGCGCACCCAGCTCCAGCAGCCGCTTGAGGCGATTGTTGCGATTGATGACGCGGCGATACAGGTCATTCAGGTCGGACGTGGCGAAACGCCCTCCATCCAACTGCACCATTGGGCGCAGGTCGGGTGGGATCACTGGCAGCACTGTTAAAATCATCCACTCTGGGCGATTCCCGCTGGAGCGTAGCGCCTCCACGACACGCAACCGTTTAGTAGCCTTCTTCTTGCGCTGCTTGGAGCGAGTTGTGCGGACTTCGTGCCACAGCTCCTTGCTCAGTTTATCTAGATCCATCGCCTTGAGAATGTCGTAGAATGCACCCGCCCCCATGCCAGCCTTGAAGACCTGGCCATAGCGTTGCTTCAACTCTCGGTAGCGGGCCTCACCCAGAAACTGCATCGGGGCGAGCGCCTCCAGCTCGCGGCGCTGCTCCGCGTAGATCTGGCGCAATGCGCTGATCCGCTGCGCGATCTCATCCTCAATGGCGCTCATTTGCTCAACAGCTTCAGCCTGAAGATCCTCGGGGCGCCCCGAAATATTCTGAGACGCAAGCTGTTTCTGTTCCTCAATCTCTGCCTGAAGCTCGTTCAACAGCCTGCCCGCTTCTTCCTGAACTAGACGGATATGTTCAGGGCCAATTGTCTCGCCAGCCTGAACAATGGTTGTGCCCGTCGGCTCGAAGACCATCGCCTTGCGAACGGTCACCCCATCCTTGGCCTCCAGTTGGCGCTGGAAGCTCTGGGCAGCCTGCATTAACTCATCTGTACGAGCCGATAGCTCCTCTTCGTAGCGAGTCCGGATTGCTTCCAGACGGGCCTCCAACTCGTCGAGAGCCGCATCACGTACACCCTTCACCGCGCCACTGCGTTCATCGGCTTCGCCCCGTAGCGCTGCCTCCTCGGCACGAAGTTCATCCTCCAAACGCTTCAATGCCTTCTGGCGCGCTTCTTCATCAACCGACGTGATCACATACTGAGCAAAATAGAGAACCCGATCCAAATTGCGGCGCGATACGTCTAGCAGCAGACCCAGGTAACTCGGCACGCGGCGTGTGTACCACACATGAGCCACCGGGGCGGCCAGTTCGATGTGCCCCATACGCTCACGGCGCACCGACGAGCGCGTGATCTCAACGCCGCACTTATCACATGTCAGGCCCTTGTATCGCACATTCTTGTACTTGCCGCAGTAACATTGCCAATCCCGCGTCGGGCCAAAGATCGCCTCGCAGAAGAGGCCATCCTTCTCTGGACGCAGCCGGCGATAATTGATGGTCTCTGGCTTGGTGACCTCCCCGTACGACCAGGACTTGATCTGCTCAGGAGACGCCAAACTGATGCGCAGCGCCCTGAAATCTTTTGCTTCCAGCCCATCTTCCTGCATCCGAGTGTAGACCAAGGTACGTTACCTCCTCGTCACATGCGGGCACGCGAATTGGTGACATCCCAGGGGACAGACAAATGCAAACAGCGCTAAGGACATTTGCCCCAGCGCGGTTGTGCAACTCAATCAAGGACAGCTTATAGCTTTAGCCCCAGCAATCAGGTGCATTTGCAAACCATAAGTATAATAGTTTCTCAAGCAGATGTCAATTCCCAGCGGAGAAAAGCCTCCATAAATCCCTGGAGCTGACCGTCCAGCACGGCGCTGGTGTTGGCCGTCTCGTAGTCTGTGCGATGATCCTTTACCATCTGGTAGGGATGGAGCACATACGAGCGGATCTGGTTGCCGAAGTTTGCATTGACGTAGTCACCCTTTAACGCGGCCATCTCTTTATCCTGCTTCTCCCGCTCAAGCTCAAATAGCCTGGCTCGCAGGACACGCATTGCATTCTCACGATTCTGCGTCAGGGAGCGCTCGTTCTGGCAACTTACCACGATCCCAGTTGGTTTATGCGTGATTCGCACGGCGGTTTCATTCTTCTGAACATGCTGCCCGCCTGCCCCACCCGCCTTAAACGTCTCTATGACAAGGTCAGCAGGGTTGATAGTAACTTCGATGTCGCCATGCACGTCGGGCCATACTTCGACCAGGGCAAACGATGTATGCCGCCGGTGCGCTGAGTCAAAGGGGGAAAGTCGCACCAGTCGGTGGACGCCACGTTCAGAGCGGAGATAACCATAGGCCCACGCGCCGCTGATTGCCAACATGACGCTCTTGATGCCAGTTTCCTCACCTTCACTCCGATCAAGGAACTCCACCTGATACCCTGACGACTCGCACCAACGCACATACATGCGCTCCAACATAGCTGCCCAATCCATCGCGTCAACCCCTCCCGTGCCCGCGTGGATGGCAAGGATGGCATCTTCTCGATCATACTCCCCTGCTAGCAGGGTCGTGAACTCAAGGCGATCAACTATCTCCGCAAGCTCGGTGATTTCCTGCTCAAGCTCAGCACGCAGCGACTCGTCACCCAGCTCGGCCAGTTCGAGCGAATCACGTATGCGTTGTGCAACGTTCCCCCAGCGCTCTATATCCTCCCGGAGGCGAGCGGCTTTCTGCATCAATTGCTGCGCCGTTTGGGGGTCATTCCAGAAAGTAGGATTCCCCGATTCCTGCTCGATAGCGGCCAGATCGCGCACTTTGTCCGCGTGGTCAAAGATGCACCATCAGCCCTTCGACACGGCTACGAAGTCCCTGAAGCTCAGCTATAAGATCATCCATAGTGTCTGTGCAGATAGCTTACGCTACCTATTTCTCCTTCCACCCAAGTGAATTCGTGAGGTGCAATGCAGAATGCAATAGCTTTCAAGCCGGGGCAAAGAGGTTCTCAACAAATGTCTGAGGCTCAAAGGGAACCAGATCGAGCAGAGTCTCCCCTACCCCAACATAACGCACTGGCAAGTTTAATTCCTGACCAATAGCAAAGATCATACCGCCACGTGCAGTGCTATCAAGCTTGGTCACAATGACCCCTGTGATGTTCAACGCCTCTTTGAAATGCCTGGCCTGAGCCAGCGCATTCTGACCCGTTGTCCCATCCAGAACCAGCCAGACTTCATGGGGAGCCTCATGTACACTCTTGGCAGCAACACGCTGGAGCTTCTTCAGTTCCTCCATCAGGTTGAACTTGGTGTGCAGCCGGCCCGCTGTATCTATCAGCAGCAAGTTATAGCGACGAGCGTGTGCAGCCCGAATCGCGTCATAGACCACCGCGCCGGGATCACCGCCCGCCTGCCCCACAATAACCGGGACGCCTATGCGCTCACCCCATGCCTCAAGCTGGTCTGCCGCTGCGGCGCGGAAGGTATCCGCCGCAGCCAGAAGCACCTTCCATCCATCACCGGTCAACCTGCTTGCCAGCTTGGCAATCGTGGTCGTCTTACCCGACCCGTTCACGCCCACGATCAGCACGATATTCAATAGCCGATCCGGGTCGAGGTTCATTGGCCCTGGGCTGGGCAGGCGACTCAACAACACTTCCTTGAGCACCTGCATCATCTGTTGGCGGGTTGTCAGACCATTGCGCCGAATGAGCGTGCGGAGCCTATCAGTGACTGCCAAAGCAGTCTCCACGCCCACATCAGCCTGGATGAGGAGCGCCTCGATATCTTCCCAGGCGCGCTCATCTAGCTCGGAAGCCCCCACCAGAGCTGCCACTCGGCCAAAGAATGCCTGCCGGGTAAGCCGCAACGTCTCTCTAAACATAGCTCAAGTATTTGGCCGAAAGAACTTTTGGCCAAGCCGCCGGTTTCAAATGCCTAGACCGCGAATGGACGCAAGGCCCTCGGATTATACCACGCAGGTTCCCCCGCCACAGTGATTGCCGCGCGATACCTATTTCAGCTATAATCTCACCACGCTATGGACAGAGGCAACCATCCCCATGAACAAGCTGACGCATCTTGACGCAAATGGGCGTGCTGTGATGGTTGATGTCGGCCCCAAGCCCGATACCGAACGCATGGCTACCGCCCGAGGCCGGGTCAACATGAAGCCCGAAACTCTTCATCTTATCCGGCATGGGGCCCTGGAAAAGGGGGATATTATCGCCGTTGCACAAATCGCCGGGATCATGGCGGCCAAACGCGCTGCTGACCTGATCCCGCTCTGTCATCCCCTACCATTGACTCATATCCAGGTTACTGTTTCGCTGGACGAAGAGCAACCCGGTGTGCTCATCGAATCACGGGTCAGCACGCACGGCAAAACAGGGGTGGAGATGGAAGCCTTAACCGCTGTGTCCGTCGCTGCGCTCACCATCTACGATATGGCGAAGGCTGTTGACAGGACAATGCGCATTGAAGCCATTCGCCTCGTCGAGAAGCGCGGTGGGCAGTCCGGCGACATCCTTGCAGAGTAGCCTTATGCGCGTCACAGTGCGCCTTTTTGCCTTACTCCGGGATCGTGCCGGAATCAACGCAACCGACGTAGACCTACCCGATGCCGCTACCGTTGGCGCGCTTCTAGATGTCCTAGCCACTAAGTTCCCTTCGCTCAAAGCCTCGCTCAGCAGTGCACTGGTGGCAGTCAATCAGGAATACGCATTCCGGGATGATCCCCTCCAAGATGGCGATGAAATCGCGCTGTTCCCTCCTGTAAGTGGTGGTTCCAGCGAAACGAGTTGGCCCGAATACTTGGCCATCACTCGGGATCACCTTGACCTTGATGCTATCGCAGCAGCCATCACCCGCCCCGAAACCGGCGCATTGGCGATCTTCACTGGTGCGGTGCGCGGTATCACGAAGTTGAGCGAGGGCCACCTCAACACTGATCACCTCCTTTATGAAGCTTTCGAGCCAATGGCTGAGAAGATGCTGCATCAGGTGGCCCGCGAGATTCGGGAGCGTTATCCCAATGTGCAGGGCATTGCAATTGTTCAGCGTATTGGCAGACTGACTGTAGGCGAAACGACTGTGCTGGTTGGCTGCGCTGCGGGCCATCGAGATGACGGTATCTTCGAGGCGGCACGCTACGGCATTAACCGTCTAAAGGAGATTGTGCCGATCTGGAAGAAGGAGATGGGGCCGGATGGGAGCCTGTGGATCGAAGGGCACTACCGCCCTACCCCAGCCGATGTACCGGGGCGTTCAGCGCACCTTTCGCACAATGGTTTGTCAATGGCCCTCGGCTGTCTATCATGCGGCCAACGCTACGATCTCGCCACACCAGTTTTAACCTGTAAATGCGGCGGAATCCTTGACATAGTTGACGCGCCGCCGTTTGATCCGCAGGCCATTGATGGACGCCTCTCAACCATGTGGCGTTACCGGAAATTGCTGGCCCCCCAGGAGGTAGAGCCGGTTACCCTCGGAGAAGGTTGGACACCGCTTATTGAGATTCAGGAGGGTGACAGGGCGTTCTACCTGAAAATGGAGGGATGCAACCCCACTGGTTCCTTCAAAGATCGAGGGGCCTCGCTCCTAGTGAGCATTCTCCGCTCGCGAGGAATCCAGAGTGTTCATGACGACTCCTCTGGAAATGCAGGGGCTGCTCTTGCCGCCTATGCGGCGCGTGGCGGGTTAGAGGCCACGTTGTTTGTCCCAGCTCATGCATCCCCGGCCAAGCTTGCCCAAATCGCGCTTTATGGGGCGCACCTAGAGGCAGTCACCGGGGCACGCAGCGCAGCCACACTAGCAGCACAGCAAAGAACTACCAGTGACAGAACCTCGTATTACGCCAGTCATGCCCTTCATCCCCTCACGTTGATGGCTTGCAAAAGCCTGGCCTATGAGATATGGGAGCAACTCGACAGGCGGGTGCCGGATATAGTCATCATGCCGCTGGGTCACGGGACCCAACTGCTGGGGTTATATGGGGGATTCCGTGATCTCCACGCAGCGGGCTTGATCTCCCACCTGCCGCGCCTGATCGGTGTCCAGGCCCGCCAATGCGCTCCCCTGTGGCAGCGATTTCATCACGAAGCCACCGATACAGTCGAAGGCGAAACCATCGCGGAGGGGATTCGGATCGCCGATCCGGTTCGCGCTGAACAAGTCCTCAATGCCATTCGTGGTAGCAAAGGCGATATCCTGGCGGTAGAGGAGCGCGACATTCTGACCGGATTGCTTGACCTCGCCCGGCACGGTATCCTGGCAGAGCCAACCAGTGCAGTAGTGTGGGCTGCGGTCAAGCAGTACGCACTCGTGCTACCCCGTAACGCAATGGTGGTGTTATCCATCACAGGATCGGGCTTGAAGACACCTCAGATAGAAAGATTAGCCGGGCAAGCATCGGTCTGATCGCACTCATCCTCCTTACTGAAAGGGCATAGGCCAACATGAAGCGTGTGGTCGTCACAGGATTTGGAGTGGTCAGTCCATTGGGCCTCACTGCCGAGGAAAGCTGGCAGGGGATCATCGCGGGGAACTCCGGCGTGGGACCAATTACCCTGTTCGATACTACCGACTTCCCGATTCGAATCGCGGCGGAGGTCAAGAACTTCCAGCCTGAAAACTTCCTTGATCGCAAAGAGGTTCGTCGCCAGGATCGCTTTGAGCTGTTGGCTGGTGTTGCTGCTATGGAGGCTTTCAAGCACAGTGGATTAGAACTCAGCGAGGAAATGGGCCTGCGCACAGGGGTGGCAGTCAGCAGCGGCATCGGCGGGATGGACACGATCCTGGATCAGACCTATACCCTGTTTAACGAGGGGCCGCGCAAGCTAAGCCCATTTGCCATTCCGCGCATCATGAGCAATGGCGCTGCTGGGATGATCAGCATCCAGCACAAGCTGCGCGGCCCCTCGTTCTCCGTTGCTTCCGCCTGCGCCTCCGCCTCAGACGGCATTGGCATGGCCGTTCTACTTCTGCGGGCTGGTATCGTCGATATCATGGTGGCCGGAGGCTCAGAGGCGTCTATTTCCCCGCTGGCGATTGGCGGATTCCACCGCGTGGGAGGCTACAGCGAGCGCACCGAGGCTACCCCGCGACCATTCAGCGCAGACCGTGACGGTTTGATCATGGGGGAAGGCGCAGCGATCTTGATACTGGAAACGTTGGACCATGCCCGCAAGCGCAAGGCAGACATTCTGGCGGAGATCATCGGGTATGGCATTTCAGCAGATGCCTACCACGTCACCGCTCCGACCGAGGACGGATCAGGGAGCGCACTTGCCATCCGCCGGGCCATGGAAGATGCGAAGATCGGACCGGAGGAGATCGACTACATCAACGCGCACGGCACAGGGACCCCCCTCAATGATGCTTCAGAGTCACTGGCGATCAAACTGGCGCTGGGAGAACACGCCTACCAAGTCCCAGTCAGCTCCACCAAGAGCATGACCGGGCATATGATGGGTGCCACGGGCGCGCTCGAAGCTGTGTTCTGTGTGCAGGCGATCCGGGATGGAATTGCGCCGCCCACGATCAACTATACGGGGAAGGACGAAATTTGCGACCTTGACTACGTACCCAACCAAGCCCGTGAGATGCCCATCAAGGTTGCCATGAGCAACGCCTTCGGCTTTGGTGGGCACAACTCGGTGTTAATCATGCGCGCCTTCGAGGATTAAGGTGGCTAGCTCATGGCGGGCATCGATCATCATACGTTCCAGGAATTGATCGGCATCCAATTCAGCGACCAGTCATTACTCGTCCGCGCCCTGACACATAAATCCTACGCGAACGAGAAGCCGCTCCGTGTGCTGGAAGATAACCAGCGCCTGGAGTTCCTTGGCGACGCCATTCTAGACTTCCTCAGCGGCGAGTGGCTCTACGAGCACTTCCCAGATGCAAGCGAGGGACAACTGACCCGGCTCCGCGCCGCGCTGGTACGAACGGAAACATTGGCCGGCTTCGCCCGTGATTACCGCATTGGAGACGCCCTATTGTTGGGGCACGGTGAAGAGGATAGTGGCGGCAGGCAGCGAATTGCTAACCTATGCGATGCATTTGAGGCCCTGATTGGGGCGCTGTACCTCGATCAGGATTTGGATGCGGTGCGTCGCTTTGTGTACCCCCTCTTCGAGCGAGCTGCTCAGGAGACCCTGGAGGGTGAGCGCGACAAGGATGCCAAAAGTCTGCTCCAGGAATGGAGTCAGCGGCATCTGGGCCTCACTCCGACTTACCACGCCGTCAGCAGCACAGGACCTGATCATGCTAAGCAATTCGTTGTGGTGGTCATGATCGGCGACAAGCTCTATGGGGAAGGCACGGGACCGCGTAAGCAGCTTGCAGCCCAGGCTGCCGCTCGCCACGCACTAGACCTGATCCGGGCTGAGCAACAGCCGTGAGGATATTCATTACAGGGGGGAGTGGTGACCTCGGTCGGCCCCTATCCGCGAGGGCCGCTGTCCGATGGCAAACATTTGCCGGATATTGCCGGACCCCCCACATCGGCGGCGGAAGAGCCGTCCATTTTGACCTGCGGGATGGGGCTACGGTACGCCGCATCGTTGCCGAGCTGCACCCCGACGTGATCATCCACGCAGCAGTTTCAGATCGCACGCCGGACATGGAGGCCACGAATCGTGATGCTGCTGCCAACATCGGTGCTGCCGCCCAGCAGGTGGGCGCCCGCCTGATTGCGCTTTCCACCGACATGGTCTTCGATGGAACAGCCCCACCCTACGC
>DAOTYF010000159.1:0-5856 GCA_034434995.1 Anaerolineae bacterium
CCCTCACACTCCCACCGCCCATAGGATCAGGTTGCCCGATCCAGGGTCGCCCGCCGACCGGGATGTACCAGCGGGGGATCGGCGTCGCCGGAATGCGAGCGAATTTGCTAACCCACGTCTTCTCAAGGCCGAATGCAATAGCAAAGGGAAGGTACCTATCGAACTGCTCTGTGACCTCCTCCAAGTCCGCGTATCGCTCCGCGTCCCTCAGATAAGCCCTGAATGAATGCCACTTCGCAGCCTCCTCAGCGCCCTTCCTCGTCTTGGCAGGCATGGCTCCGCTGGCAATGATCATGCCTACCGAGCCAAGGCCAAGTGCCACGAAAGGGCAGGCCAATGCATCGACAGGCTGGGTTACAGCAGCCCCAGCACAGAAGCCCATCCCCACCGCGACTACAAGCCCGGCGATACCCAGCCCGATATAACGGCCTCGTACTGCCTTTGGGCTGACCGGGAAAAGACCTTCCTTGATAGCCTCAGCATACAATTCCCGCTGTAGTCGCGGGATGGCGGCATAAAACTTCTCCTGCAGCTCTTCAAGGGCAACCTCCGTGGCACCCCTGAACACCTCATCCAGCAGAGTCTCCTCATATTTACGGAGCGTCTCCCCATGGCCTGGAGTCTTACGCAAGATGAAATCCCTCGACACACTCAAGCCAAAGAACTTTCTCTCGTGCTCCTCCATCTCCACCACGCCACGGCGAGCTAGATCAACCAGCGTCGCAATAATATCTTGCAAGTCTGCCTTCTCATCAACGAGCGTACCTACCAAACCCGGGGGCAGCTCCGACGGCGGCTCACTGAGATGCGAAGGGGCAACCCCGGATGCCGGGTCTCTACCCTTGGTAAGCCACAAGAGGTAGATGCTACCCACAATCCCGATCAGTATCAGGATAGCTAACCCACCAAGCACGAGATTCCACACGGGTCTCCCTGTCTCATTCCATCGCTGGTCGCGCTCGTACTGTTCCTGCCAAGCGGGCTTGACATCGGGAATGAATCCATGCGGGAACCTCACACCTACCTCAAACGCCTGTCCCGCCGGGATGTAATCGGCATGATACGTGACCGTCGTTCGATCCTGCGAGATCGCATACGTTGCATCTGGGCCAAAGAAGGCAGGTTCGAGGCTTGTATCTACAGTTGCCCCAGGCGGCATCCGCACAACGATAGTCGATGACTCGATGGGAAAATCGTGGTCAGGCCCAACGGCTTTCCAGAAGAAGCGATCCCCCACATCGGCACTAACATGGATGCCACCCACCACGGTGTACTCAACCGTAAAAGTTCGCGTCTGATCCCGCGTCGCCGGGTAATACCAAGTAATGACGTACTCCTCTCCGCTGTGCGTCACGTAAAACGTAAACGGCCTCTCAGTACGCGCCTCCGTATACTTCGTATCGCCCTCCGAAACTGCGAACTGCTGCAAAGCCTCGAATTGAACCACCGGGATATTGCGGAAGCCAAACGTGAAGTCACCACCGATGAAGACGATTTCGTATACCTCCCGCACGTGGAACGTTCCGTCCGCGTTGATCTGGATATCCGAATCCCACCTATGCCAACGCAGCGTCTTGGTCTGGGCATCCACAACACCAGGGAAGCCTAGCAGCAGGATCGTAGCCAAGCTCAAAAGGGCAGCAACCATCCAGCGACGCCGATGGGGAAGCATCAACCACCCTCGCCTGTCGATATGGAATACGGATATAGATACAATGCTGGATACAGCTCTGTAGATTGTCAGGGCAACCAGCGGTTACTATAATCGGTTCACCACCGACGCGCAAACCGGAGTGCCGCAAGATGCCTGCCGCCGACCAGGGCGCTCAACAAGCAGAGCAGCGATATCAAGCCGTGCTACGCACCTTAACCTTCATCACAGCACAGGGCCGTGTGCTATTCCTTAAGGGCGCCCCCGACAAACCACTTTGGGCAAACCGCTACAACGGCATCGGCGGCCACGTCGAGCGCGGTGAGACAATCTTGGAGGCAGCACTCCGTGAGGTACGCGAGGAGACAGGGCTTCACCAACTGGATGATCTCCGTCTGCGGGCAGTCGTGACGATTGATCCCGCCCCTACCTCAACAGGCATTGTCGTGTTTGTATTCACAGCTACCAGCGATACCCTGGCTGTGCAGCCTTCAGAGGAGGGAACACTCACCTGGGCTGACTGGCGCGCCATACCCCCGCAGGAAATGGTGGAGGATCTACCAGTACTGCTGCCGCGCATCTTGGAAGCTGAGGCTCCACACGACCCCCTCTTTGCCCATTATGCCTATGGCCCACACACTCAACTCACCATCACATTTGTACGGCCTTAAGGGTTGAACCCAACCATGAAACGCCTCATCGGACGGATGCAACGCCTCCACATGATTGAAAGCGTGCTCGCCGACCACGCGCAGGGTCTACGGGTCATCGAGATAGCCAAGGAAGCGGGCGTGAGCCGCCGCACGATCTACCGCGATCTGGAACTCCTTGGCGACTCAGGGGTTCCCATCTGGCAAGACGGCAGCCGATATGGCATCATACGCGACCGATACCTGGCAACTATCCGGCTTACATTCAACGAAGCCGTCGCGCTCTATATTGCTGTACGTCTTCTAGCCCGGCACGCTGACGAGCACAACCCTCACATTGTCTCGGCGCTCACCAAGTTAGCTACAGCCTTTCCTGACGCCCTGGCGAACTACGTCATCCGCACCGCTGACGCCATCCGACGACAACCAGTGAATCCGACATTTGTAGCGAACCTAGAGGTCATCACCGCGTGCTGGGCGGAACTCCACAAAGTGCGTTTCTTGTATCGGTCTCCTCGTAGCGGGGCACTCCGCCAACGCGACCTCTCACCCTACACCCTCGAGCCATCCATTACCGGGGGGCTGTACGTTATAGGCTATGATGATTGGGCCCAGGACATCCGTACCTTCAAGCTCGACCGCCTCGAGCACGCACAGCGCCTCGACGCGACCTATTCCATCCCACCCGACTTCGACCCACGATCCCATCTTGCCGATGCCTGGGGGATCATGGCTGGGCCGGAGTTGACGACAGTCGAGCTGCGCTTCAGCCCAGCGGTAGCGCCCCTCATCCAAGAACGGGTATGGCACGCCTCCCAAGACACCGCCATACTCAGTGATGGCTCAGTACGCTTCCGAGTTCGCATCGCAGAACCAAGCGAGATGCGCCCCTGGATCCGGAGTTGGGGGGCTGAGGTGGAAGTGATAGAACCATATACACTCCGACAGGAAATGGCAGACGAAGCACGTCGACTGGCCGCACTGTACGCAGTGGGAGCATCATCCTCAAATACCTAAATGAGCGAGACCACACCCACCGTCCCCACACCCGATCTGCGGATAGTCCCGATCCCTTCCCTTGTCCCGCATGAGCTTGAGGACCCGCTGCGAGCACAGCCATTAATTCACCGTCTTTCCCAAGATGGCACACTCAATAACCCCCCGGTCGTCACCCCACTCGCAGAGGCGAAACGCTTTGTAATACTTGATGGGACTAACCGGATCATTGCATTGGAGGCGTTAGGCTACGAGCACGCCCTCGTCCAGGTCGTGCGGTATGAGCCACCCCACGTCGAGCTCCATACCTGGAACCATGTTGTCACAGCCCCTGGAGCAAGTGAACTACAGGCCCGTCTCGCCATGTTGCCCGGCATCGAGATTCAGGAAACCGACCCATTCCACGCACGGGCAGCCCTAGCTCGCCGGGCCATCCTCGCCTATGCCCAGTTCGCAGATGGGCGCACGGTGTCTCTTGGAGGGGGCGGGCTTGATCTCCTTCAGCGGACGCGCTTGCTACAGGCTATCGTCGATACTTATCTTGAAGCCGGCCACCTTCACCGCACAGACATCCACGATCTAGAAAGCTTGACCCGGCTTTACCCCGATCTCAGCGCTGCCATCATCTTTCCCAAATACGAGCATATCGAGATACTCGATCTGGCCGAGGCGGGATTACCTGTGCCAACAGGCATCAGCCGCCATGTGATTCATGGTCGTGCCTTGCACCTCAACTACCCGTTGGCAAAACTCTCAGAAGACAAGCCCCTCGAGGACAAGAATCGGGAGCTGGCAGAATGGATACGCACCCAGTTCAGCCGCAGGCGCGTGAGATATTATGCAGAATCCACCTACTTATTCGACGAATAGTATTTGTGGTATGTTGAAAGAACAACAACGGAGAGGCCTTTTTGGTTCAGGCGCCTGATATGACTTATAATCCCCTCCCATGAATGTTGACTTCTACTCGGACCCCCGCTTAGCACCGAGGCCACGGGCTGAGGTGCGCATTGAGAGTCTCCGCCTCATCCCGTACCAAGACAACAAGCGGGTACGTCTGGAATTCGAGATCACACCATTCGGCCCGGCGGATCGTCCGAGCGTGGACATTGTCGTCAGCAGACTCGATGGCACGCAGGTCGCATCAATGAGCATCATCGAGACCGCCCAACGCACCTTCGGAGTTACGGTCCACCTGCGCGAACCAACAGGAACAGTACACGGCACTTACCTATTTCGCGCCGAACTGTATTACGGGGAGAATCCAGTTCAGGCCAGCATCACGCAAAGCATCGTGCTGCCTCCTGAGGATCTCCCCAACCGCGACTTGGAAGGGGAATACCCAACTACCGACCTCTTAGAGTAGACCTTGTCCGCTTTTCTTCTCCATCAGCCTCTTGTGAGGTGAACGTGTCCGAGGATCTCGGTGACAAAACCATTGGCAAGTACGAGCTTCGTGAGCGCATCGGGCGTGGTGGCATGGCGGAGGTGTATAAGGCATACCACATCTCCCTCGCCCGCTTCGTTGCGCTGAAGATTCTGCATCCATTCCTTGGAGAAGACCCGCAGTTCAAGGAACGCTTCGAGCAAGAAGCGCGCAATGTCGCTCAGCTCCGGCACCCGAACATCATTCAAGTATATGATTTTGACTTTGACTCCCAGCGCGAACTGTACTACATGGTCATGGAGTACATTGACGGCCCTACGCTCCGCGCGCGCCTCATGCAACTGAGTTTCCAGGGGGAGCGGTTCAGCATCGCTGAATCAATCAGGATCACCCATGATCTTGCAGGTGCGCTTGCCTATGCTCACTCGCGTGGGATGGTCCACCGCGATATCAAACCCGGAAATGTCATGTTCGACTCAGATGGCCGGGTGGTGCTGACTGATTTCGGCATCGCACGCATTATCAGCGGCCCCAATGTAACGGCTAGTGGATCGATGATCGGGACGCCCGCCTACATGTCGCCCGAACAGGGCCTGGGCCAGTCTGGCGATCATCGATCCGATATCTACTCCCTGGGTATCGTGCTCTACCAGATGCTAACAGGCACGACCCCCTACAATGCCGACACGCCGATTGCCATTGTCCTGAAACATGTCAATGATCCGCTCCCGCCCCCCAGCAGCATCAATCCAGAGATACCGGACCCCCTGGAGCGCATCATCTACAAAGCACTTGCCAAGTCCCCCGAAGATCGCTACCAGAACGTGGAGGAAATGGCGGCCCATCTGGCCGACCTAGGGCTAGCTGCTCAATTGCAACTTCCCCCTACCACGTCTACAGGCACAGCCAGCCTCTCAGTGCCGAGGGCGCTCGATCAGCCAGCGGTGCGCCGAGGCGGTTGCTTGGGATGGATCATGCTGCTGGTTGCCCTCTTAGCGATGATAGCGGGCCTTTACGTGTCGCTCAGCGGCGTGTTGAGTTCCTTTGCACCACTTAACCCGGTCTTAGCGCCGGTGTTGATCGAAGAGTCGCCCCTCGTCCCCGACCTTACGCCAACCTCTGCGCTGGATACGTTCCTGACAGCCATACCAAACACCCAGCCAGCACAGAGC
>DAOTYF010000160.1:0-8875 GCA_034434995.1 Anaerolineae bacterium
GCGCCGTGACCTTCCGGCCAGCGCCAACCCCAATGTCAACCATGATCTGGGCAAGTTCACGCGCCTCTTCGATGGTCGGCATAAAGGCTCCCGATCCGACCTTCACATCCAGCACAATGGCGTCTGCGCCTGCGGCGATTTTTTTGCTCATGATCGAGCTGGCGATCAGGGGCTTGCTCTGCACTGTGCCGGTCACGTCGCGGAGTGCGTACAGCTTTCCATCCGCCGGCGCCAAGTCGGCAGTCTGGCCTGCCAGAACGATTCCGTACTTTCGGACGTGCTCCACGAAGCTCTCGCGGGACAGTTCAACGTTGAATCCTCGGATGCTTTCCATTTTATCGAGCGTGCCACCGGAGAACTCCAACCCTCGCCCGGACATCTTCGCTACTGGCACACCACACGCCACCACCAGTGGCAAAACGATCAGCGAGGTTTTGTCCCCTACGCCGCCTGACGAGTGTTTGTCCACGGTGAAGCCAAGCGTGCTGGAGAGGTTCAGCATCTCCCCGGACTCGGCCATAGCCATCGTCAGTTCGGTCGTCTCAACCTGCGACATCCCACGCAGGTAGATTGCCATCAACCAGGCAGCAGCCTGATAATCGGGGATGTCGCCCTTTGTGTAGCCGTCGATGAAGTAGCGGATTTCTTCTCGGCTAAGCTGCTCGCCATCGCGCTTTTTGATGATGATCGACACGGGATTCATGAGGCTACTCAGTCTTTATGTTGGAATGAGGACAACGCACCCCTTGAGGATATGCGAGACACGCCTTTTTCTCAAGAGGCGTAAGGCGCAGAAGCCGGGCAGACTCCTGCGCCTGGGGTAGGGCTGGTGGCAGGCCGAGCAAGCCGCCGTGACGATCTGAAGCTCTGCGGGAAGGGGGTGATCTCAGGCTTGCTCAGCAGCGAAACGTTCCAACAGACCTTGGATCCAGTTGTTGAGAGGAGCATAGGGAACCGCACCAATAGTGCCCTCAACTGGCTGTCCGCTGTTGAATACCACCAGCGTCGGGATGCTCATGATCCCATAACGCTGAGCCGTCAGCGGGTTTTCTTCGGTGTTCACCTTGGCGACGGTGAGAACTCCTTCATGTTCCTCTGCGATCTGCTCTAGAACAGGCGCGACCATGTGGCATGGCCCGCACCAGGGCGCCCAGAAATCCACAAGCACTGGCGTTTTAGACTGAAGAACCTTCACGTCAAAGTCAGTGTCTGTCACCTGAATGGGTTTGGCTGGCATGTGTAATCTCCAAGAAAGGAAACATTTGGCTGCGCATTAGACGTTTTTGGTAGAATAGTCCTTACATCTGCGCTATGCTTCATTCACTAGATTCGATGCATCAAGCATGGAAAGGTTGCTAGTTGAATGATTCTGTGATCATGGCTATCTGGAACGCCCTTCTCATCTCAGGGCTGTTTGCACTGTTTGCCCTGATCCACAGCCTGACAGCAGGCATACGTTTGAAAAAGGCATTGGCTACCTGGCTGGGCGCGCGCTTTGTGGATGGCTGGTATCGTCTGGCCTACAATGTTGTATCGGTTCTTGTGATTCTACCGGCGCTGGTTCTGATCGTTTGGCTGCCTGACCAGACGCTATATCGGGCTTCGATGCCCTGGAGCCTATTCATGCTAGCAGTTCAGGCAATTGGGCTTGTGGGGATCATCGTTGCCCTCTTGTCTACTGACTTGTGGCGCTTCGCTGGCCTTGCTCAGGTATTTGACTTCTTAGCCGGAAAGCCGGCAATCAGCACCGATGCGCCGTTGCAGATCAACGGAGTCTACCGGATTGTCCGGCATCCTCTATACTTATTCAGCCTGATGGTGCTGTGGCCAGTACCGGTCATGACCTTTAATCTACTGGTGTTCAACGTCGCGGCAACACTCTACTTTGGCATCGGTTCGGTGTTGGAGGAGCGCCGTCTTGAACGGGTATATGGGGATTCTTATCGAGCCTATCGGCGAAAAGTGTCCTGGCTGTTTCCCTGGCCCCGTCTGAGATGGCCGCCATCGAATAGGAAAGGACAACAGTGACTCAAAGGGGGGAGAAAATGGCTCCATCGTCAAAGGTGCGGCAACGAGCCCACGAGCGGCGTGCCCAACGTCGCCGACAGCAACAGATGCGGGTGATGATCGGGATTGGGGTAGGTGCGCTTATCCTGGCGGCGCTGCTGATCCTGATCTCACGTCCGCCAGATACCAGCGTGGCAGAGACTGGCATTGACTACACTGGTTTGGAGCAATCCATTGATGACTCACTCGGTGCACCGGGGTATGTTCTGGGCAACCCTGATGCGGCGGTTACTCTCGTTGATTACTCCGACTTTAGCTGCCCCCACTGCCGTGACCTTGCTCCAGTCATTCATCGGTTGGTGGATGAGTACGTGCGGGATGGGAGATTGCGCGTTGTCTATAAGTCGGTGTCGTTTGTGAATCCACCTACCTCGGAGGCTGCCACCAGTGCGATGATCTGCGCGGCGGAACAGGGCAAGGCCTGGGAGATGCATGATCAGATCTGGGCTATTAATGAGGATAGCGGGCCTGGCGCCTACACGCAGGCTGTTTTCGCGGCACGGGCGGCGGGGCTGGGACTGGATAGCGGCCAGTTCAATAGCTGTTACACTTCTGCTGAGACGCGCAGCATCATAGAGGCGATTAATGCGGAGGCTTCGGGGCGCGGGGTCGTGGGCACACCCACGATCTTTGTGAATGACCAGCATGTCCCCAATACGCTGCCCGATGAAATGTACCTCCGCCTGGTCGACGCGATCCAGGCTGCGCTGGGAAGTTAGCCCTGGGTTCATTGTGGTGAGTTAGCCAGCGGGTAGGCGGGTGAAGGCCACCCGCTTTTTGCTTGACGCTCACTGGTATGAAGTTTATATTGAGAGCAGGATGAAGGTGGCACGTCCCACTTGAGCATATGTATGGCTGAGGCAGTGTTGCGAGATAGCGTTGACAATAAGTACCCAAGTCCATTCGTCGCGGTTGATGTTGTGGTTTTCCGCGTCGTGGAGGGAAAGCTGCAAGTCTTGTTGATCGAACGCCGCAAGCCGCCTTTCCAGAACACCTGGGCGTTGCCTGGTGGATTTATCGGCCTTGACGAGGCCCTGGAAGAAGCTGCCTGCCGCGAATTGAGAGAGGAGACAGGTGTTTCCGTCACCCTGATCGAGCAACTCTACACGTTCGGTGATCCAGGTCGCGATCCACGTGGGCGGGTGATCAGTGTTGCCTACCTCGCCTTACTACCGCCCGGTGAGGGCGCGCCTCAGGCAGGTGATGATGCGGTGCGCGCTGCCTGGTTTCCTGTCATGGCGCTTCCAGCACTGGCATTCGACCATGGCGAGATGGTGGGGCGGGCTGTCGAGCGACTGCGGGTCAAGTTACAGATTGAGGACGCTGCGTTCCACCTTCTGCCGTCAGAGTTTACCCTGAGCGAGCTGCAGTCCGTTTGGGAGGCGGTTCTCGGCGTCTCGCTCGACAAACGAAACTTCCGCCGCAGGGTACTTAACTCCGGGCAGGTGACAGAAATCGGGCGCCGGCGCTCAGGCGAGGGGCGGCCCGCCAGGCTATACAGATATCACCCACGCCGTAAGTAAGCGGAGTGTAAACAGCAGCCTCTTTATGCACATCGGGCCACCGACTCGGGGTGCTTTCATATGCCTGCTGTTGCCAGATTGTCAGGATTACTCATATGAATGAAGCCGAACGACAAACTGCGGAAGGTATTCTGCTGACGGATGAGTACCAACTCACGATGGCACAGTTGTACTATCGAACGCAGATTCACGAACGGCCAGCCCGTTTTGACTACTACTTCCGTACTTATCCAGATTATGGCCGTCACCAAGCCGGGTATTGCATCAGTGCGGGTTTGCAATGGCTCGTCGAATGGATGAAAGCGGCCCATTTTCGAGAGGAGGACATCGAGTGGCTGCGTAGCCAGCGTTCGCCCGCAGGCTCTCCCGTGTTTGATGAGTCTTTCTTGGGCTGGCTGCGCCGTTTTGGCAACTTCGATGGAGTTAGCCTGTGGGCGATCCCTGAGGGACGGGTTGTGCACCCGCTTGTTCCGCTGGTGGTTGTTCAGGGACCTCTGGCCATGACCCAGATTCTTGAGACGGCGCTGCTGAACCAGATGAACTACCAGACCTTAGTCGCCACGAAAGCCGCGCGCCTGCGAGAGAGTGCTCGGGGCCAGGCGGTCCTGGAGTTTGGCCTCCGGCGGGCGCAGGGTAAAGCAGCGACGGCCGGCGCGCGGGCCGCTCTGATTGGCGGGGCCAATTTCACATCGAACGTTGGCATTTCGCACGTGATGGGTCTGCCGCCAAAGGGGACCCATGCACATAGCATGGTTCAGGCCTTTATGGCGCTCGGTGATGGTGAGCTAGGAGCCTTCCGGGCCTATGCGGAGGTATATCCTGACAACTGCCTGCTGCTTGTGGACACCATTGATACGCTCCACAGCGGCATCCCCAATGCGATCACCGTCTTCCAGGAGCTACGCCAAAAGGGCTATGAGCCGGTTGGGATTCGCCTGGACTCAGGCGACCTTGCCTATCTCAGTATTCAGGCAGCCCGTATGCTTGACGAGGCTGGGTTTCCTGAAGCGGTGATTGTACTGTCCAATCAGTTGGACGAACTGGTTATCTGGCAGATTGTAACGCAGATCGGAGAGGAAGCGCCCCGCTATGGAGTTGATCCGGAACGCCTGATCAGGCGTCTCGTTTATGGAGTAGGGACACGTCTCATCACCTCGGAGGGGGCGCCAGCGCTGGATGGCGTCTACAAGTTGGTGGCGATCCACAAGAACGAGGAATGGGTTCCGGTTATCAAGGTTTCAGAGTCTCTTTCCAAATCCCCGGCTCCGGGACATAAGCGTGCTTGGCGTCTGTACGATGAACGCCACTATGCCACTGCTGATTTGCTGGGTCTGGAGAACGAAGACCCGTGCTCAATGGGGGAGATTGTGTTGCGGCATCCTACCGACCATACCAAAAAGCGCATTCTGCCCTCCATCCAATGCACGCAGGTGGAACCGCTGCTAGAATTGATTTTGGACGAGGGAAGATTGGTCTATGATTTCCCAACGCTGGACGTAATTCGCCAGCGCCGAGATGCGGACCTGGATAGCCTCGATCCCGGCGTGAAGCGGCTGGTGAATCCGCACATCTACCACGTTTCTGTGACCCAGAAGCTATGGGATCTGAAACAAAGCCTGATCGCATCTGCAATGGAGCGCAGCAGGTGAGAACGGCACTCACTACTGGATCGCAGCAATTAGGCTGCGTTGGCCATCCATCCACCGGTAAAGATAGATCGGCGCGTCGACGCGCCGCCCAGTTGTGTCGAAGCGAAGACCGCTGGCAGGCGTCTGGCCCGTGGCGATGCCTTGTGAGGCCATGACTTGTTCAATGGCCACCCAGGTAGCCTCGTAGGCGACTGCTGCCAGAAGCCCAGGTGGGTTACCCAGGCTTCCCTCTGAGTATCCAGCAACAAATTGCGTGACCTGCTCCGGCGTCCAGTGTGTACCAAGCATATCAGCAGGCTGGGCAAATCCTGACATGAAATAGACCCCATCTGCTCTGCCCTCAGTAAGCTTGTAGAATTGGTTCAGCCCACACAGGGAGCCGATGAGAATCGGCACATCTGCGGCTACCCCACGTTCGGTGACCAACTCATCAGCCCTGGCGGCCAGGTCCGCACAGCCAACCGGAGTGGCCGTACCCGCCTGATCCTGCTGCGACGCCCACGTTTCGGCGGCTGTCCACACTCGATCTCTTGAGGGGGCAAGGTTGTATATGCCCGACGCGCTCTCCGGTTCCCCTTCCATGAATGTGATCAGGGGCAACCCTGCTTCTTCATAGATGGGCAGGGCAGCCAATGTGGTCTGGTCGAGCCAGTGCCCGATGACCACTTGTACATCCGGGTCGGAGGCCAACCTTCGAGCCTGGTCAATTGCTTGGCTGGGATCGCCTGCGTCGTCATAAGCGACCAGTTCAATAGCGATCCCGGCCTGTTGGCTGCGCGTTGCCCACTCGCGTATGGCTAGCCGAGCTGCAGGGATGACATCACCCCCGATTTCGCGGTAACGCCCTTCGAACGGCGCTACGAGGCCGATCTTCAGGATGCGTGGGGACGCCTGTACGCACCCCATTACTAATATGGCAGTAATGACCATTGCCCCTATTGGGCAGTTCAAGCGTCGCCACGAATTAGGGACACGCATTGTTGAGGTGTTCTTCGTATGTCGTGGCAAAGCGGTGTCGCCCACTGCCGTCGCAGTCGGCGCGGAAGTAGAAGAATGGCGTTGTTGCGGGATAAATCACGGCTCGGATCGCATCCAGCCCCGGGTTTGAGATCGGCCCTGGCGGCAACCCTGGATACAAGTAAGTGTTGTAGGGGGAGTCGACGCTGTAGTAGTCTTCCTGGGTAAGACTCCGATTCCACCATTCTCCTGAGTCAGCGTGGTAGCCCATTGCATACTGCACGGTCGGATCGGCTTCGAGTTTGGTGCCGGCAGCAAGGCGATTCAAATATACGCTTGCGATCACCGGGCGTTCCTCTGCAATGATGGCCTCCCGCTCCACAATCGAGGCCAATGTGACCACTTCAAATAGAGTGAGATTCCGCGCTTCTGAATCCGCCCGCATTTGGGGAGTGACTCTCGCGTCGAAATTCTGCAACATTCTCTCTACTAGGTCAGCAGCGGTGGCATCAGCAGGGAGCTGATAAGTATCTGGGAAGAGGAATCCCTCCAGCGTGGCAGCGGGGGGCAGCCCCATTTCGGTGAGGGCAGTACCCTGGGGTAGGGAGGGGGCGACACCTGTCGCGGCCAGAAAGTCCACGCCGGTGAATGGCAGGCCGACCTGCGTATCCAGGAAGTCAGCAATTTGCTCTCGCCGCCAACCCTCGGTGATGCGGACGGTGATCTCGGGAGGAGTTGCATGGGTCAGCGCCTGTGCGATCTCAGGGATGGTCATAGTTGCTGCAAGCTGATACACTCCTGCTTCGATCTGACGATCCAGCCCATAGTAGCGCATGTAACTGCGAAATAGAGCTGCATCCCCGATCAACCCCTGCGCGGCCAGTTGCTCGGCGATCTGGCTGGCATTCTGGCCGGAGCTTACCTCGAATGAAACGGGTGTGGCATCCGTTCCGAAGGCCGTATGGAGAGCCTCCTGGTTAGCCGAAAGATAAACCCCGAGGGCTGCTGCCTCCACCGGATTCAGCTCTGGGTTGACAGGGAGATCGACGGTGACTGCCGTGCTGGCGCCATGCTGGCTCAGACTGCGGATGACCATAGCCGTTGCAATACCTAGCAAACCAAGCACAACACACAGCACCAAGAAGCGCGTGGCCAGCTGTAGCCCCGTTGAGCGCTTCTTACGCTGCCTAGCGGTTATCCGTGAGGTTCTCGAGCGGCTGCCCTGGTTCATCTACCGCACCTCCGGCGTCCAGGTACTCTTGAAGCATGATCGCCGCCGCTAGGTCATCCAGATGTGCTGGCTGACCTTTCCTCTTGCGGCGCTTGAACGCCCTGTCTGCCATCATCGCGGCTGCTTCCGCGGAGGAGTAGCTCTCATCCCATAGCGCAACAGGGCAACCAATACTCTGTGCCAGCTTCTTTGCCCAGCGTAGCACGGCCTTTGCCTGGGAGCCGATGTGGCCATCCGAGTCGGTGGGCAGGCCAACCACGACCTTGACGATATGGTGTTCGGCGATGATCGCCTGGAGGGCAGAGAGGTCAGCCTTGTAGGTTCGGTGTGGGATTATCGTATAGGGTTGTGCGAATAGGCCCAGTTCGTCGCTCAAGGCAACACCGATCCGCGCCTCACCGTGATCGATTCCCATAATCCGGCGGGGCTCCTTCATGGTTGCTCTGCGACCCGAATGGTAATCCGACCCGCCAGGGTGGGCATGAGTGGCCAGAAGGGGGGCCACATTTCGACAGCGGGTGGCTCTGCCAGCGCCAGCTCTCGGTCGAGCTGAGCTAGAGCATCATTGATGGGCTTACCCTGTATCATCCGCCGCACTTCAGTGGGCCGGATGGCAGCCGACACATCGCCTGCTCCCTGCATGATGAACGTGACACGCTGCTGATCATCCATGCCGATTACCTCACCCCGCCGGAAGACGAGTGAGGCGGCCTGTATTTCGAAGCCATCGCCGACCTTCTCCGCCAATCCTGTATATACAGCCTCGCGCGCGCGCCGCTCATCAATTGCGATCCCCTGTACCGTGACCCGCATTGTGAGGCTCAATTGGCTTGCCGCCTGGCCGATATAACCATCGTAAGTCTCTGAGTGGATCAGGACGACCCTCAACGACTCAAGGGGGATGAATTCCGTGTCCAACAGGGCAATATAGGGATCGGTCTGCATCGCGGCAAAGGCGCGCTGTTGCAGCACCTGTAAGAGTAGCGTACGCACACGGTCGTAGTCCTGCGGTGAGATAGCCGGCACGACTGTCACATCGCCACCGCGTGTTGGCTCGGGGTTCGCTACAGCGAGCCGACTGCCTAACGGCCCCTCGATCTGGTTGATCCGGCCCGTTGGCAGGTTCCCTTCGTAGCCAGGCTCAATTGCTTCAATGGGAACCTCGGCTGTCTCGCCGACGGAGCCAGGCAGCGTGGCATCGGTGAGTGTCAGGAAACGAACAGGCTGCGCTGCGCTCGTTCGGACAACTGTGCCTGCTGGAATAGTCACTTGGTCGGGGATGAGATTGGTGAATAAGACGATGCCCCGTGCCTTTTCCGATGGCTGGTCAATTGTCCCGGTGGTGCCAACGTTGGTTTGCCCCTCTACCTCCACTCCCACAATGCGTGCAGGGATGACGTTAGACTCGGCCTGCGCCCCAGTGAAGTTAGGATCAGCGGTCACGGTAG
>DAOTYF010000161.1:0-21788 GCA_034434995.1 Anaerolineae bacterium
CAGGATCATGATGCGGGTTGGGTCAGCCAGGCCCGCGCAGACTTCAGCGTGTAAGGCCGTGATTTCCTGGAGAAGTGTCCGGTTCATGGTTGCCTGATTGCATATTTAGGGACAAGTATTTATGCGCATGAGCGAATAGATTGTTTGGCCAGATTGTACATTCGTTCACAAACTGGCGTTAGCGCATGATGTCACTACCGCACATGACGAATGTCACACGACTAATTTGCTCTAATTTGTCGCCAGACCGACCCAGGCTTTCCAGTCCGGGGGAGGCAGCACGCATGAGAACAAGTAACGTATCCCTTCGAAACGTGTAAGCGGTGTTTGAGCAGCGATACCGGAACTGACAAAAGCGCTCTGGTTGTTGTGTGGTGTGTTGTTGCGGAGGCCATGGCTTTCACCCCGGCCCGCTCCGCCAGTTGGTCGACCGTCGTACGTTCCATCAACCTCAACGCATCGGTACCGCGCAGCGGGTTGTATGCATCCGATTCTGCACCCATGCTGCTCCCCATGCTCAGGCATGGCGGAGGGCTGATCTGCCAGCCAAAATAATCAAGATAAATATCATCCTTATTGACTTAACGATCCCCGCACGCTATAATCCGGTCGCCTCAAATGGCAAACTTGCACTCTTTAAACGCATTAACCCACCCCGCAGGAGGCACTGGGCCAATGGTTGCAGCTTTGGAGATCCGGAATCTTCACGTTAACGTGGAAGGCCGGCCTATTTTGAAGGGCGTCGATCTGATCGTCAGGCAGGGTGAGATCCACGCGCTGATGGGGCCAAATGGCTCTGGCAAGAGCACGCTGGCCTATACACTAATGGGTCATCCTGATTATGAAGTTACTGCCGGACAGATCATCTTCGACGGTGTTGACCTGCTGGATTTAGAGGCCGACCAGCGCAGCCAGCTTGGGCTGTTCCTGGCCTTCCAGTACCCGGTTGTGATCTCCGGTGTGACCTTGGCGAACTTCCTGCGGCAGGCCATTAACGCTCGCCGCAAGGCCGCCGACCCCGAGGATAAAGGCATCCCCATCCCGGAATTCCGGGCGGCGCTCAAAGAGAAAATGGACTTGCTGCACATGAGCCATGACTTCGCTGGGCGCTATCTCAACGAGGGCTTCTCCGGTGGTGAGAAGAAGCGCGCAGAAATCCTCCAGATGGCGATGTTGGAACCCAAGATCGCGGTGCTGGACGAGACCGACTCTGGGCTAGATATTGACGCACTACGGATTGTTTCAGAGGGAGTCAATAAACTGGCTGGGCCAAGCATGGGTGTGCTGGTGATCACGCACTACCAACGCATCCTCAACTATATTAAGCCCCAGTTTGTCCACATTCTGCTCGATGGCCGGATCGTCCAGAGCGGCGGCGCGGAACTCGCGCTCCATCTTGAGCAACAGGGCTACGACTGGCTGCGCGAGAAGGTGGATGAAGGCTAACCATTCGCGCTCGGCAACCTGAGGCAACACACCGCGCACTCCATCAGCGGTAAGGGAAGGCAGTGATGACCAACGAAGACGCCAGGCAGCTCGAAGGTATCAAAGCAGGCTACCAGGAAAAATATGGCTTCCACGTGCCAGAGAACTATGTGTTCAAGGCGCGCAAAGGGTTGGATCGCGCCATTGTGGAAGAGATCTCCTGGATGAAGGGAGAGCCAGAATGGATGCGAGACCTACGGCTCAAAGCGCTCGAACACTTCTTCAGACGTCCGATGCCCACCTGGGGTGCGGACCTGAGCGGGATCGACTTTGACGACATCTACTACTTTGTCCGGGCCACCAGCCAGGGCGCAGCCAACTGGGATGAGGTTCCACCGGAGATCAAGGAGACCTTTGACAGGCTGGGCATCCCTGAAGCCGAACGTCGATTTTTGGCCGGTGCCGGCGCGCAGTACGAAAGTGAGGTTGTGTATCACAAGGTGCGCGAAGACCTGGAGCGCCAGGGCGTCATCTTCCTGAGCATGGACGATGGCTTGAGGCTCCATCCCGACCTGGTGAAAGAATATTTCTCGACAGTTATCCCCTACGGCGACAACAAGTTTGCGGCGTTAAACACGGCGGTGTGGTCGGGTGGATCGTTCATCTACGTCCCGAAGGGCGTGCGTGTCGAGATGCCCCTTCAGGCATACTTCCGCATCAATACCCAGAACATGGGCCAGTTCGAGCGGACGCTGATTATCGTGGATGAGGGTGCTTTCGTTCATTATGTCGAGGGATGCACTGCGCCTATCTACTCCAGCGATAGCCTGCACAGCGCGGTGGTTGAAATCATCGTCAAGCCCGGTGCGCGCTGCCGCTACACAACTATTCAGAACTGGTCAAACAACGTCTACAACTTGGTGACCAAGCGCTCCGTGGCTTACCGTGACGCGACGATGGAATGGGTGGATGCCAATTTAGGCTCCAAGGTCACGATGAAGTACCCGGCGGTCTACATGGTCGAGCCAGGGGCACATGGTGAAATCTTGAGCATCGCCTTCGCAGGCAGGGGGCAGGTTCAGGACGCGGGCGGCAAAGTAGTGCATGGCGCACCGCACACCACTAGCAAGATTACCAGCAAGTCGATCAGCATGGGCGGGGGACGGGCCAGTTATCGCGGCCTGCTGAAAGTCCATGAGGGTGCGTGGGGGTCCAGGAGTAATGTCGTTTGTGACGCGCTGCTGCTGGACGACAAGAGCCGCTCGGATACCTACCCCTACATCGAGATCGATGAGCAGGATGTGACCATCGGCCACGAGGCCACTGTCAGCAGGGTTGGCGAGGAACAGCTCTTCTACCTGATGAGCCGGGGGCTTAACGAAGAGCAGGCCAATGCGATGGTCGTCAATGGCTTCGTCGAGCCGCTAGTCAAAGAGCTGCCGATGGAATATGCCCTGGAACTGAATCGCCTGATCCAGCTTCAGATGGAAGGCTCCATTGGCTGATCCGCATCGGCGCGAAGGGCGAGGCATGGCCTCGTCCTTTAGCTTTAGATAAAATTGTGTGACTCACACCTCAGCGGAGGCGAAATCGTTGGGAAGGCGAGAGGCTCTTAGGGAAGCAACGATCCCTTTGACGGAAGACGACGTGATCGCTCTCTCGGAACGTCTGGGCGATCCGGGGTGGCTGCGTGAGAAGCGGCTCGAAGCATGGCGCATCGCTGAGGCGTTGCCCATGCCCACCCTCAGCGACGAACCCTGGCGGCGCACCGACATCCGTGCCCTGCACTGGGATGAGGCGATGCAGCTTCCCTCTGACGGAGGTTCGTTGCGCGATGTGCCCGCTGGCTTATACGCCCCGCTGATCGGCGACCGACAGGGTGGGCTGCTGGTCTTCGCCGGCGGGCGGCTGGTGCACCGCGAGATGTCCGAGGAGCTATCCCGCCAGGGGGTGATCTTTAATGACCTCGCTACCGCTGCGCGTGAGCACCCCGACCTTGTCAGAAAGTACCTGATGACCGAGATCGTCCCGCACGACGAGGACAAGATCGCGGCATTGCATGCGGCGCTGTGGACACATGGCGTATTCGCCTACATCCCGCGTGGTGTTCATGTTGATCTGCCGCTACACAGTGTCGAGTATGTGCCGCACGGCGAGATGACTGGGACTCACATCCTAGTGGTGCTGGAAGCTGACTCCAGCGCTACCTATCTGCATGAGTGCGCCTCTCCCACATTGGAGGGCCAAACACTGCATCTCGGCGCGACGGAACTGGCTGTCGGTGAGGGGGCCAATCTACGTTACGTCGCCTTGCAGAACTGGGGCAAACATACCTTCAACTTCGGCCATCAACGCGGGCGCGTTGGGCGTAACGGGCGGCTCGACTGGGTGGCCGGAGAGATGGGCACGCGGCTCACCAAGCTATTCATGACCCTCGATTTAGATGGCGATGGCTCCTGGGGACGGCTGTCGGGGTTGTACTTCCCCCATGGTCGTCAGCACATTGACCTCGACACACAGCAGAATCACCATGCTTTGCACACCACGAGTGATCTGCTGTTCAAGGGCGCGCTGCGCGGCCACAGCCGCTCGGTGTGGCAGGGGATGATCGTGGTCGATCCCGGCGCTCAGAAGACCGATGGCTTCCAGGCTAACCGCAACCTGTTGCTGGATCGAGACGCCCGCGCTGATAGCATCCCGGGGTTGGAGATCAAGGCTGACGATGTACGCTGCACGCATGCAGCCACCGTCGGTCGTGTAGATGAGACAGAGGTCTTCTACCTAATGTCGCGCGGCATCCCACGCCCGGAGGCGATCAGGCTGATTGTGCATGGCTTCTTCGATCCAGTGATGCAGCGCATCCCATTTGAGGAGGTCCGGGCTAGGCTGGCTGCCTCTATCGAGGCCAACCTTGATGAGGCGTGACCCCGCGACATCCCAGCTAGGGTAGGGGATGTGGTCAGAATAGCAGGCCCGGCAGTAGAATAGGCTGGCGGGCTGTTTTGCGTCATCTTACCTCCGGTCAGTGAGGAAGAGGCGAAGAGAATATGGATCGCCAAGCGTCGCTCGATCTCATTCTTGATCATTACGAGCGTCCCCGTAACCGCGGCGTGCTCCCTGACCCGACCCTGCACGGCGAGAGCTTCAACCCTGGCTGCGGAGACGTGATCCGCATCACCGCCCGACTGGACAGCAAAGGCTGGATTGAGGCGATCCGCTTCGACGGGCAGGGCTGCACCATCAGTCAGGCGGCTGCCTCAGTCTTCACTGGCTTAGCTCTCGGCAGATCGCTGACCGATGTGCTGGCGATGGACCAGGATACTCTAATCGACGCCCTGGGCCGCGATCTGGTTATCCAGCGCGTCACCTGCGCCACGCTGGCGCTCGAAGCTCTGCGGCAAGCCGTACGGAACCATCAGGAGGGTGGCGCAACGTGAGACGCGCACCCCGACGAGTAGGGGTCGCCCTTCTGTTGATCCTCAGCCTGCTTTTCCTGGGCCGCGCGCTGATCCCGCCGGCAGGCCATGCGCTGGGCGGGCTGGACGTGCGAGGACTATTCTACCCCTGGTGGGAAGCAGCAGGCGAGGCGACCCGTGCTGGGAGGCTGCCGTTATGGGATGCTGGGCAGTTCAGCGGCTATCCGTTCCTGGCGAACCCGCAGGTGGCGTTCTTCTATCCCCCAACCTGGCTGGCGATATTGCTACCGCCGCGGATCGGCATCAGCCTGTTCGTAGCCCTGCACTTGTGGATCGCGGGTGTGGGAATGCTGTTGTGGGTATGGAGCATGGGTGGAAGCCAGACAGGTGCAGGGCTGGCGGGGCTGGCTTTTGCCTTCAGCGGTTTCTTTGCTGCTAGAGTATACGCCGGACATCTGGGGCTGATTGCCACCACCGCCTGGCTGCCCTGGCTGCTTTCGGGGACTGTTTGGAGCATCCGACGCGGGGATATGGCCGCGGCAGTAGTGGCAGGCATTCCGTTAGGACTGGCGATCCTGGCAGGGCATACCGCGTCATTGATCTACATTGGGATCGCGTGGGCGGCCTGCATAATCTATCTAGGGCTAACGGGCAGGGGCGAACAATCTTCCGGCCCTGCCCGCTGGTGGCTGTCTATCACGCGACAGGTCGGTATCGCCTTAGTTGTCGGGCTGGCGCTCAGCGGCGTCCAGAGTCTTCCCTTTGCGGAGTTCAGCCGGGTATCTTCGCGGGCGGCGGCCCCGAACTTCGAGTTCGCGACAGCCTACTCCATGCCACCCGCACACCTGATCACGCTGATCATCCCGGAGTTCTTCGGCGAGCCGATGCGGGCAGGCTACTGGAGCGTGCCGAACTTCGAGGAGCTGACCTACTACGTGGGTGTGTTGCCGCTGCTGGGGCTGGCTCTGGCATTGCGCGAACCCACTCGCTCAACCTGGCTCTACATCGGGCTGATGGCCTTCGGAGTGCTAGCGGCGCTAGGGAGCTACGGTTTCCTGTATCGCCTCCTGTACGATTGGCTGTTGCCATTCAGGCTGCTTCGCGCACCGGGGCGGGCCGCTTTCCTATTCACCTTCGGTGCAAGCGCTCTGCTTGGGGAGACCATCTCCGCCTGGGAACGTCTCGATAGGGAAGAGCGCGAGAGGGCGGGCGGCTTTCTACGTGGCACGATAATCATCGGGGCGCTGATCGGTGTAGCTGGGCTAGCAGCCACTGGCGCGGCTTTCTCCGCGATCCACCCCACCGAGACAAGTGGGCGTCTGTGGCATCAGGTCGGTGGTTGGGCTTTGGCCACGACCTGGCTGGGCATGGGCGGGGTGCTGCTGATGCGCTATGTGTCTGCGGAAGCGGGGCCGCGCGCGGTGGTGGGTTGGGGCCTGGCGGCGCTCCTCCTGGCTGATCTGTGGACATTCGGTTACAAGTTCGTGCGCGTCGAACCGGTTACGCCCTCTGCCCTGTGGCTTGATGCGCAACGGATCATCGGTCAGACGCACAGCCGTGTATTGCCCTGGGGCCTGTCTATCTTCGATCAGAACGGTGCAGCACAGGTCGGCTTGAGAAGCGTCTTCGGCTACAATGCACTGGAGATCGCCGCCAATCAGGCTTTTGCCGCGTCTGTGCCCGATCCCCGCTCGACTGCCTACGACGTGCTCGGCGTCGAGTATGTGGTGGCTGGCGTGCCGCTGGATGAATATACGCGAGGGGAACGCCCACTGACTCTGGTTGGTAGTACTGGATCGGCTTGGATATATCGGCGCGGGCGGGTGCTGGATATCGCCCGGTTGGTGTACTCGGTTGAGGCCATTGGCTCAACAGACGTAGCGACGGCGCGAGTTCACGAACCGGACTTCGATCCAGCGGCGACCGCTATTCTGAGTGAACCACCTCCTTGTGAGATCGGCCCTATTCCAGGCACACCCAGCGCGGCACAGATTCTGGAGGCGCGCGACGGACACTGGCGGATCGGAACCCGCAGCACCACACCCGCATTGCTGGTGCTGAGCGAGACGGCTTACCCTGGCTGGCAGGTGGCAGTGGATGGTCAGCCTGCCACATCCCTGACTGCCTATACCGTGATCCGTGCGGTGTGTGTGCCTGCGGGGACTCATGTTGTCGAGTGGGTATATCGGCCCTCGATCTACTGGATTGGCGCCGGGGTGAGCCTAGCCGCATTGATTCTGTCTGGATCGGCGACCTGGATTCTCTGGAAGGAGCGCGCCCTCTTGTGAACAGCCAGGCTGTCCGTGCGGCTCCTGCCATGCAATTCCTGACCAATCTTGCCCACCGCCCCGGCAGGTGGATGGCTCTTCTGTTGCTGACTCTGACCCTGATCTTGATGGGGCGGGCAGCGCTCCCACCGCCTGATGCAGTGCTAGGTGGCCATGACGTGCGCGGCGCATTTTATCCCTGGTTCACCTTCGCCCGGCAGGCGGTTCGGGCAGGCCACCTCCCTTTATGGGAACCGTATCAGTTCGCTGGAACCCCGTATCTGAGCAATCCGCAGGCCGCCTTTTTCTACCCGGTGACGTGGCTCTCGTTTATCTTGCCGGTTAACCTCGCTATCGGCCTGTACGCGGTGGCAGCGGTGTGGTTGGCTGGCGTTGGGATGTTGCTACTGGGGCACTTCCTGACCCGGAGCTGGCCGGCAGCGCTGATCGCAGCGCTGGCGTTCTGCTTCAACGGATTTGTGGCGGCACGGCTATGGGCCGGCCATATCACCCTGATCGCAACCTATGCCTGGACTCCATGGCTGCTGTGGGCAGCAGCCTGGAGCACCTACCGAAAAACGCGAGCTTCTGCCATTCTGGCTGGCGTTCCATTCGGCCTGGCTGCTCTGGCCGGGCACCCGACCTCGCTCATCTATGTGGGGCTTCTGTGGCTAGCGTTCACCATTTACCTGGGTTGGTCGGGTAAAGCCTGGCGCTGGGTTACGTACCAGTTCGCTCTGAGCCTGCTGGCTGGCTTGATGCTGTGTGCTGTCCAGATGATCCCATTCCTCGAACTGATCAAGGCATCTGAACATGCAGCGGGTCAGCTAGCGGATGGCTCATTCCAGTGGTCGATGCCACCATCTCAATGGATCGCGCTGATCCTGCCACATTATTACGGTGAGCCGGTGAGAGTGGGCTACTGGGGGGCCGACAACTTCGAGGAGCTTACCTACTACACAGGCACGCTGGTTGTGCCGGGGCTGATCCTGGCCCTGCACAAACCCACCCGCCTGACCGCGTTTTGCCTGGGGCTGATCGCGCTGGGCCTGCTGATCGCGCTGGGCAGCTATGGGTTCCTGTACCCCATATTGTATGCTGCTATACCGCCTTTTCGAGCGGCCCGCGCACCGGGCCGGGCTGCTTTTGTGACCTTGTTCGGGGTTTGCCTACTGCTCAGCGACGCATTGTCGACTTGGGCAACGGCCCCACTTGACGATATACGCCCTATGCTCCGCCGCGCTGGCCGATGGGTTATAGTGCTGCTCATAGTAGGCAGCGGTGTACCGGCAGGGATGCTCATCCTAGCCTCGCACATCCAGGGAGAAGCGGCCTCGCGGTTGTTGTATCAGGCGCGCAGCTGGGCATGGGGCCTGGGAGTGTTGGGGGCCAGTAGTGTGTTGATTGGAGCCTACCTGATGACGCAGCCCACGCGGCCCTGGCGAAGGCGAGCGCTGGCAGCAGGTCTCTCCATTCTGTTGATCGCCGATCTATGGAGCTCCGGCCAACGGCTGATCCAGTTACAGCCCATCCCTCCAACGCCGATCTGGCAGGATGCACTACCTGCGGTGGGACGTGACAGTGGGCGCATCCTGCTATGGTTGGGAGAGGGTACGCAGCCCTACGATATAAACAGCGCCAGTTTGGTCGAGAAGCGGACCGTCATGGGATACAATCCTATTCGGGTCAAAGCTATCGCCGATTTCATCGTCGGAAGCCCTGACCCCCGTTCAGCGGCCTACGACGTGCTGGGCGTCGAGTATGTGGTGGCGGGCGCGCCGCTGGGCTTCACCGAGGGCGAACATCCTCTGGTGCTCATCGAGCACAATGGTTCGGCCTGGGTATATCGCCGCGATCGCGTCCTTGACCTGGCCCGCTTGGTCTATTCAGTGGAGGTGATCCCCTCTCCCAGTACAGCGATAGCGCGGGTGAATGACCCGGACTTTGACCCCGCCACAACCGCGATCTTGAGCGCCCCACCGCCCTGCGAGATCGGGCCTCGGACGAGCACCCCAAATGGTGCGGAGATCGTGGAGGCGCGGGATGGCTACTGGCGGATCGAAACCCGCAGCGCCTCGCCCGCGCTGCTGGTGCTGAGTGAGACCATCTACCCCGGTTGGCGGGTGACGGTTGACGGGCAGCCAGCCGCGATTCTGACGGCCTATGCCGCTGTGCGCGCGACCTGCGTGCCCGCTGGAGAACATACGGTGGAGTGGGTTTACCGCCCTTCGATTTACTGGATCGGTGGCGTAGTGAGCCTTCTCGCGCTGGTGGGGATGATCGCCGCTGCCGTCGTCGTGTGGCAGCAGAAGGATGGGAAGCAAGGCACAGATAATCAGTACGCTGGCAGGGGCTGACCACGCCTTATCAGGCGCCCGAAGTCTGGCCCAGGAGGCCATCATCAATGCGCGATTTCAGAACACCCCTCAACGTAGAGTCCATCCGGGCTGACTTCCCGATTCTGCATCAGGAGGTGCGCCCCGGTGTGCCGCTGGTGTACTTCGACAACGCGGCCACCTCACAAAAGCCTGTAGCTGTCATTGAAGCGATGGATGAATACTATCGACGCTACAATGCCAACGTGCATCGCGGATTACATAAGCTGAGCGAGGAAGCCACCGATGCTTATGAGGGCGCCCGCAAGAAGATCGCCCGCTTCATCAACGCCGCCTCCTCGCGCGAGATCATCTACACACGTGGCACAACCGAGAGCATCAACCTGGTAGCGCAAGCCTGGGGCCGAGCGAACCTCAAGCCAGGCGATGTGGTGCTCTCGACGGAAATGGAGCACCATTCCAACATCGTGCCCTGGCAGATGTTGGCCGAGCAGATTGGCTTCGAACTGCGCTTTGTGCCCCTCACCGACGACGGCAGACTGGATATGCCAGCCCTCCACGCCATGCTCGACGGGCGGGTGAAGCTGGTGGCAGTGATGCACGTATCCAATGTGCTGGGGACGATCAACCCCGTACGTGAGATCGCTGAGGCGGCCCATGCCGCTGGCGCGCTGGTGCTGGTGGATGGTGCACAGAGCGCTCCTCATCTTCCCGTCGACGTGCAGGCGCTGGACTGCGACTTCTTTGCCTTTTCCAGCCATAAGATGCTGGGGCCGACCGGCATTGGCGTGCTGTACGGCAGGCGGGCGCTTCTGGAAGCGATGCCCCCTTTCCTGGGTGGTGGTGACATGATCAGGCGTGTCGAGCTATCTGGCTCACAGTGGAATGAACTCCCGTGGAAGTTCGAGGCAGGCACACCAGCCATCGCGGAGGCGATTGGGCTGGGCGTGGCGGTGGACTATCTGACCCGGATTGGCACGGAGAATATCCACCAACACGAGCTGGCGATCACTTCCTATGCGCTGGAACGATTGGCCGAAGTGCCCGGTGTGCGTGTACTCGGCCCTGCCGACCCCAGGGAAAAGGGCGGAGTGGCAGCGATGGTGCTGCGCGATATTCACGCGCACGATGTGGCGCAGATTCTCGACCACGCGGGGATCGCAGTGCGAGCGGGGCATCACTGTGCCATGCCACTGCATCAACGCTACCAGATCGCGTCTTCAGCACGAGCCAGCTTTTACCTGTACAATACCTTCGAGGAAGTGGATCGCCTGATCGAGGCGCTGTATAAGGTCAAAGAAACTCTTGCTTTCTGATGTTCCTATATCCCACCCAAAAGGATCGCAGATGGACGATCTTTACCGCGAGCTGATCTTGGATCACTACCATAATCCTCGTAAGAAGGGGCTGCTGCATCCAGCAGACATTGACTATGCCGAGGATAACCCCGTGTGCGGGGATCACCTGCACCTGACCATCCGGCTTGATGAGAATAACCGTGTCCAGGATGTTGGCTGGGATGGTGAGGGATGCGCGATCAGCCAGGCATCGGCGTCTATGCTGTATGAGAGTTTGGTGGGTAAGACGTTGGATGAGCTTCGCGCCATTGGCAAAGAGGATATCCTGGATATGCTGGGCATCGAGCTAGGGCCGGTGCGCTTGAAGTGTGCGCTACTCTCGCTGAAGGTGCTCAAAGCGGGGGCGTACGGTATGCATGAGTGGCCGGGCGAGGAGGAATAGCGCCTTTTTCAGCCAAGTTCCTACATTATCTTATCAGGCAGAGGCACTATGCCGAGGTTCGTTAAAGTCGCAAAAGTTAAAGACGTGCCGCCAGGCGCCAGGCTCATCAGCGAGGTTGACGGGCTGTTTGTGGCGGTGTTCAATGTTGGTGGTCAGTATTACTGCATCGAAGACGTATGCACCCATGACGGCGGGCCGGTTGCCGAAGGCGAACTGGACGGTTACGAGATCGAATGCCCACGCCATGGAGCGCGATTCGACATCCGCGACGGCAGGGTGCTCAGCTTTCCGGCCATCACGCCCGTGCAATGGTACGAGGTCAGGGTTGAAGGAGATGACATCCTAGTTAATCTCGGATAGGCTCCCTCTGGCCGTCTGATCAGCCCGAAGGAAGGCTCTAAAGCAGGCAGCCACTCCCTTAGCGCCACTGGTGAGCCGAAGCGGCCCTTTTCCTGCTTGGGCCTGCCCTTTCCCTATCGCCCCTTCCACTCCGGCTTGCGCTTGTTGGTGAAAGCGTCCATCCCTTCCTTCTGATCCTCACTGGCGAACAGGTAGTAGAAGCTGCGCCGTTCAAAGACCAGCCCCTGCGAGAGATTCACCTCAAATGCTTTGTTCACTGCCTCCTTTGCCAGCCGCAGCGCAAGAGGAGCACGGTCGGCGATTTCGCCTGCGATGCGCAGTGCCTCCTGAAGATACACCTCAACCGGATACACGCGGCTGACCAGCCCCGCCTGGAGCGCTTCCTGAGCCGTCAGTCGGCGGTCGTTGAGCACCATTTCCATCGCCAGTGATTTGCCGATGGCTCGAACCAATCGTTGTGTGCCGCCCGCGCCCGGTATCACGCCCAGATTGATCTCCGGCTGGCCGAAGATCGCTGTCTCACTGGCGATGATGATGTCACACATCATCGCCAGTTCGCAGCCGCCACCCAACGCGAAGCCTGATACGGCGGCGATCAGGGGTTTGCGCATCTGGCTGACGCGATCCCAGCCGCCGATGTGATCGCTAGTCAGCATATCCACTGCCGAAGCGTCAGCCATCTCCTTGATATCAGCCCCGGCGGCGAAGACCCGATCACTTCCCGTCACCACCATGGCGCCGATGGCCGGATCGGCGTCCCAGGCGGCCAGTGCATCGCTCAGCTCCTGCATGAGACCTGTGCTCAGCGCGTTGAGCGCCTGCGGGCGGTTCAGCCGTACCAGCCCCACCCGCCCATGGGTTTCGGTCGCGACGAATTCAAACGCCATGATGCTGCTCTCCTAGTGAGTAAGGGATGTCTGTGAGTCCTCAACCCGCGCGTTGCCTGGCCTTCGTTTGCTCACGCATTCGGATCCACCGACTGCGCGCCTCCAGCAGCCATCCCAACAACGCCTCAAAGCCGGGGACTCCTTCGACGAGCAAATCAGCCTGCTGGCGCACAGCGTCGGGCATCATGGGAGCTACCACACCGATTGCCAACCCGCGAGTCGTGCCTGTATTGCGTAGGTCGCGGATTGCGCGGAAGGCATCCACGTCCGCCATATCATCGCCTGCGTATATCACAGCAGACAGGCTGTATTTCTCCGCCAGCCTGACCAACGCTGTGCCTTTGTCAACCAACATCGGCGGGCGAAGTTCAAAAGAGGTGCTTCCCTCAAAGACACGCAGGCCCTGCTGGTCGGCAATCTCCTGGATCAGAGAACGCAACTCGACGATGTTGCTGCTACGATAGTAATGCACCATTATCGCCGAGCCTGCGTCTTCGAGGTGCAGCCGGGGGTCAAGCTGCGCGTGCGAGTACAGAGCGCTAATGGCAGCTTCGAGGGCCTGCCGGAAGGCTGCTGCCTCTGGCGCAACCTCCATCCGCCCTGCTTGCCACACCTCCAACCCTCTGTTCCCAACATAGACCAAGTTGGGTAGCCCAACCCGCAGCCGGATGTCGCTGGCGGGCCGGGCGGAGATCACCCCCACCAGCGGAAGCTGCGCAGATAATCCCTCCAGCAACGATCGACAGCGGGGAGACACACGCACACTGTCCAGATCATCCGCTACCGGGCAAATCGTTCCATCAAGCGCTGTCACCAGCCCCAGCCGGGGTTCTTCAACCAGCGCCTGCAATTCCGCAAAGCCCGCTTCGCTCTGCCAGTCCATAACCTGCTCCCTTGTTGACAGCACTAGAACCCACCTGGATTGGTGTCTGTCCAGGATGATCCTACTTCTCTTCAACGTGGCGGTCAAAGCGTGGGATACAGCAAATCAGCCCCGGATCGGGGCTGTGTTCTTCTGCTGGGCCGTGCCTACTGCATCTTCAATAGCACCGCCGCATCGCGCCAGAAGCCTTCCAGGTTGTAATAGGCGCGCGTGTCAGGAGCGAAAGCATGAACAATGATGTCCCCATAGTCGATCAACACCCAGCCGGTGTGTGCCTCACCCTCGACATGGTGCGCTAGCAGGCCATGCCGCTTCTTGACCTCCTCCGTCACCCCTTCCACGATCGCTTTGAGCTGACGTTCGCTGCCCGCGCTGCAAATCACGAAGAAATCAGCAATCAGGGTTAGCTGGCGGATGTCGAGTAGGACAATGTTATCTCCCTTCTTATCCGCGATCAGGTCGGCGATCTCGCGGGCCAGGTTGATAGTATCGATAGCCAGACTCTCCACGACAGTAATGGTTCCCCCCTCTGAGGCCCGATTGTAGCACGCCCATTACATGCTCTTCAACCTTGATCCACCGCTCCGCCCCCGTTGCTGCGGCTCAGCCGGCCTTGAATCGCTGCCCAGTGCGTGCCGTGCCAGTACACCCGGTGGCAGCCAGGGCACGCGCTAAACCCTTCCTGAGTGCGCCAGATGTAGGGTGGAACACGCCCTTGGGCCGCGTCACGGGTCAGCGCTTCCAGCGGTGTATTGCACACTGCACAGCGCGGCACAATCGGCTCGTGGGGCGGACCAACTTGTTTGACCACCTCATCGATCTGATCATCGAGTAATTGGCTGTCGATCAGTACCGCTGCTACACCCCGCCGCGCGACTAGGCCCCGGTCACGGGTCACGATCAGTCGTGATTCGATCCGCGCCTTCCGCACCACTTCCACGTCATCGGTGTTTGCCAGATACGCCGCGTCGTAGCCCATCAGCCGCAGCCATCGCGCCAATCGCCCCAGCATTGCGTCGAGCAGCAGCGGTGGTGCGTCTTCCCTCCCGTTATTCATGTCCAGGCTCCAGCTTCACCTCACCGACCTGTGTATAGATGGCCCCCGCCGGCCTGAGCTGGCTCCGCATCAGACTCATCCCTTCGACCTGCCAGCGTCCCAATGTGCCAACCGTTGTTTTCCGCGCTGCCTCGACCAGCGCAGCGATCTCCTCACGGGAAGCATTCCGTCCCACACGCGCCAATGTCAGGTGAGGGTTAAATCCGCGCTCCTCCGTCGGGTATCCGAGGGCCGCCATGTGCGTCTCAATGCTCGCTTGAAGAGCCGCCAGTGCATCCAAATCGCCTGCTAATCCAGCCCACACCACTCGTGGCTGCCGGATGTTGGGGAAACACCCTAACCCCTTGACAGCCAGCCGGAAGGTCCTCTGACCTTGCGCGGCCTTCGCCATGCCCGCCTTGATCGCCCCGATCTGATCAACGGGCACATCACCCAGGAATTTCAGAGTCAGATGGATTCCATACGGATCGACCCATCGGGCAGCACGCGGCGGGAAGGTACGTTTGAGCTTGTCCTGTGCCCGGGCGATGGCTTCCAGTAGGGCGAGTGGCAGCTCCAGCGCGATAAACAGGCGCCACAGCTTCGTCTCACTCATTGGTGCGCCTCAGTGGAGCGCCCGTTCTCATGGCCGTTCTCAGCTAGAAACAATCGCAGCGCGTCCAGGAACACGTCGGGGCACTCGTCTGTCGGCTGGTGGTGCACATGATCCAGCATCAGCAACTGTGCGTGGGGAAGCGCTGCTGCCGCTAGCCGCGAGTCGCCGGGCGGAATGGTATAGTCGCGTGCCCCGCAGATCACCAGCGTCGGCTGCTTGATCTCCGGCAAATGGTGCGAGTAGTCATAATCGACCAGTGCCCGCAGGCTGCCCATCACCGCCCCCCAGCTTGCCCGGCGTAGATCGCTGGCGGTCCGCTGGACCGCCTCACTGCCCAGATAGCGCGGAGCTAGATACATACTCATTGCGCCCGCGGTCGCTACCGGCCACACCTTCCGTGTGATCCCTTTAAGTGCCCGCCCCATTGGGCCTAACAGGAACACATCCAGGTTGAAGCCCAGCCTGCCCGTTACTGCTGGGGAGATGGCAACGACCCGCTCAACTAGGTCCGGGTAGCGCCGTGCCAGGTCGAGCACAATCCGCCCCCCCATCGAGTGTCCCACCGCCGCATAGGGCCGGATTCCCAGCGCCTCGCATAGCGCCGCAGCGTGATCGGCATACTGCTCAATCGTGCAGCTCTCCGTCTCGAGCGGTTGGGAATCGCCAAAGCCGGGCAGATCGAGCGCCAGCAGACGATAGTCATGCCGCAATGCCCACATATGACGCAGCCACATCCGACCCGACGAGGCCCAGCCATGCACAAGCAAAATGCCGCGCTGACCTGTGCCGCCGATGTAGTAGGCTGTTTGCAATCCGTTGATCGTGATCAGGCGCATAGCGAGGGGCAGAACACGTATGTTGGGAGTCAACCACCGGTGAAGTAGACATGTAACACGAGCTGACCCAGGCGTATCTCATCCCCGCTGCGCACGACGCGCGGTTGGTGCGGCGTGAGGGGCTGCTCGTTTAGGAAGGTTCCATTGGTGCTATCCATGTCTACGATGAACAGCATCTCGTCGCCCCGCCGCAGCGCGGCGTGAGTCCGGGATACACCCTTCTCCAGGGCGTTGAAAGGGGTCAGGTCGAGTCGGTTAGGGCCTTGCTGCCGACCCAGCAGAAGCTCGCTGTTGCCGGGCCTGACGAAGATCGGGTCGGGATGGCCCCGGATGTGGATGATGACCTGATGCTGCGGCTCGAATGTGGAAGTTCCCCAGCCAGACTTGATCTGGGTTCTAGGGAATCCCTCCGGCAGCTTCTGGATCACAGTTTCATCGGTGATGGTATCCCACAGGTTGTGCCCGCACGAGTCACATACCATCGCCTCATCCTCATTGTCGTGCTGGCAATTGGGGCACTTCTTCATCTCGGTCTCCTGGCGACCCGGCTCGCAGATTTGCGGACGGGCAGGGCAGCCATCACTGCTTCCTTCCACCATCATACTGACTGCCGGCAGAACACGCAACACCGGGATTGCCTAGAAGCACAGATGTAGGAAGTCAATTGCATCCACCCGGCGCAGTGAGCGGTCATCACCACTGCCGGGGCGGACTTTCCTCACCTCATCGCCTTAGTGCGGGTCGAACGGATTATCCTAATTTGCCCTTTGAGCGGTGTGATGCCTACACGCTCTGCGCCCGTTGCAGCCGCGTCTCAACCATTTAGCTGAGGCGTGTGTGCAAACTCAATAAGAAGGCATTATACTGGCTTGCATAAGCCGACGACATGAACTGAGCGATGAGCAAGGGGAGCGATTGAGGCCATCATTGCCACTGCAGAAAGCGAGGGCAGGCCGTTCAGCGCATGGCCATCGGACGATGGTAAACCGGATAGGATGGATTGCGCAGAGGGACGCCGTGGCGAGACTTGCCGGAGCGCTATGGGAAGTGGTCGAAGGTGGGCTGATGGCTTTCGTGTTCACTCTCCCCCAGCGCCATGAGGTCACTGCCGCTGAACAACTGCTTGACCAGGGCGGAGTGAAACGTGCCAGCCGCGGGCGACCTCGAGCCGACCCCAACGGTTGGTGGGTGACAGGGGGTATAGCAGTTGCCGGTTTCGCCTGTTTCTTAAGAAGATGGGGTACTCGTGTCACCATCCCGCGCAAACGCAATGAAAGGCACGCTGCCGTTTTATTCCCGAGACCTATCGCCAACGCAACCGATTGTCCTTACTCCCGTGTACCCTTATATCGGTTGGTGGTAATCTCGCCTTATGACCCACATTTAGCTGAGGAGCAGAACCCAGGATGGCTACAATGACCTCCAAGATGAGCTGGATCGAGCAGGAACTGATCTCTCTCCGGGAGCAGGGGCTGTTCGCTCACATCCGCACTATTGAAAGTCCTATGGATGGTTGGGTGACCATCGAAGGCCGGCGTGTGCTGAACTTCTGCGCCAACAATTATCTCGGCCTGGCAAACCATCCCGCCCTGCGCCAGGCGGCTAAGGATGCCATTGACACCTACGGCGTCGGGCCGGGCGCGGTACGAACTATTGCCGGAACAATGACGCTTCACGTGCTGCTTGAAAGACGCCTGGCGGATTTCAAAGGCGTAGAGGCAGCCATCACCTTCCAGAGTGGGTTCAACGCCAACCTGGCCACCATCCCGGCGCTGGTTGGCAAGGGGGATGTGATCTTCTCTGATCGACTCAACCACGCCAGTATCATTGACGGCTGCCGCCTCTCTGGAGCGCAGATAGTGGCGTATGAGCATAACGATCCGGCAGACCTCCGCCGCAAGATCGTCGAAACCTCGGTGGAAGGCAGGGCGCTGATTGTCACCGATGGTGTGTTCAGCATGGATGGCGACGTCGCCCCTCTGCCGGAGCTATGCCAGGTGGCAGACGAGTTTGGCTTCCTGCTGATGGTGGACGATGCACATGGTGAGGGGGTGCTGGGGCGCGGTGGGCGCGGCATTGTCGATCACTTTGGCCTACATGGCAGAGTGGATATCGAAGTAGGGACCCTGTCTAAGGCGTTCGGGGTGATGGGGGGTGTCGTGGCCGGCAGGCAGGTGATCGTAGATTGGTTGCGTCAGCGTGGGCGACCCTTCCTATTTTCCTCGGCGATGACCGTTCCCGATGTAGCAGCCTGCCTGGCGGCGGTGGATCTGCTCGAAACGAGCACCGAGCAAGTGGATCGGCTGTGGAGGAACGCTGAGACGTTCAAGCGGGGGATGCAGCAGCTCGGATTCGACACCGGCCATACCCAGACACCCATCATCCCCGTGATGCTGGGCGAGGCCCTGCTGGCCCAGCAATTCAGCCGCCGCCTCTTCGAGGAGGGCGTCTTTGCGATGGCAATTGGCTACCCTACTGTGCCGAAGGGCAAGGCGCGCATCCGTGTGATGAATACTGCGGCCCATACCCTTGACGACCTGGAGCGAGGTCTGGCTGCCTTTGAGAAGGTTGGCAAGGAACTCGGTGTGATCACCTAAAACCAGTGAGGCGCGGGGCAGTCCGTGTATTTCGCCATTGGGCGTAGCACGCTGCAACCCCGCTCAGAGCCATGAGCCAAGCTGGTTTGCGGTGCCACACGACCTGCCCCCACGACAGGCCACCGATCAAGGATCGCCTGTTGGGTTGTGTGCCAGGACATACTCGACCAACCGAACCATGCGCGCATAGTGGGAACCCTTCCAGTAAATGCGCCCGCATTGCTGGCAGCGGCGGAAGTCATCGAAATAGCGGGCGGTCGCAGGCGGCAACAGGTCGATGATCTCTTCTTTGCTAACGACCGCCAGCAAGCCATTGCAGCGGGTACAGCGCCGGAATGGCTCGATGAGTCGAAACAGATCGAAGTGCAGAACCACCTCGACTAACTGCTTGCGCGGATTGGTCTCCCGCACACAATAGCCGTGGGTGACTATGCTGCGCTTGAGCAGGCCGCGATCTCGCGTCAGCAGCACTCGGCGTTCGTCGTGGGCAAGATGGGCCAGCTCCTCGTCCTGGTAGTGATTATGATATAGCGTATCGAATCCCAGCATTCGCAGATATGCCGCTAACCTCCCCAGATGGGTGTCAAGCACGAAGCGGACGACCCGGAGTGGCCTAGGTCGCAGCCGTTGAATAGGGGTAATATCGAGCACTTCGAAAACGGGGTAAACGCTGACCCGATCCGCATCCTGGACCAGGTAGGAAAAGTCCACTGGCTCACCATTGACCAGGATCAAATCCACCTCCGTGTGCGGCACGCCCAGCGCCTCGATCATGTCTTTGATAGCGACACGACCGTGGAAAGAATGCACAAAGTCTGTGAACTTCCTTTGGTGAGGAAGAAAGTCATTCAGTTCCGCGTAAAACCGAAAAAGGGCCTGTTTCATGGGGTGGTGAACGATATCCGCCATTGAAGTATAGACCTGGTTGCTAGGTTCACGTCGCGGCATAAGGATACCCGATCCTAGGGCACAGGGGCACAGGATCGACCGCCTTTCCCCGTGGCGGGCAACAATCCTGCCGACCCATCCGCGTTGACTGCTGGTGCCCGACCGAGGCGACTTGCCATCATTTTGCTTTGTCCCCCGCTGGTGTACAATGGGGGCCACGTCCTTATTTATGGGTAGTAGCATGTCAAGCACATCACACGATGACCTTCTCCGGCTGGGAATCGCGGCGGCTCGCGCCGGTCAGGTTGAAGAGGCCCGCCGTTATCTGGCACAGGCGATTCAACTGAACCCGCACAGCGAAATGGCCTGGCTGTGGCTCAGTAGCGTGGTGCAGACGGATGATCAGCGTATCCATTGCCTGCGTCAAACCCTGATCATCAACCCCCATAATGAATTCGCTATCAAGGGATTGAAGGCACTTGGAGCGTGGCAGGCCACGCCCCCCATACAAGAGTCGGTGGAGAGGGGAAAGGACGCGCCAGTTGCCGATGAAGAGGGGCGGGCAGCGCTCTCTGAGGCGGATTCCCAGATAGTACAGGGTGATGCGCTCCCCAGGGCGGAGGGCAGCTCTATTCCCTCCGCCGTTCCTGCCTCACCACCACCGCGACCGCAGGCCGTCGTCCTGCCTGTTCCGCCGGTCTCGGATGGCATTCCCCTGATCAGTGCGGACGTGATCGCCTACGCCCAGCGCGAGACCGTCGCCGTGCTCCAGGCCATCGATCGCGAACGCCGGGCGGGCGTCCTGCCCATCAACTGGCTTCAACCTGCCGCACCCCCTTCGGTGCGCCGTGTGCTGGTCAACCCGATGGTGGCTGCCATCACCGGCAGCATCGTCATCGTCGTCCTCACCGTGATCCTGGTATCCAACATTGTGGGTTACATGCGCCAACGAGAGGCAGCGGCCCTTGCCAGCCTGCCCACTGCCACTCCAACCACGACCCCGACTGTCACTGTCACGCCACGCCCGACGCGCACACCGACGCCTACCGACCAGGTCTTTCAACCTGGCCCCAGCCTGCCAATCGGGAACGCGCCACGCGGCGATCTGCGTTTCGGCCTCACAGCTACGCCCCCCTATATTGCCACGCCCCACCCGTCGCTGCCGCGCCTCGCTGATGCAGCGGATGCCTTTCACGCTGGCCGCTATCAGGAGGCCCTTGATCTGGCGCAGCGGGTGATCGAGGACGAAGGCCATGATGTGCCAGTAGACGCCTACTACTTTGCAGGGATGTCGCAAGCCTATCTTGGGAATCTCGCTGGCGCGCGCACAACTCTCGAGGCAGGTGTACAACGCGACGAAGCGTTCGCACCTAACCACGCCGGGCTTGGCTATGTGTTTCTCCATCAGGGTCAGATTGAGCGCGCTCGCCAGGAGAGTCAACGCGCGCAGCAGATCGACCGCCGCCTTGTTATGCCCTACTTGACTCTGGCCGAGAGCTTCCTTGTGGAAGGCAACACGCAGGCTGCGCTCGATCAGGTGAAAGCGGCTCAGGAAGCCATCAGCCAGTACGATGTGAATTTGCTAGTCATGGAAGGACGCATCTACCTAGCCATGAACCGGGCGGAGGATGCGACCGCAGTCGGCAACCTGGCTCACTATATCGATCCTGGCTCTGAACCAGCACTGTTGCTCCTGGCGCGGGGCCGTCTTGAGATTGGCCTGAACGACGCCGCGATGGTAGACTTGGAAACTTTCCTGGAGGAGGTGAACCCTTCGAGCGCGGAGGCATGGGCACTGCTGGCTCGCACCTACGAGCAGGCTAACCGCCCCGATGAGGCCCTCGAAGCCTACGCACGTGCTCTCCAGTTAAACGGTCAACTGGTTGATGCTCTGCTGGGGCGAGCGGAGTACTTCTTTAACCGGGGCCAATATGACCAAGCCTTCGCCCACTATGATCAGGCTCTATCGATTGATCCCAACCAGTACGATGCCCACTATGGGCGAGCCATCTCGGCTTACGCCCTGGGTGAAGTAGGCCAGAGCCGGCAGGACCTGGAAGCAGTGCGTGCGATAACCCCTGGTTTGCCGGACGTGGAGACACTCTATGTACATGCCCTGGTGGAGGATCGGGCGTATGCTGATGCCATCACCGTGGCCAACGCGGCGTTGTCTCTGCCGCTGACAGACGCTCAGCGTGCGCAGGTGCTTGAACAACGCGGCGTTGCCTACTACTACCAGGGGGATTACGCCCGCGCCCAGGCTGATCTGCGACAGGCACTTGGCTTCCAGCAGACGGGAACGGCGCACTACTATCTTGGACTGACCTATCGTGCCAGCGGCCAAGCACGTCTGGCGATTCTCGAGCTGGAGTGGGTGATGTTCTGGTCCCAGTTCTTTGACTATCCTTTTGCTGACGAGGCCAGCGCGGCCCTCAGGGCACTTTACGAAGAGCGTCAGGCAGGGTTGGCCCTGAGTTACACGCCGACGTTCACCAACACAC
>DAOTYF010000162.1:0-10273 GCA_034434995.1 Anaerolineae bacterium
ATACCACTCCAGCCGGGCGATGGTCTTGAAGGCGATGTTGTCCAGGCGCGGTGCGCGGATCGGCGGCAGCTCCACGATGAAGTCCGACGACTGGCCGGGGATAACCTTCGAGGCCAGCCAGCCGACCGCCAGCAACACCGCCAGCACCAACCCGCCCCATACGGCCAGCGCCGTCGGGCTGATGAAGCTTACCATCCCCAGGATCACCCCCAGTTGCGCCGAGCACGGCACGCCCAGCGCCAATAGCAGCGTCACCTGCAGGCGCTCCTTGCGCGTCTCCAGGATACGGGTGGTCATGGTCGCCATCGTGTCGCAGCCCAGACCCAGCACCATCGGCAGGACGGCCTTGCCGTTCAGCCCCATCGCTTTGAACGGGCGATTGACCATCACCGCCAGGCGCGGCAGGTAGCCGCTATCTTCCAGCAGGCTGAAGGCCAGGAAGAACGTGGCTACAATGGGCAGCACGATGGCGATCCCATAGGTCAAGGCCATCGTCACCAACCCGTACTCACCGACCAGGAAATCAGCCAGCAGCGGGATGGGGAGGATGTTGGTGACCAGGTTCGCTACCCAGGGGTTGATCCATTGACCAAACAGCGTTTCTTCCAGCAGCCCGACCAGCGTCCCTGCCCCGAACACGCCAACGAACTCGTACAGCCCGATCAGCACCCCTACCAGCACCGGCCAACCCCACACGGGGTGGGTGGCGACCCGGCCCAGCCATTCGCCAAGCGGTCTGCCCGCCGATGCGTGCTGCTGGTACACCGCGTCCACGATGCAATCAACGCACTGGAGCCGCTGCCGGTTCAGCGCGTAGACGAGCGGCACGTCATACCGAGCGGCGGTCTCGGCACGGACTTCCAGTATGTCTGGGTGCGTATCGGGCGGGAAGGCAGTGGGAATGTCATCGGAGGCCAGTGCCAGGATCGCTAGCCCACGCGCCCCGCGCGTTCCCGGCGGAAGCTGCGATTCCAGCCGTTCCAGCGCCGCCCGGATCGCCCCATCGTACCCCACGCGAAATGGCGATGGCCGCGCCCGGAACGCCGCCTCGGAGAGCGCGTCCAACCCCTCGCCCTTCGTCGCCGTGGTGGTGATCACCTCCACCCCCAGCCGCCGCGCCAGCTCTGCCGTGTCGATCCGCACGCCGCGCGCGGTGGCCTCGTCCTGCATGTTGAGGGCCAGCACCAGCGGCACGCCCATTTCCGCCAGTTGGGTGGTCAACAGCAGGGCGCGGCGCAGGTTCTTGGCGTCGGCCACCTGGATCACCGCACGCGGGTTCTCGGCCAGCAGAATGTCGCGCGTCACACGCTCATCCTGCGAGCGCGGCAGCAGGCTGTTGACCCCCGGCGTGTCGATCACGGGGATAGGGGAGCCGTTTGCCGCCATCCGCCCGCGCGTCACCTCGACTGTCGTGCCGGGGTAATTGGAGACCTCGACGTAGCGCCCAGTCAGGTAGGAGAAGATGACGGATTTGCCAACGTTGGGATTGCCGACCAGGATCACCGACTCGCCGGGCGGGGCAGGCGCTTCGATCTGCGTGGCATGGCAGTGCAATTAGCGCCCCTCCTGCTGAGTGCGGCAAGCGTAGCACAGCCCTTCCAGGCACAGACAGGCGTGCTCGACGCGCACGCCCAGCCCCACCTCCAGCGCCTCCTTAAGCCGCTGGACGCGCTGAGTCTCAAACTCGATCACGCGCCCGCAGCCGGTGCAGGTGAAATGATAATGCTCGGAGGCTCCTACCGGCTCGTACACCTTGCGCTCATGTGAGTGGCTCAGATAGCGCTGATCGATCAGCCCGGCCCCTTCCAGCACATTGAGCGTGCGGTACACGGTCGCCAGGCTGACCGTCTCGTCGCGGGCGTGGGCAAGCTGGTACAGACGCTCAGCGTCGAGGTGGCCCTCTGCCCCTTCCAGCAGCTCCACGATCAGCCGCCGCTGCTGCGTGAAACGCCCCCCTGTTTCACGGATGGCCTCGCTGGCCTGTTCGATGAATGGCATGTCCCTGATCCTCACTGCTATTGCGAAGCGTTATCAATAAGCAGTGTAGATCAGGGGCAGGAGGTGGCATAGTGACGAAGGTCATGATTCGAGCGCGAAATATCACCTACAAATCCACCTCCGTACGATGCAGCCCCGTCGCGCCGCTGGGATGCGGCGGTGCAACTCGCTCGATCTGCGGCGCGCCCTGTCCGTCGATAGCCCGCACAGTGAACGTATGCTCCCCCGCCTCGAACGGCCAATCGTAGCGCCAGATGACCCACGTCAGGTCGGACAGCGGATCGCGCAATGCTGCCTCGACCCACTCCCCGCCGTCAACTCTCACCTCCACCTTTGCGATTCCCCGCGCCCCGCCGTGCGCGATCCCGCCGATGGGCACGTAGCGCCGCCCGCCCTCCTCGTAAGCCGCCTCGACCGCCACCGTGTCGATCACCGAGGTGGTGTCCATCCGCGCCACCTCATCCCAGCCGCGCGCCACCCAGAAGCCCTCGGCGTAGCGGTCGGTCACCTCCATGCGCGTGATCCATTTGGGTTGCTTCATCCCATACTTGTCCGGCACGTAGATGCGGGCTGGGTAGCCGTGCTCGGGCGTCAGAGGCTCACCATCCCACTCGTAGCACAGCATAACGCGCTCATCGTGGTTGATCAGGTCGAGCGACACCAGCTCGTAAAATCCGTCCTGTGAGGTGATCCGCAGGTGTGTCGCGCCCGGCTGCACGCCCACGTCGGCCAGGAGACGCTGCATCGAGACGCCCGTCCAGCGCGTCGTGCCGATCAGCGGGCCGCCGACCCCGTTGGAGATGCACGAGAGGGTCACGTACAGGCTTTGGGCCTCATAGGCTCGCAGATCGTTGATCGTCAGCGTCAGTGGGCGATCTACCAATCCGTCGAGGGCCAACGCCCAGCGCCCGCCGTCGATCACCAGCGGCAGCACGTTGATGTCGATCCGGTAGTGCTCGCCGACAGGGGTGTACTCCGCACGAGTTCCGGGGGCGGGCTGCACCGCCGCACCCCGGTTGGGCAAATCCTCGGGCCGCACCGGTTCCGCGCCGCCCGCCGATTCGTTCAACTGTGTCCGGCGGGTCGTCACTCGGCCCGGCGCGATCAGCGACAGCCCTGCCCCGACGACGGTGATGGCCGCTGCTGCACCGCCCAGCCGGATCAAGAACTGGCGGCGGCCCACCTGCTCGACCGTGAGCTGCTTTCCGCTCAGCGTGGTGATCGTCGTCGGGCCGGTCGGCAGGCCAACCAGACGATGGTAAACCCACGCCAGCGCCAACCCCCAGCCGCCAAACGCTGCAAGAATCCACGCGGCGTGCAGGGCATTAAGGTGACCCTCCGACACGCTGAGGCTGATCAACAGCATCGGCAGCCCGGCGGCGCCACCCAGGGCGACCCCCGGCCCGGCCCAGCTCTCAGGCTGGAGCAGCCGTTCGATTCGCGGCGCGGCGGCGAACCACCCGGCCCCAGCCAGCACCCCGATCCCGGCGAAGATCGCCAGCGCCAGGCCGCCTTCGACCGGCTTAGCAAGCTCGCGCACGTCCAGGCCAAGCAGCGTCAGGGCACGCACCAGCCCATCGATCCCGGCGGTGACCACACCACCAGGCAGAACGCGGGCCAGCCAGTCGAACAGGTCGAACGGGGTGAACGGCAGCCCGGCGACCTGGCTGCCGAGGTACTGCACAGCGATCAGGGGGGCAGTCAGCAGCAGGCCCACCCCTGCGCCGAGCAGAAGCCCCGGTTTGCGAGTCATCATATCTCCCCCTTTGGCGGGCTATAGTTGAACCGCAAAGAACACGAAGGGCGCAAAGATTCTCTGTCCGTTTCCCAAATACGCTCCGTGCGCTCCATGCCGCTTCATACCATAGAGCGCACCTCCCGCGACTCCCTTACGCGGCGTGCTGGCAGACGAGGGCTATGGCCCGCGTGCTGACGGTGATCTATGAGACTCTCACCCCGCCAGCCGATCCCGCGTCTCGCTCATCAGCCCCACCACCTCGCGCAGCGTGCCCGCGTCGAAGGCGAACTTCGCGCCTGCCGCGGCAAACAGGTCAGGCAGGGGAACCGTCGCGCCGAGTGACAGCGCCCGGCGGTACTGCGCCAACGCGCCCGCTGGATCGGTCAGCGCGTTGCGCCACACCTGCACCGCGCCCATCTGCGCCAGCCCATACTCGACGTAGTAGAACGGAACCTCGAAGAGGTGCACCTTCTGCTGCCAGCCCGACCGGATGTGATCCAGGTCGCTCCAGTCCGCGCCGGGCAGGAAGCGTCGCCACAACCCCTCCCAGACCTCGTCGCAGCGCGCCGGGTCGGCGGCCTCATCGGGGTGGGTGTAGGCCCAATGCTGCCAACCATCGACCACCGCCATGTACGGCCAGAACTGCATCCCGTATTCCAGGTGCTCGATCCGCGCCCGCGCTGTGTCCTCCACCGAGTAGAACCCGCCCTCCGAGGCAGGCAGGTACGGCGCGGCGAGGTACTCCATCCCCATCGAGGCCACCTCAGCGAACTCGATGGGGATGGCATCCATGCCGCGCTGCTGCAGGTAGGGCAGGTGGAAGGTCTCGAAGTCGTGGAAGGCGTGCCCCGACTCGTGGATCAGCGTGGATACGTCATCGTGGAAGCCAACGGCGTTCATGAAGATAAACGCCCGCCGGGCGGCGGCGAAGCCGGTGCAGTACGCGCCCGGCCCCTTGTGCGGACGGCTTTCCAGGTCGAGCAGCCCCTCGCGCCGCATCAGGTCGAAGTACTCAAACAGCACGGGGTCGAGCCGCTGGAAGATCGCGCCGACCTTCTCGATCAGCGTCTCGGTTGCCTCGAACGGCCTGAGCGGCGGCCTGCCCAGTGGGTCGGTCAGCGGTGACCAGGGGTACAGGAAGTCAATGCCCAGCTCCCAGGGCCGCCGCCCGCCCATCTGCGCCTTGCGCTGTTCGTAGAGGCGCGTGGCGACCGGCACAGCAACCTGCTCGATGGCGTCGGCGTAGCGGGCGCAATCCTCTGGCGTGTAGTCAAAGCGGAAAAGTTGCTGCCAGCGGTAAGCGCGGTAATCGGGCAGGCCCGCATTGCGAGCGATCTGGACGCGCACAGCCAGCAGTCGGCGCCATATGTCGGTGATCGCGTCTCGGTCGGCACGCCAGCGGTCGGTGGCGAGGTTCCACATCGCCTCGCGGTCGGCCCGATCCGCGCCCTGGTAGATCGGGCGCAGCGCGTACAGCGTCACCTCCTCCCCACCCCACTCGACCGTGTGTGCCCCGGTGATCTGCGTCCACTGGGTGGCAAGCTGTTTCTCCTGAGCCAGCAGCGGTAGATTCTCCTCGCGGAATAATGCTGCCTCGGCCCGCATGTTGCGCAGCGGAACCGCGAAGCCGGGTGGCTCCAGACCGCTGTCGAGCAGCTTCTTCTTGAGGGGATGCTCGGCGGCCTGCAGGGCAGGCTGAACCTCGCCAGTGAACCACTCGTAGCGGCGCAGCGCCTCGGCGTCGTCGGTGTGGGTGGTCATAGCGACATACAGCCGCCAGAACGACTCCTCGGCCAGCTCGGCCACGCGCGTCCACTCAGCCAGCCAGTCAGAGACGTTGGCGGCGGTCAGGGGATGCCGAGCCAGGTCGGTGTAGAAGGCCGCCATCGTCGGCACATCGAGCGCCAGGAATTCGTCGGCGGTGCGGGGGAGGGAATCGGACATAGGCACAACTCCGCATGGGAAGAGGATAACTCGGCGGACGGAATGTACTACACCACGCGCGAGGGCACAAACCCTGTTCGAGCGGCCTGCGGCCCTGGGCCTCGACCCTGATACGATGCTGGATACCAGCCATCCAGCGAAGTCGCTGGACGACGCATTGACTGCCGTCATGACGGCTGCCGGAGCAGCTCAGGCTTACGGAATCTCCGAGCGAACCGTGCGGCAGTCGTGCGAGCGTGGGTACATCCCAGCCCGCCAATCGGGAAAGACATGGCTCATCCGCCGCCGAGATGCGGAAGCGCGCTGGCGCACGGGCCACGCGCGGAAGCGTGCCGCAAGATCAGACACAGCGCGGCCAACGGGCGCAGCGGCAAAGTAGAAGGAGCGTAGCAAATACCAAGCCCCTCTGCGCGGAATATCAGTAATCTCTGAAATCGGCGGCTGAATCTTCCCTCCCCGCCAGCCTCGCCTACTTCGCCCCCGTGCCCACCGCCTCATAGCGCCGCCGGATGTTCGGCACCAGATACTCGTCGAACGCCCGACGTTGGTCATAGTCGGGCTGCCAGCCCCAGTCGCGGCGGGCCAGGCTGTCATCCTGATCCACCGGCCAGCTATCGACAATCGCCTGCCGCTTGGTATCCGGCTCGAACGTCACCTGCGCGGCGGGGAAGGCGGCCCGAACCTCGGCCAGAATCTCGCCCGCCGAGGGGTTAAAACTGGTGACGTTGTACACATGGCTGGTCAGGCGCTCGCGGGGGGCGCGCTCCAACAGCAACAGCGCCTTGATCGCGTCGGGCATGGCCATGAAGGGCATCCGCGTATCCTCGCGCACAAAGCAGCGATACGGCTCGCCCTTAGCAGCGTGATGCAGCATCTCAGGCCCGTAGTCGCTGGTGCCACCGGTCGGCGTGGTGAAGGCGCTGATCAGGCCGGGGAAACGAATGGCGCGGAAATCCACGCCATGTGAGGCTGGCTCGGCGGCAAGCTGGCGGTAGTGCCGCATGTAGTAGCGCCCCAGATGTTCCCCGTATAGCTTGTTGCAGCCGTACATGGTGGCCGGGATGTTCCACTGCCACTCCTTGACCCTGCCCTCGCGCGCCTTCGTCTCCAGGTCGGGCAATCCGTAGACCGCCACCGAGCTGGGGAAGATAAATTTCACTGGCCGACCCAGCCACCCCGACTGATCGACCGCCAGCTTGAGCAGGTTCAATGTGCCATCCACATTGACGTGGTGAGCCACCTCGGGGGTGAACTCAGCGCGGGTGGAGAGCAGCGCAGCCAGGTGGTAGATCAGGGGGATAGCGTACTCGCTGACCAGCCGTCCGAACAGGGCCTCATCTAGGATGTCACCTTGAATGGCGAGCTGGCAGCGAGCGCGCAGCGGTTTGGGGATCGGGTTGACATCCAGGGCGAGGATGTTTCGGATGCCCGATTCGGCCAGGTGCTCGATCAGCGCCTGGCCCATCTCGCCCGCCGCGCCAGTGATCAACACAACTTCTCTACGCATGGAATAGGCCTCCCAGAGTGTGAAGGGACACAAGGGGTGCTCGGAAGCAGAGAGTAAAGGCGATCCCCCCCGAGCCAGTTTCCAGGAGAGATGAAGGCTTCTCGGTTTGCTCCCAACAATACCCCCAGCGAGGCGAAAAGCCAAGACCGGCCCCCTCCAACGGCAGCGGGCGTTGACCAGCAAGCGCTGGTGAGGGTTCTTGAGTACAATAGCGACGAAAACCGGGATCAGCGCGCACGCGCCATGTCCCCGAATTGAGAGAGGGTATGATGCCATCTCAAAGCCGACCGGACCATGAGGCCACCCTTCCACGGGGCACGGAGCCTGACTCCACCGCGCAAATGGCGCAAGAGCTGGAGGAATACAAACAGCGCTACCTTGCCCTGTTTGAGCAGACAGGGGATGCGATCCTGCTGCTCACCCTGGAGGGCGTCAACATCGCCGCCAACCAACGCGCGGCAGACCTGCTGGGCTACAGCGTGGACGAGCTGATCGGCACCAGCTTCCAGCAGATCGTCGCCCGGCAGGAACAAGGGCGGGCCTGGCAGGTGTTGGAGGCGCTCAAAGCGGGGCGCGACGTTCCGACCTATGAGCGCATCCTACGCAAGAAATCCGGCGTGGAGTTCCCGGTGGAGGTGCACATCGCCCTGGTGCGTGATAACAACGGGGAGCCGCTGTACATCCAGAGCGTGTTCCGCGATATCAGCCGCCGCAAAGCGTACGAGGAAGCATTGCGCGAAAGCGAGGAACGCTACCGCTCCGTGATCGCCTCACTGGCGGAAGGGGTGGTGATGGTCGGCTCCGATGGGACGATCCAGGCGGCCAACAGCAGTGCCAAGCGTATCCTCGATTGCTCCCTCGACCAGTTGATCGGGCGCTCCTCACTCGACCTGTGCGGCCCGACCATCGCCGAGGACGGCACAGTGTTCCCCGACGAGGCCCAACCCATGGCGGTCACTCTGCAAACCGGCACGCCTCAGCAAGATGTGGTCATGGGTGTGCACCGGCAGAGCGGCGGCCTGGTGTGGATCTCCATGAACACCCAGCCGCTGGTTCGCCCTGGTGAGACCCGCCCGTACGCCGTGGTGGCCTCGTTCACCGATATCACCGCCCGCAAGCTGGCGGAAGCAGCGTTGCTGGACAGCGAGCGACGCTACCGCGAGATAGTCGAGAACGCCAGCGACAGCGTATGCCGGGTGGATAGGGAAGGTCGCTTCGTCTACGCCAACCCCGCGGCGGCAAAGCTCACGGGTTACCCGGTGAGCGAGCTACTGACGCTGACCCTCAGCGACCTGGTCGCGCCGGGCTGGCAAGAGCCGGTGCGCCAGTTCTACGAAATGCAGATCGCGGCGGGGCCAGCCGAAACATTGCTGGAATTCCCCATCGTCACCCGCGCAGGCGAGGAGCGCTGGATCGAACAGCGAGCCGCGCTGCTGGAAGAGAATGGGCAGATCATCGGGCTGCAGAGTATTGTGCGGGACATCACGGCCCGCCGCCGCGCCGAGCTGGCCGAGCGCGAGCAGTACCTGCTGGCTGAGGCCCTGCACGCCAATGCCGTGGCGATCACCAGCAGCCTTGACCTAGACGTGGTGCTAGATCGTCTGCTGGAGAACATCGAGCCGGTTGTGCCGCACGATATGGCGAACATTATGTTGGTGGGGCAAGAGGGCATCGCCCGGATTGTGCGGCACCGGGGCTACACCGAGCGGGGGAGCGGAGATCGGATCGCCCACATCACCGTGCAGATAGCCGATATACCCACCTTCCGGCAGATGACCGCGTCCCACAGACCGCTGATCGTGCCTGACACCGAGACATACCCTCACTGGCGCCCCATCTCCGGCACCGAGGGAATCCGCTGCTATATGGGCGCGCCCATCGTCTTTGAGGGTCGGGTGTTGGGCTTCCTGAACCTGGATAGCTGTGTTGCTGACTCCTTCACCCCCACCCATGCGGAGCGGCTGCAGGCGTTTGCCAACCAGGCAGCCATTGCGGTACGCAACGCCCAGCTTTTCCAGGAAGCGCAACAGCACGCCGCAGCACTGGAGGTGCGCAACGCGGAGCTAGATGCTTTCAGCCACATGGTGGCCCACGATCTGAAGGCCCCCCTCCAGGTGATCATTGGCTACGCCAACCTGCTTAAAGCGCTGCTGGCAGACGACGCCTCCCCCGACCTGAAAGAGGTGGCGCTCACCATTCCCACGTTTGCCTTCAAGATGAACCAGATCATCGATAGTATGCTGCTGCTGGCGGGCCTGCGCGACGCGGAGGTGAAGCTGGGAGGGGTGGATGTGCAGCCGGTTGTCAACGCCGCGTTGGCGCGGTTTAGGGATCAGATTCGGGAGCGGCAGGTGGAGGTGGTGATCGCCCCGGACCTCCCCCCCGCGCTGGGCTACGGCCCCTGGCTAGAAGAGGTCTTTGCCAACCTGATCGGCAACGCGATCAAATATATCGGCCAGGATAACCCCGCACCGCGCGTTGTGATCCGGGGCCAGCGCCTCAACGGGGCTGTTCGCTACGAGGTGGAGGATAACGGCCTGGGGATCAAGCCGGAAGATCAGGCGCGGCTATTCCGGGTGCACTCGCGCTTCCACCACGGAGAGGCCAAAGGGCACGGGCTGGGCCTGTCGATTGTGGAACGGATCGTCACCAAACTAAACGGAACCGCCGGTGTGGTGAGCGCGCCGGGCGCAGGCAGCACCTTCTGGTTCACGCTGCCCGCATGGGCTGAGTCGGCCCCGGAATGACTGGAACGAAAACGGAGGGAAAACCCGGCCCCACGGTGGCTCATGGGGGCAAGTTGGCCAGCCAGCCCGCCACGATCTCCCGTGTCTCGTCAGGAGCGGACTGTGGGAACAGGTGGCCGTGACCGGCGATCTCCCGCATGGTCGCATCCGGCACGAGACGGCGGAACCGCCGCGCCGAGGATCGGGTGAATGTATCGGTCTCGCTTCCCCGGATGACCAGGACCGGCAGCAGGCCGCGCAGCCTGGGCACCTCGCGCCATGAATCGGTGACGATGGTCTCGTAGTAGCGTGCTTCCCACTCTGGTGGCCACGCCAGCTCGAACCCACTGCCATCCGATG
>DAOTYF010000163.1:0-8557 GCA_034434995.1 Anaerolineae bacterium
CCAGGAGAAACCCCACCCCCGATGACAGGCATAGATAACCGGTACTATACCACCAGCGGCGACGACGGCACGACCGGCCTGCTGGGCCAGGGGCGGGTCAAGAAGTATCACCCCCGCCCGGAAGCCTACGGCGCGGTGGACGAGGCGCAGGCAGCGCTCGGCGTGGCCCGCGCTCTGATGCAGGATCGTGGGGCCGCCGAGGTGATCCTCAAGGCCCAGCGCGATCTGTACCACGTCATGGCCGAGCTGGCTGCCACCAAGGAGGCCGCGCCCCGCTTCCGCGTGATCGACGCCGACTCGGTGCGCTGGCTGGAGGAGCAGACCGACGCCTACGGCGCCAAGATCGAGCTGCCGCGCGAGTTCGTCGTGCCGGGCGATAGCCTGCCCGGCGCGGCCCTCGACCTGGCCCGCACGGTTATCCGCCGCGCTGAGCGCCGCGTGGTGAAGCTGGACGACGACGGCCTGATCGAGAACCCCCACCTGCTGCGCTACCTCAACCGGCTGTCGTCGCTGGCCTTTGTGCTGGCCCGCTACGAGGATGCCCTGAGTGGGAAGAGCGCCGTCACCCTGGCCAAAGATTCCGGACCCCAGACCCTATCGTAGGGCGACCCAAGCCAGGCACAGCATCGCCATCGCTCCTACAGCCTTGACCTTAAAGGAGGCCCCATGTCCCTCGATACCCTCCTCAGCCCGTTGGCCTTCATGCAACGCATGGGCGTCGCCCTGCCGGATGGGGACGCCCTCAAGGAGTACGAGTCCTGGTGGCAGGTTACTGGCCAGGCCATCTCCGACGCCGTGGACCGCGCAGGCACGCCCCACCTGCGCATGTTCGACGCGCTGGGCCAGCGCATCGACCAGGTGCTCTACCCGCCCGACTACTGGACGATGCTCCATCGTGGTTACGCGGAGGGAGCCGTGTGGCGGGCGCTGGAGGCGCAGTCGGTCATCCCCGCCTACGGGGTCAATTACCTCACCTCCTTCTTCGACGTGGGGCTGGTGTGCCCGTACACCGTCTCGCTCTCGACGGCGCTGCCGCTTGCCAAGTACGGCTCTCAGGAGGTGAGGGATCGCTTCCTGCCGCCCATGCTGCGCCGCGATGCGAGCGTCTGGCAGGGGGCGACGTGGATGACGGAAGTCCGGGGCGGCTCCGACCTCGGCGCGGGCGTCGAGACGGTTGCCTCACTTCACTCCCCTCTCCCCACCGTAGGTGAGGAGCCGGGGGTGAGGGCCTATTACCTGACCGGCGACAAATACTTCGCCAGCAACGCGGGGGCCGAGTTAGCCGTCGTGGCGGCGCGGCCTGAGGGCGCACCGCCGGGCGTGCGCGGGCTGGCCCTCTTCCTGGTCCCCAAGTGGCGTGCCAACGGGACTCTGAACTACACCATCCGCCGCCTGAAGGATAAGATCGCCACCCGCTCGGTGCCAACCGGCGAGGTGGAGCTGCGCGGCTCGGAGGGCTACCTGCTGGGCGCGCCGGAGCAGGGCATCTACCTGATCCTAGAAGTGTTGAACATCTCGCGGGTCGCCAACAGCGTCGGCAGCGCGGCGCTGGCCCAGCGTGCCCTGGCCGATGCCTACGCCTTCGCCTGCCAGCGGGTGGCGTTCGGCAGGCCGGTGATCGAGCACCCGCTGCTGCGCCGCCAGTTCGCGGAGCGGTTCGCCGGGCTGGAGCGCGCCTTTGCCCTGGCCTGGGAGGCCGCCTGCCTGCTCGACCAGGTGTGGCAGGAGCGCCCACCCTATTCCGAGCGCTACCACCTGTTCCGGCTGGTGGCCCACCTGGCGAAGTATTGGACGGCGGAGTTCGCCGCGCAGACGGCCAAGTGGGCGCTGGAAGCCTACGCCGGGGTCGGCACGCTGGCCGAGAACCGCGTCGAGCGCTGGCTGCGCGAGGCGATGATCCTGGCCATCTGGGAGGGCACGCCGCACCGCCAGATGCTCGACGCGCTGGAGGTGATGGAGCGCAAGAACGCCCACCACCTGCTGTTCGACCACCTGGGCGCGGACGCCGACCCGCAGGCGCTGGAAGCCCTGGCCGCCCGGCTGGACGATCACCTGGCGCTGCCGCAGGAGGAGAAGGAGGCGGGCATCGAGCCGCTGTTCCGCGACCTGGCCGAGTTCACGGCGGGGTCGTTGGCGCGGCGGAGGGAGAGAGTGGCCCTGTGATCGATCTGGATGGAGGGCAGGGCCGGATCGGAGGGCGAGGGTGAGGCTTTTGTCGTTCAAAAACACCGTGCCAAGATCGGCCTTTACCAGATGGTGACCTTGAGATGAGCACACTCCCTTTTCACCACAACGTCGTGATCCTCACCGGCGCGTCGAGCGGCATTGGCCGGGCGATGGCGCTGCACCTGGCCGCTCAGGGCGCGCGGCTAGCCCTCGCGGCGCGGAACGCCGACGCGCTAGGCGAGGTGGCCGAGCAGTGCCGGGCACGCGGTGGGGAGGCGCTCGCCGTGCCCACCGATGTATCCGACCCGGCGCAGTGCCGCGCCCTGGTTGAGCGGGCGGCGGCGGAGTTCGGGCGGATCGATACGCTGGTCAACAACGCCGGGATCAGCATGTGGGCGCGCTTCGACCAGATGCAAACCCTCGCCCCGTTCGAGGCGATCATGCGCGTCAACTACCTGGGTTGCGTCTACCTGACCTACTACGCGCTGCCGCACCTGAAGCAATCGCGGGGGCGGCTGGTGGGCGTCTCGAGCCTGGCGGGCAAGAACGGCGTCCCGACGCGCTCCGGCTACGCCGCCAGCAAGCACGCGATGGTCGGCTTCTTCGATACGCTGCGCATCGAGCTGCTGGGCACGGGCGTCACGGTCACGTTGATCTACCCGGACTTCGTGACCAGCGAAATCCGCGAGCGGGCCTTCGGCCCCGATGGGCAGCCGCTGGGCAAGGGCAACTCCCCGGTGCACGAGGGCGAGGTGATGAGCGCCGAGGATTGCGCCCGCATAGCGGTCCGGGGGATGGCCCGCCGCCAGCGCGAGGTGATCATGGGGCGCGGCAAGATCGGGCAGTGGGTCAAGCTGATCGCGCCGGGGTTAATCGACCGCGTGGCGCTGCGGGCAATTGAGCGGGGGCGGTAGGGCGGCAGCCAATGACCGGCACTATCCTCAACATCTTCACCGTCCTGATCGGCTCGGCGCTGGGGCTGGCGGTGGGCCACCGGCTCGGCGAGCGGACGCGCGAGACGGTGGTGCGCGGCCTGGGATTGGTGACGCTGGTTATCGGCGTGCAGATGGCCCTGACCACCGCCAACGTCCTGATCCCGCTGGGCAGCCTCCTGGTGGGCGGGTTGCTGGGCGAGTGGGGGCGCATCGAGGAGCGGCTGCATGGGTTGGGCGCGTGGCTGCAACGGCGCTTCGGCGGCGGGGCGGAGGGCGGCGAGGACGCGGCCCAGCGCTTCATCCGGGGCTTCGTGACGGCCTCGCTGGTGTTCTGCGTCGGCCCGATGACCATCCTCGGCTCGATCCAGGACGGCCTGACGGGCGACTACCGGCTGCTGGCGATCAAGGCGATGCTGGACGGGTTCGCGTCGCTGGCCTTCGCATCGAGCATGGGGGTTGGGGTGGCGTTCTCGGTGCTGGTGATCCTGATCTACCAGGGCGGGCTGAGCCTGCTGGCGGCGCAGGCGGAGGCCCTGCTGAGCGCCCCGATGGTCACGGAGATGACGGCCACGGGCGGGGTCATCTTGCTGGGGCTGGCGATCAGCTCCCTGCTGGAGATCAAGCCGATCCGGGTAGGGAACTACCTGCCCGCGCTGATCCTCGCGCCGCTGGCGGTGGCGATCCTGATGGCGTTGGGCGTGCCCATCGCGCCGCAGTTTTGAGATCGGCACGATCAACCGCCGCGATGGGTTGCGGGCCTATTCCCCGGACGCGGCCAGCAGGGCGGCGTCTGCCGTCGGCTCCGCCGGGTACTGGATCGAGCGGATCGTCAGCGCCCATAGCGCCACCAGGGCGGGCAGGCCGATCAGCGCTGCCTGGAAGGGCAGGTCGTGAGCCGGGGTGCGGCTGTACAGCGCCCCGGCGGCCCAGGAGGCCCCGGCAATGGCTAGCGAATACAGCGTATCGACCACGCCGAACGCCAACCCCCGGCTGCGCGGCGGCACCACCGCCGATACCCCCGCTATAGCCAGCGTGCGCGCCGACCAGATCGCGCCCAGCGCAAAGAAACCTAAGCCCGATAGAGTCAGGCTGCGTGCCTGCCACAGCAGTCCCAGCGCCAGCCAGATCAGCGCCAGGATCAGGGCGTAGCTCCAGCGGCGATCCACCCGGCCTATCACCAAATTGAGCACCACCGTCCCCAGCGACATCAGCGAGAACAGCAGGCCGATGCTCCCATACGAAAACCCGCGCACATCCTGAAGGAAGTTCGGCGCGAGCATGTACCCGATCAGGTAGACGAACGCCGCCAGCGAGTAGTACGTCGCCACCACCAGATAGCTCCGGTTGCGGAACAGGTCAGCCGGGCGCTCGCCATGCTGGGCTGCCGCTGGGGGGACAGGCCCCGCCCGCAGCAACACCAACGTGGATAGGCCGAACACCCCCGCGGCGATCCATAGGCAGGCACGGACGCTCGCTGCGTCGGCGATCAGCCCGCCCAGCGTGGGGGAGAGGATCAGCCCGGCGGGGTAGGCCGCGAACAGCGCCGTCAAGGCACGCTGGTTGATCCCCGGCGAGGTCTTATCGGGCAGGCTCAGCAGCGCGTAGGCGCTCACCGAGGGCAGGGCGAAGGCGGACATCGCGTAGATGGCCATGCCGGGGATCGCCCACTGCCAGCCCGGCGCGGGGGCCATCAGCAGCGGGCCGATCACCCCCAACAACCACGATGCGACCACCACCCGGTACGGCCCGAACCGGTCGGACAGATACCCGGCAGGGATCAACAGCGCGCCGCGTGCTATGCTCTCTATGGCCAGCGCCGTCCCCACCTGGACGGGCGTTGCGCCTAGCTCCGCCAGGTAGAGCTGGCGCAGGTTGAACCACAACCCCTCGCCCAGCGCCCAGATGAACAGCGCGAGCATCAGCAGGCGGTTGTTGCGACCTAATTCTCTCAACAGCAGCATAGGGCATCAGGTGTGTTGGGCTATGAAGCGGGTGACGGCGTCGAACACCCGGTCGCGCTCGCCATCCTCGGTCACCACGTGCAAGCTGTGCTCCAGCACCATCGTCTGCACGTCGGCGCTGCCGATCCGGGCGGCGTACCCGGCCAGGTTCTCGAAGGGCACCACATCGTCCCGCTGGGAGTGGATCAGCAGGGCCGGGGCGCTCACCTCTGGCAGGCCCGCCCGCACCTCGGCCAGCAGCCCGATCAGCTCCCCGACCGCCGTGAGCGGCCATGCGGGGTAGCTCACATGGCCGATAGCGGGTTCGCCGCGTCGGCGCTGCTCATCCATCACCCGCTGCTGGAACGCCGCCTGCTCCGGGGAGGGGGGCTTCTTGGGCAGCAGCGGGATCAGGTGGGACAGGATCGGCAGCAGGGGGGTGCGCCAGTCGCGCACCTCGTACGGCGCGGATAGGGATACCACGCCATCCACCGGCTCGCGTGCGGCCAGCAGCAGGCACAGCGCCCCGCCCATCGACAGGCCGATGGCGAACACCCGCTCGCATTGTGCGCGCAGGACTTCGTGCCCGGCCAGCACGTCGAGGAACCACTCGCGCCAGGTGGCGCGGCGCAGGTCTTCCAGCGTCGAGCCGTGGCCCGCCAGCCGGATGCCGTAGACCGTATGCCCCTGGCGGTGGAGGTGCTGGCCCAGCCAGCGCATTTCCTGGGGCGCGCCGGTCAGGCCGTGCACCAGCAGGCAACCAACTGGGCCTCCAGGGTAGAAGAAGGGCTGCGCCCCCGGCAGGAGCCTGATCGCATCCACGCGCTCAGTTTAGCACGACCGTGGGGGAATGTCGAACCGGACGACCATCGGCCCCAGCCCGTGTCGAATGTCACTCATGTCGAGCGGATTTATCGCCTATAATGGAACCACCACCGCGAGGAGACCAAGTGGAACCATGGTCGTGATCCCATCCACCGGCAAAGCGCCCTTCAACCTGACTGTTGACGAGGCGGTGTGCCGACGCTGCCAGCGCTGCTTCGCGGCGCAGGTGTGCCGCGCCAGCGCCTTCCGCGTGCTGGATCGCGGCGATAGCCCGTTCGTGGATATGAGCCGCTGTTGGGGCTGCCTGAAGTGCCTCCCCGCCTGCCCCTTCGGCGCGCTGGTCAAGACCGCCTACGACGCTGTCTGATTCGCCTGAACCCCCTCTTGTTTGGCCCCGTGCCGGGGTGTGGTACACTTGCTGCCACTACCTGCGGCTACCGCACGCCGGGCAATGGAGAGGATTTACGCATCCATCATGGCGAAAAAAGTGCTCATCGTGGACGACAACGCGGCCAACCGTGACCTGCTGGTGGACGTGCTGGAACGCTTCCGGCCCTATGGGGTCGAGATTTTGAGCGCCGACAACGGCAGCCAGGCGTTGGAGATCATCGAGCGCGAAGCGCCCGACCTGGTGCTGCTCGATATCATGATGCCCCAGATGTCGGGCTACGAGGTCTGTCAGCGGATCAAGGCCAACCCGGCGCTGGCCGGGGTATACATCATCATGGTCTCGGCCAAGACCCAGCAGGAAGACCGGAGGCAGGCCGTCCAGGTGGGCGCGAATGAGTACGTCACCAAGCCCTTCGATATCGGCCTGATCCGGGAGCGGGTGCAGGCGATCCTGGACGTGAAACCCCTGTAGGCGGGGTTCAGCCTGCTGGTGATGGGCCTGATTGCCGCTATCGGCCTGGCGCTGAGCGTGCCGTAGCCCGGCGGCCATGCTACAATGGGTGCACCGTGAGGGTCATGAGCAGAGGATAACCCGATGGTCGTACAGGAACGAACCACCAGCGCCGAGGAACTGTGGGAGCTATCGCACCGCCCGGAACATGCCGATCAGCGCCTTGAGCTAGTGGAGGGGATCGTCAGGGTGATGTCGCCAACCGGTGGACAGCATGGGGCCGTTGCGTCCAAGGCAGACCGCCTGATCAGCGATTTCGTGGAAGAGCATGGGCTTGGCTACACCACCGCAGCCGAGACAGGCTACGTACTCTTCAAGAACCCGGATGGCCGAGACACGGTGCGCGCGCCGGATGTGGGCTTCGTGCGGGCTGACCGGCTGCCCGAAGGGCTGCCGGAGGGCTACATCCCGTTTGCCCCTGACCTGGCAGTCGAAGTTGTCTCCCCCGGTGATGCGGCCAGCGATATCCACGACAAAGTCCACGACTTCCTGCGCTACGGCACGCGGCTGGTGTGGGTGCTCTATCCCAAGTCGCGCACGGCGACCGTCCACACGCCGGAAGGGGCGCACACGGTGGATGCTCAGGGTGCGCTCGATGGCGGCGACGTGCTGCCGGGCTTCAGCCTGCGCCTCGGCGAATTGTTCTCAGTGCTGAATACGCGCTGACTGGCGGGATGGATGGTATGGGCTTACAGGCCCACCCCTGGACACGAGGTGGGGAATGCATTGACGCCCGGCCTGCGCTGCGGTACACTTCCACCGTTCGAGCCGGGATCGTCGGCGCAGCCCTTGAGGGACGGGTGTGCGCATGTTATAATCCCTGCCCAGCGCCGACGTAGCTCAACAGGCAGAGCAGGCGATTTGTAATCGTCAGGTTATGGGTTCAACTCCCATCGTCGGCTCTGACCTGAGCGAAGGCCAGCGCAGTCTTAAGCGTTTTGCGGAAAGACTTTCCGTGAGACCGGCGGTTTGGCTGAAAATCCTTTCGGCCCAACCCTTCATAACCTGGGTCGGTGTCCCGAGCGGCAAAGGGGGCGGGCTGTAAACCCGCTGGGCTTAGCCCTTCGTAGGTTCGAGTCCTACCCGGCCCACTCCAAAAAAACGGCGCTGAGTGCTCCCCCATTGAGGGGGGAGGTGAAAGGGCCGCGCTGTTACCAGCGGCTGTGTTGCGTCGCGTCCCATGATATAACCGTTCCATGCATGTTGGCTCGTGGAGCGGGGGGAGCAGTCACAGCGACGAAGCACATCGCCTTCGGTACTGGATGGGGTCCGTTTACGGGTGAAAGGGCCGCGTGCCCCGCAGGTTCGAGTCCTGCCTGACCCCTTCGTTGCCCGCCCTCGTAAGAGACGTGGGGATGTAGCTCAACGGGAGAGCACCGCCTTTGCAAGGCGGGGGTTAGGGGTTCGAATCCCCTCATCTCCACCTTCCTTCTCTTGCGACCCGGCGGGGAGCGGCTGATTGTGTTGCCCACGTAGCTCAGCCGGCAGAGCGCATTCTTGGTAAGAATGAGGTCATGGGTTCGAATCCCATCGTGGGCTCCAGTGTTCCATTCTTGTGCCCCGCCAGGGCCGGCGTGGCCGGCGGCGGCACGCGACTGACGGTGAGGAGGAAGAAGCACGCATGGGCAAGGCGATCTTTGAGCGGACGAAGCCGCACGTGAACGTGGGGACGATCGGGCACATCGATCACGGGAAGACGACGCTGACGGCGGCGATCACGAAGGTGCTGGGGATGAAGGGGCAGGCGGAGTTCCGGCCCTTCGACAGCATCGACAACGCGCCGGAGGAGC
>DAOTYF010000164.1:0-15012 GCA_034434995.1 Anaerolineae bacterium
CCCCGCCGCCGCCAAGCTCATAGTGGGGCCAATCTGTTGGGCGATCATGAGGTTCACTGGCTCACCTGTCGCCCAAGATACCCCCCAATCCAACCGTGCCAGACGGATCAAGAAGCGGCAGTACTGGACGCCAAGTGGCAGATCAAGCCCCAGTGCCTCCCGTCGCTGCCGAAGAACATCTTCTGACGCTGTGCTCTGAGATAGAGCGGCTTCTGCTGGATCGCCCGGCGCAAAGTGAAGCGCAAAAAAGGTAGTTGTTACAACCACCCATAGCACCAGTACGCCACCTAAGAGCCGGCGCATCACGAATTGAAACATACTGAACGCTGCTCAGAAACCCAGGCCGATATCGGTCAGGTAGGGGAACCAACCCTGGGGATCGAAGTGCAGGCCCTGAATGCCCGGACTAACTCCATTAAGGTTGACGGGGTCTCGGATCGGTAGCACCAACGCCTGATCCAGAATACGCTGCTGAATCTGGGCATACAGTTGGGCGCGGCGCACAGGGTCAACCTCTCGCTGGGCGCGGTGCAGTAAATCATCCAATTCCGCGTCAGCGACGCCAGACCAGTTAAGCCGCCCGTCCGAAAGATAGAATGAGTTCAGGATAACGGGATCAAGGCCTGAGAAATTGAGGGAGATCGCAGAATATTCCCGCCCTTGCGCTTCGTCCGCCAACATTGAGAACGAGGCTACCTGTCGAATATTGACTTGAACTTGCAAGGTTGATTCCCACTGCGTTTCGAGCAGTTGAGCCACTTCAGGCGTCAGTCCCCATGGCGGGATCACCAAATCAAGTTCCAGCGGTGCGTTGCCATCATCCCTCCAACCATCATTATTACTATCCACCCAGCCTGTGGTATTGAACAACGCAGCCGCCTGCACCGGGTCGTATGCATAACGACCCTCCACGGCGGGATCGTAGTACAGGGTGGACGCGGTCAGGGGCCCATAGGCAATAGGTGAGTAACCCTGATAGACTGCCTGGGCAATGGCCTGGCGGTCAGTGCCTAGAATAAGCGCCTGTCGAGCAGCTAAGCTACTGGTCGGAATCCGGTTCAGATTGAAGAAAAACTGGAGTGGCTGACCAGGTACAGCCACAGGTTGAAGTTGGATGGAGCCATCAGCCGAGAGTTGCCGTGCGTCAGTCGGCAATAGCTCTCCCATGATCTGCGCCTCGCCGCTCCGCAATGCGAGCGCGCGCGAGGGAGGGTCCGTATAAAACTTGAACACAATGCGCTCCACCGCAGGTGTGCCCGGATTTGTCACAACCGACGGCCCCCAGGCATAATCCCGGTTTCGCTCCAGCACCAGCCGGTCATTGACCACATACTCAACGAAGCGATAGGGCCCTGTGCCAACCTGATGGAACTGGTACGTTGCCGCGTCATATTCCGAGAGCGCCTGCGGTGACGCAATGCCAAGGTAGGGTTGGCTCAGCCCATCCAGGAGGGGCGGGAAAGGCTCGGATAGAACTATAACGAGGTGCGTACTGTCGAGGACCTGAACAGCGCTGATCGGGCCAAGTAACTGAGCCGCTTTGGCTGAGTTGTTGGCGGGGTCTAGGATACGTTCGATGTTTACACGCACGGCATCAGCATTGAAGGGCGTCCCATCATGGAACGTGACACCCTGCCGGAGGGTAAAGGTATAGGTCAAGCCATCCGGGCTGACATCCCAGGACTCGGCTAGCCCCGGGACAAACTCCAATGTTTCAGCATCCCGATAAACAAGGGTATCGTAGACACTGCGCAAAGGGATTCCCAACTCTGACGACGCATTGATATGGGGATCAATCCCTGTCGGGACAAGGGTAAGGCCATAAACGATCTCTGTGGTCTCAGCAGTCTCCGTGCGCTGCTCACAACCCGGAAGGAATACAAGCATGATGAGAGTGATGTTCACAGCCAGGCTGAGAGGCCAGATGCGATATCGGGGCATGCGCCGCCTCCTGCAAAGGAAAGAGGATGCGCAGAATCAGGGCTTTACTCTGCCAGAGTATACGACAGACACCCGTTGCCAACAAAAATCAGCCCGACAATTGAAGATTGAAGACGGTTAGGGCATATTGTATGCGCTGCCGCAGCTAGGTACAATGACCCGCATGACTGCCCAAAGATACGGCCAGTGCACAGTGTGTGGCCGGCAGCTTAGCGAGCGCCAGGAATATGGCGGGCGGCCCTATTGCTCCATTCATCTGGCCATGTTCCCCCAGGACCTCCCCTTCGTCTGGCAGGCTAGCACCCTGACGTTCGGCACGATCCTATTGCTGGTTGTCGGGCTGGCGATAGCCAGTCGAATCGCTCTAGTCACCAACTTCATCATCCGTACCCCGGTAGTAGGCGTTGCACTGGCCCTCGCCCCTGGCCTGACATGGCTGGCACTCCTGTACCGTGCCGCAGCCCGCCGTCAGATCACCCTATCTCCCCTGCTACCAACCCTGCTCATTCTGGCTGCCCTGGTTGCTGCTGGCATTGGGCGCCCGTTGCTGTTGGGATTCCTTAACCTGGACCTGTGGCTCAGCCAGACCAGCCCATCGAATCGATTCTTGGGAAATGTTCTTCTGTATGGCTTCGAGTATGCGTTCACACTCTATGCTCTCATCCGCTACACGGTGTGGCGGACGCCGATCTTCACCCATCGAATCGACGGCGTGCTATATGGTCTGGCTGCCAGTTGGGGGTATGGCTCTATCTTCTTGCTCATCTCAGTCCTAGAACAAGGCGGTATCACACCTCTCAATGGCGGCCTCCGCATTCTCAACCGCCTGGGAGCCTATCTAGCGCCAGGGTTGGTGATCGGGTACTTCCTGGGGCGCAACCGGTTTGAAGATATGCCCATCTATTACCTCAGCGCCGGATTGAGCATGGCAGGGGTGCTCAACGGGATCATGTTGTATGCCGGAACAGAGCTGAATAACATTCGCTTGGGGATCGATCAAGACGGTTTCAGCCCCTGGCCGGGTTTAGTGTTTTCCATGCTGGTGCTGGCGGCTACCTACGCTTCCGTCTACGGCCTGACACGACGGCACAATGCCCTGACACGAGCCAGAATAGGGCTCCAATCATGAGTCAGATAGCAGTTTGGAGTGAAGAAATCGAGCAGCCGCCCGATTTCACGAAACGCGATCGTTTCTCAGCAGTGCTCACCATCGTGGTGACCGCCGCGGCGCTGATGCTGGGACTCCTGATTCGCCAGCAGTCAATCTCAGAGAGATGGCCTTATGTGAACCAGCAGGTCGGGATCGAGGCGCTTTATCCAGCAGGCTGGTTGGTTGACGAACAAGGTGATTATGTCGCGCGAATCCGTGACCCGCTCGCGCGACCCTACAAGACCCAATACATCATCACCGTTGTACCCGTAACAGCTCAGACATCCACGCGCAACATCCTGGATAACCTGACCCTTCAGCGCTCAACCAATCGGCCTGCTTACCGAGTCTTGGATGTGATCCCTGCTGGCGAGGGCAACGAATCCTATACTCGCATGGACTTTGTTTTTGTGGAAACCGACCCGAACCCCTTCATTGAGCATCTCCCCGTCGTCGTGAGGGGAATGGACATCGTCATCTTGGATGGGAATCGCGCCATTATCGTGACATTTCTGGCTGCACAAACGCACTTCGAGGCTAATTTGCCTGAGTTCGAACGTTTTGTGGAAGCCCTGCGGTACTAATCCAATGCCAAGACTAGGGAAAGCTGGCTGGCTTGTGCGCCACTCCGATGGTCGGCAACGTGTTCTGCAAGTGCTGGTGGCATTAGTGCTCTCCTCCCTTATCGCCAACAGAGCCACTGCACAGTCGGATGTAGCCACCCTATTCGACCCAGCGAAACAGGCAACCGTTTTCCTCATGCAGACTTACAGCCTGGGGAACACGCAAGTGTTATCGTGCGTCGGTTCTGGGACGCTCATCAGCCCGACCGGTTTGATTCTGACCAACGCTCACCTTGCAGAGCCGCTAGGCCCTTGCCGAGGCGACCGCATTGTCGTGGCGTTACCGGTGCGGCCCGAGGAACCGCCGATTCCAACTTACCTCGCAGAGGTGGTGCAGGTCGATATGCGCCTCGATATTGCCACCCTGCAAGTGGCGCAAGGGTTGGATGGAAGCCTCATCGATCCCCAGACGCTCAACCTGCCATACGCGCAGATGGGCGATCCTGGTGCAGTGTCGCCTGGAACTACCCTAACCTACGTCGGCTATCCTGATATCGGCACAACCAGTGCCGTGGCGATCAGCGCGCCCATCATCGGGATCACCGCTGAAAAGAGTGGCGGCTCGTCGGCCTGGTTCCGAATGGATGCCCCATTAGGGGGAACCATGAGCGGTGGCGGCGCCTATGACGCGCATGGCCGACTTGTGGGCATCCCGACCAGCGCTTCCCCCACCCCAGGCGTTCCAGGGCCGAGTTGCTTGAGCCTTCAGGACAACACCCGCGACGGTTTGATCACGGAGGCAGACGCATGTGTTCCTGTCGGCGGCCCAATCACCCAGGTCCGACCTATCAACTACGCCGCCCCGCTTATTGAAGCAGGGCGCAACAATTTGAGATTAGCCCACTCAAGCGGACTGCCTCTTGCGCCCCTTATTGGGGAACCCCGCTTTGAGCGGCTGTTCTTCTCAACCGGGGTCAGCGAGGCAGGGGTCCCTACGCACATCATCTCTAGCGCTCCCACTGGAACATCAAGCCTGTTCCTGTTCTTTGACTACATAGATTTGCAGCCGGGCACGCCGTATGAACTTCGCGTGACGAACAATGGGCTTGACATGCCCCAATTCAGCCTCGGTCCGCTTGCATGGGGAGGCGGTAGGCAGGGAACCTGGTACATCGGGACACAGGGCAAGACATGGCCTGATGGCAACTACGAGTTTACGCTGTTGATCAGCGGACAGGCTGTTGCTGCCCAGAGCATTGTGGTCGGTGGCACACCCACTGAACCGGCCTTCACCGACTTGGTCTTTGGAATACCCGACGCTGCTGGAGGCTTTGCCGCAACAGGGACCCTGCTTCCAGCCCAGGTACAGCAGGTTGATGCACGCTTCGATTTCCATGATATGCCTGATGGGCAGGTCTGGACGGAGGTCTGGTATCTTGATGGCACTGAAGTATCCCGCATACCCAGGACATGGGATCAAGGGGAGAACGGTCAGGGCGTCGTGAGCGCGATCAACTATGCGGGACTCCCACTTGGTTCCTATCGCCTCGAACTTTACATCGGGGATCGGCTGGCAGCGACCGGCGACGTGATATTGGCGGGGAATTCAGGCCTACAGGGTGAACCCGCCATCTTCTCAAACGCGCGCATCGCCAGCGCTATCTCGCGCGAGGGGCTTCCCGCCGGCCAAATCGGCAGTGTGATGCCCCTGGGGGTGAACACACTCAATGCATTTGTGGATTGGGACCTCATGCCAAACGGAATCTCATGGACCTATCGCTGGTATCTCGATGGTCGGTTAGTAGCCAGCAGCACCCAGCCCTGGGATGCAGGGGGTGCAGGAAACGACTACTGGGTGAGCCTGGTCAGCGATCAACCGCTACCCGAGGGTTCGTATGCGGTAGAGGTGCTGGTCGAGTCCAGGCCGATGTTCTCAGCCAACGTTTCAATCGGTAGCGGAACGCAGCCGCTGAGTGGGATCCAGAGCGCCAGCGACGAAGTTATCATCAGCGGCACAGTGCTGGATGCCCTGACAGGGGAGGCCATCTCGGGCGCACTAGTTGTGGTGCTTGATGTAACCCTGGAATCCCCGCAATTCACCTGGAACGAATCTCAGATTCACACCCAGGCTATTGCAGACGAGCAAGGCCGGTTCTTCCTGCCGCGCGGACTGGCACGCGGCAACTTCTATACCGTCTTTGTCTTCGCTGAAGGTTATATCACTATCATAGAAGACAACTTCACCATCTTGCGCAATCAGCCGTCCCCTGTCGACATCCGCATTGAGATGGAACGACCCTGATCAGGCTTCCCCGCGCAGCCAGCCGCGGATGAAATCCACCACGTCCTCCGCCCTCGCTGTCTCCAGATCAAACCAGCAGATAGCCGGATCGGAAAGGCGGAACCAATTCGCCTGATGCCGTATGAAGCGGCGCGTCGCCCGTTTGATCTCAGCTATCGCCTCCATAAGGGTAAGCTCGTGGCGTAGATAGGCTACTATCTGCGGGTAACCCAGGCTGCTCAGGGCAGGCATCTCTGCGGTATAACCTTGCCCCAACAGACGTTCCACCTCCGTCACCAGCCCGGCACCGATCATCTCATCCACGCGCCGGTCAACGCGCTCATAAAGCCTGTCACGTGGGCGCGTTAGCCCGATTTGGAGAACCCTATACGGAGGCGCTCGCCGCACCCGGAGCTGTGAGAAAGGTTGTCCACTCGCTATGTAGACCTCCAACGCCCTCACAGCCCGCCGGACATTGCGATAGTCTGTTGCAGCGCCGGATGCAGGGTCAACGGTAGCCAGCCACTGATGCAGTGCTAATGAACTGTAGATATCAGCAAATGACTCCAGATCAGCACGCAGTGCAGGTAGGGGTGCTACCGGCGGCACATTCCATCCCTCAATAATCGCCCGAACGTACTGTCCGGTGCCTCCTACAAGCAGCGGCAACCGACCCGCCCGGTGAATGCCGTCAATAGCACTATAGGCGGCTGCCTGGAACTCGGCCAGTGTCAACGTCTGGCCGGGATCGAGGATGTCAATAAGATGGTGTCGGGTCTGTTGGCGCTCGGCATAGGTTGGCTTTGCCGTGCCGATGTCCATATAGCGGTACACCTGGCGGGAATCTGCCGAGACAATCTCGCCGTCAAGCTCCTGCGCCAGGCGGATTGCCAGCGCCGTCTTGCCGACGGCGGTTGGCCCCACAATGGCAACCAGGGGAAGGTGCTCACTCATTGGCCCGAATCGCATCCTGATACAGCGCAAGACGCTCGACTTTGCCCCCAGGGCTAAGGGTGATAGCAACGACATCAATTCGCCAAGGAGCATCGAGGAGTTCGTGAGCATCCATATAGGCCAGTCCAACCCCTAGCAATCGTCGCCGCTTCGATGGGGTGATCGCGTCTTCTGGCGTACCATAGAGTAGACTCCTCCGGAGTTTAACTTCCACAAACACCCAAACCTCGCCATCTTGAGCAATCAGATCAGCCTCACCCACTGGGCAGCGCCAGTTCCGCTCCACAATGACGTATCCGCGAGCTTCGAGCATCTGTGCGGCAAGAGACTCGCCGAGTTGTCCCCACTCCCCTCTGGAACGTCCCACTGCGGGCATGTTGGTTGTTTCACCTGCTTGGACTATACTAGTAATGTAGGTAGTGTACGGCTGGCTAATGATAACACGGGATATAGGGCCATGATCGATACGACCTCCATCCCGGACATACTTCGGCAGGCCGATATCTTCTCTGACCTGGACACGGTGTATCTTGAACTTATAGCTGCCATCAGCTCAAGCCGGGAGTACAATGCAGGGGACGTCATCTTCGAGGAGAACTCCGTAGGACATGAGCTTTTCGTGATCGCCGACGGAGAGGTGGATATCCAGGTTGACCCCTCACTTATTGGTGAGGCGGCCTACACAGGCCCAATGACCATCTCGACCCTGCGGCGTGGGCAGTCATTCGGGGAGATGGCATTGGTCGATAGAGGATTGCGGTCCGCCTCTGCACGCTGTGCTCAGCATGAGACTCATCTTGTGGCCATCCCGCGCCAAGCACTCATGGATTTGTGTGAGGCTCATCCAGAACTTGGCTTCATCTTGATGCGCAACCTGGCCGTTGATCTGGCAGCCAAAATACGGGCCTCTGGCTTTCAGGTACGCGAATGGCTCACATGGGCAGGGGGAAGAACGTCCCTCTGAAATCCTATCTTACTCGACTCGTGAGGAGATCACAGCGCACGTTGTCCAGCGTGCGCCTTTTCATCCCACAAACAGCCACAAACCAGCCATGCGAGCCGAACTGATCTCCATTGGCACCGAGCTTCTGCTCGGTGCGATCACGGATACGAATGCAACCTACATTGCACAAGCGCTACAGCGGATCGGCCTAGACCTGGTCTATATGACCACCGTGGGCGATAACCAGAGACGGATCGCCGAGGTCATCAATTCCGCTCTGAACCGTGTGGACGTGGTGATTACCTCCGGTGGGCTTGGCCCCACCGTGGATGATGTCACCCGCGAAGCTATCGCCCACGCAACGGGCCGCCCATTGGAGTTTCGCCAAGAACTTCTGGACCAGATCGCTGAACGCTTCCAGCGGTTTGGGGTGAAGATGAGTGACAACAACCGCCGTCAGGCGATGATCCCACAGGGCGCCACACCAATTGAGAACCCCGTTGGCACTGCGCCGATCTTCATCTTGGAGACTGAGCGGGGTGTGATTATGACTCTGCCCGGAGTCCCGCGCGAGATGATGTACTTACTGGACAATGAGCTGATCCCCTGGTTGAAGGAGCACATTGACGCGCCCGCCGTCATCAAGAGCTTCGTCTTGAGAACGGTCGGCATCGGTGAGAGCCAGATCGATGCGCGAATTAGCGATCTCATGACTGCCTCAAATCCGACGGTCGGGCTGGCGGCGCATTCTGGACAAACTGATATCCGCGTGACAGCGAAAGCCCCCACTGCCGACGAAGCCGATGCTTTGATCGAACCGGTCGTAACGGAGCTGCGGAGGCGGCTTGGATCGTGGATTTACGGGACGGGTCAGGACAGGATCGAGGACACGGTCATTGCCCTACTCCAGCAGCATGGCGCGACCCTCACCACACTCGAAGCTGGAACCGGCGGCCTGCTACTGGAACGCTTGAGAGAAGCCTCCAAGATGGTTCCCACCCTGCTCAAGGAAAGCGTCGTTGATGACAAGGTAACCGATGGCCCATTGGCTGTTGAGGGGCCTGCTGATCAGATCGAGAAACGGGCGCTGGTCAGCGCCGAGGCAGCCCGTCAGCACTGCGCCGCAGACTATGCATTGGCCGTTCTGATGCACGTTGACCGTTCAGAGTTAGGACGAGCCAATACAACCGTTGGACTGGCAGTAGCCCACGCTAGCGGCTCGCGCTCGCGGCGCTTCGGCTGGAGCAATGAGCGACCCGATGGAGCAGTATGGGCCAGCACGCACGGACTGGCTCTGCTGAGACGCATGATCCTGAATGTTGAGGAGCCGCCGAATTAGGTGTTTGGTCGGAAGCTCTTCTGGCCAAACCATCTCATTCTTCACCCAATCGCAGGATCGCCATGAACGCTTCTTGAGGTATCTCCACCTGACCCACCTGCTTCATGCGTTTCTTGCCCTTCTTCTGCTTCTCCAACAGCTTCTTTTTGCGCGTCACATCGCCACCATAGCACTTGGCGAGCACATCCTTACGCAACGCCTTGACGTTGGCGCGGCTGATAACCCGCTTGCCTACCGCAGCCTGGATGGGCACAACAAATAACTGGCGGGGGATGAGTTCCTTCAGCCTGCTAACCAAGAGTTGGCCTTTGTGATAGGCATCATCCCGGTGAACGATCATGGCGAGAGCGTCCACCGGCTCTTCATTCACCAACACCTCCAGCTTCACCAGATCGCCTGGACGATACCCCTCAAACTGATAATCGAGTGACGCATAACCGCGCGTGACTGACTTCAACCGGTCATAGAAATCCACGATCAACTCGGCCAGAGGGATGTTATAGGTCAAGGCGACCCGCTGACGATCCAGATACTCCGTCGAAAGGTAAGTGCCACGCTTCTTCGTCACCAGGTCCATGATCGGCCCGATAAACTCCACCGGCGTGAAGACCTGAATACGCATCCAGGGTTCGTGAATCGCTTCAATTTCACCTTCATCGGGCAGATCGGCAGGGCTATCGACAGTCACCACCTCGCCTGTGCCGCGCTTGACAACCTGATATTCGACGCTGGGCGCTGTGGCGATGATATCCAGATCGTACTCGCGCTCAAGGCGCTCCTGTACAATCTCCATGTGAAACAGGCCGAGAAACCCGCAGCGGAAGCCAAAATTCAGAGCTTGCGAGGTCTCCGGCTGGAACACCAAAGAAGCATCATTCAGTTGGAGTTTTTCGAGCGCGTCCCTCAATAGTGGGTAGTCCTCACCTTCGACCGGATAGAGGCCCGCGAACACCATTGGCTTGGCAGCGACATATCCAGGCAGGGGTTCCAAGGCCGGGAAGGCACGATGGGTGATGGTATCGCCGACGCGGGCCTCACGAATAGTCTTCAGACCGGTGGCAACGTACCCCACTTCCCCAGCCTCAAGGCGTTTGGCAGGGCGCATATCCGGCGCGAAGATGCCCACCTCGACCGGGTCGAACTCCGCCCCTGTTGCCATCATCAGTAGTTTATCCGTATGCTCAAGAACGCCATCCACCACGCGGACGTAGGCGATCACGCCCTTGTAACTATCGTAATGGCTGTCAAATATAAGGGCACGCAGTGGGGCGGACGGGTCCCCGCGAGGGGAAGGTACTCGAGCAACCACGTTTTCCAGAACTTCCTCGACGTTCGTCCCTTCCTTGGCCGAAATCTGGCACACGTCCGCTGCATCTCCCCCTATCAGCTCCTCAATCTCTTCTGCAATTTCATCGGGGCGGGCAGCCGGGAGGTCGATCTTGTTCACGACCGGCACGATCTCCAAATCCGCGTCCAGTGCCATCAGGAGGTTGGCAAGGGTCTGGGCCTCAATTCCCTGCGTGGCATCTACTACCAGTACAGCCCCTTCGCAAGCCTGCAAGGCTCGGGAAACTTCATAAGAGAAATCAACATGACCGGGCGTATCAATGAGGTTAAGCTCGTAGGTTTGCCCATCGCGCGCCTGGTAGGACATCCTGACTGCGCTAGCCTTAATGGTGACACCACGCTCGCGCTCCAGCTCCATGGAGTCGAGAACTTGGTCCGTCATATCGCGATCGGCGATTGTGCCGGTGATCTCAAGTAGACGATCAGCCAGCGTGCTCTTACCGTGATCGATATGAGCGATGATACAGAAATTGCGGATGTGGCTCTGGTTCATACCCCTCTTGCTATGCGTTCATCACTCCTGCAGGTTGATCTCAAGCGCTGCGATTGTACCAGGAAAAAAACTGCTTCACATATGGCTTCACCGCTCCTATCAACCTGCTTGACAGGTTGCTGGCATTACCTGTAAGGTAGGAACATCTTACGCGACATGCCTGTATCACGGAGGAGTGGCGTGAAGCGATCCACACCCCTGCCGCCCTTGCTGTCACTCGCTGCCCTTCTGCTTGTGTCTATCGCCTGCAACCTGCCGGCGCAGAGCGTGCAGGAACCTCCTACCGCATCCCCAACCCCCCTGCCACCCACCCCACTCGATACCTCTACTGTTCTCCCTCCGTCAAGTGCCGACGACCTGGACACCTTTGCCCAGCAGCTCCAACAGTCTCTAGTCGCCGAAGACTACGCGACTCTGGAGCGTCTGATGGGTGAGGCGTTCTCAATGGGATATCTCGACGGAGCAAGCGGCCTGATCACCGTTACGGATGCAGTGACCCTGCTGAGGGATGAGCTACTGAGCGGAACCGATCCTATCGCCTTTGATCCGAGCATCGATGTGGCCACCATCGGGTTGAGCGAGCTTGAACCAGCGGGGATAGCGGTCGCTCGCGCCCTTTTCAGCACCGGCTGGGGGGCGGAAAATGTTGATCAAGCTCTCATCTTCATATCAACAGCCGACGACGGCAGGTTCTACTTTAGCGGGATGCTATACGCACGCGGCGGCTTCCCGGCTGCCCCTATCCCCAACACCGCCGAGCTGCCACCCACCCTTGTCGCCGCACCTACTCCTAACCCGGCCCCTCATGGGCCAGCGCTCTACCAGACCGATTTCCGTGCGGGTTGGGCCATCTTAGACGAGGAAAGCGTACGGAGTGAGCACACTGAAGATGGGTACCGTCTCGACGTATTTGGCTCATGGGCGGGCTGGGCATATACCACTCGAGTCAACCAGAGCCAGTTCTATGCCGAAATCACTGCCCGCCCTGAGCAGTGCCCCGTGGGCCAGGGATCGTACGGGCTGATGTTCCACCACCAGGATAGCACTCACTTCAGGTTCTTCGTCATCTGGTGCAGCGGCCTCTACTCTTTGCACCAGCGCAGCGAGCAGAACCGGGCCGTGCGGCTGGAGGAGAACGCTTTACCAACGAGCATCAACCCCTCCAGCGGAGAGCACCGGATCGGCGTTCTGGCGCTGAACAACGTGCTGACCCTCTACGTGGATGACATCCGAGTGGCGGCTATTGGGGTCAGCGAGATGCCGAGCGGGGATGTGGGGCCATATGTCGAGACAACAGGGCCTCAGACCACCTCGGTCACGTTCACGGAGTTACGGGTATACCAACCTTAAGACTTCGGCTGTCTCCCTCCCCTATCAACACCTAGCGGGTGCGCCTCTGCTATCGCTGCGTGAATGAGGGCTTGGATATCAACCTCCATAGGTGGGGAAGGTGTTGAGTCAAGCCAGAGCAAGAATTCGATGTTTCCTGCCGGGCCATGAATGGGCGACGGCATCAACCCCCGCGGGTTGAAGCCAACGGACACCGCGTGAGCTATCACTGCACCCAGCACGCGCCGATGCACGTCGGGATCGCGCACAACGCCGCCTTTGCTAACATCCTGGCGGCCCGCTTCAAACTGGGGCTTGATCAAGATCACAGCCTGCCCATCAGGGGCTAGCCATCGTCGCACATTCGCTAGGAGATATTGCACCGAAATAAAGGACACATCCATTGACACGAAGTTGACAACCTCTGGCAAATATTCAAGGTACCGCGCATTGACTCGTTCCATGATGATCACCCGCGCGTCATTGCGCAGGCTCCAGGCGAGCTGCCCGTACCCCACATCAATCGCATAGACCCTTGCTGCGCCTGCCTGGAGCAGGCAATCAGTGAACCCTCCCGTGGATGCACCCACATCAGCACACACCTTGCCCCAGACGCTTACTCCGAAGCGCTCGAGTGCCGCGTTTAGCTTCTCCCCACCCCGGCTCACATAGCGTGGCCTGGACTGTAAACTGATCGCCGCATCCGATCGCACTTGTGCCCCCGGTTTGGTGACGGGGTGATCATCTACCACGACCTGGCCCGCCATAATCAGTCGGCGTGCGAGTTCCCGTGACTCTGCCAGACCACGTTCAACTAATGCCATGTCCAGGCGTACCCGCCTCTGATCGCGCCGCATCTTAGCTTCTGTTCACCCCTCCTAGGGCTGCAAAGCTCTCGTTGACAGTGCAGGAGCACGTTCTATAATAGCGCCGTCGTTGATCAACCTGCGGGAAGGTATTTGTGTCACAACTTCGCGGCCTGCTACGCACCATGCGCCCGAAGCAGTGGACGAAAAACGGCTTCGTGTTCGTTCCCCTGCTGTTTGACCGTAAGCTGGATGACTTACCCTATCTGCTGGCTACATTAGCAGGGTTCGGCCTGCTGTGCCTTGCCAGCAGCGTTATCTACCTGATCAACGACCTGGCGGATATCGAAGCAGACCGGGCACATCCTGTCAAGCGCAGCCGTCCTCTGCCCTCAGGCCAGCTTTCCCAGCACATAGCAGTTGCTGCGGCTGTCGCGCTGTCAGTGGTGGTCGTTCCCCTTGCATACTTGCTCAAGCCCGCCTTTGCGCTCGTCATAGTGACGTATCTGGTCACACAGATCGCGTACACGTTCAGGCTTAAGCACATCGTTATCATCGACGTATTGACATTGGCCTCGGCCTACCTGTTGCGTGTGGTAGCAGGGGTCGAGCTGGTTGATGTGGTGCGCTTTTCCCCCTGGCTTTATATCTTTGCGGGAATGCTCGCCCTATTCTTAGGGGTCGGCAAGCGACGTCAGGAGCTTGTCCAGCTCCAGCACAAAGCTAACAACACCCGCGCTATCCTCGATCAATATAGTGTATCTCTGCTGGACGAAATGATCGTGATCGTTACAGCGACCTCCATTCTCACCTATTCATTGTACACCTTCAGTGCGGAGGGATTGCCGGAGAACCACAGCATGATGCTGACCATCCCTTTCGTTCTGTACGGCATTTTCCGCTATCTGTACCTGATCCACGTACGCGGTGAGGGTGGCGCACCTGACGAGGTCTTCTTGCATGACCGCCCCCTTCAAGCCACCGTGATGCTGTGGGGGGTGGCAGTGTTCATTGTGCTGTACCTGCTGCCATGAGTGCTGTCACTGCCAGCGCGCCCGGCAAGATTATCCTCTTCGGTGAGCACGCCGTCGTCTACGGTGAGCCTGCGCTGGCCGTGCCAGTCTTCAAGGTGCAGGCCACTGCCACCGTTCACAAAGGGATGCCGGGTGAGGGCCTGATTATTGACGCGGTTGACTTGAACCTGCGCCTGTCTCTCGCACAGGCTGCGACCGAGGCACTGGTGCTAACAGCCCGGCTTGTGCTTGATCATCTTGGTGTACCAGAACCGGATGCGCACATGACCGTCCGGTCTACCATCCCAATGGCCAGCGGCTTGGGAAGTGGCGCAGCCATATCCGCAGCGCTCGGGCGCGCGCTGGCGAGCTACCTCGGACACCCGCTCGAACCAGCAGAGCTATCATCCCTGGTGTATGAGGTCGAGAAATTGCACCATGGCACGCCCAGTGGCATTGATAATACCGTCGTTTGCTACGGGCAACCTGTGTACTTCACGCGCGGCAACGCGCCACAGACTTTCCAGGTCAGCGCGCCTCTTCACCTTCTGATCGCCGACACGGGGATCGCCAGCCCAACCAGGGCTTCAGTCAACGCAGTTCGTGAGGCATGGGAGCAAGATCGTCAGACGTACGCTGCCATCTTCCGGCAGATTGGTGAGATTACCCGTCAGGCGCGCTCCGCCATCGAAAGCGGCCATCTGGCAGAGCTTGGCCCATTGATGACCCGGAATCAGCATTACCTTGCCCAGTTGGATGTCTCATCGCCCGAGCTAGACGCCCTTATTCGCGCAGCCATCCTGGCAGGAGCGGAGGGGGCGAAGCTCTCAGGCGGGGGGCGCGGTGGGAATAT
>DAOTYF010000165.1:0-1680 GCA_034434995.1 Anaerolineae bacterium
GTGTAGAGCCTCACCCCCTAGCGCAGCGAGGGCGGGGGCGAGGCTACAGGGGGGGAGAAACCCATGCCCTGCTCAGGAGCCGCGACGTTCAATCACGGGAGTGCCAAAGTCAACACGCCCTAAAAGAGCTGGAGGTTGCCGGTGTGGGGGACGATCTTCTGCTGGTAATTGGTGACCAGCTCCATCAGTCTGCTGTGCAGGGCGTGCCATTCATCGCTGGTGAGGATTTGCTGCATACTCGCCATGCTCTCGGTGATGCCGCCGGTGAGGATCTGGGGGGAGCGACCATAGATCGTGAACCAGGCTTCGGTGGGCTGAAGGCCGAGCTTGGTCAGCCCCGGCACGAATTCGCGCACCACGAACTCAAAGTACTCGGCGTCCCGTCCGGGTCGGATATCCCAGGTCATCAACAGTTTAATCATGCCGGAGTCTGTCCCTGTGTGCGCGTGACCGATCGCAGATAGGTCGGGCCTAGCTCTGCACCCGCAGCACCACCACCCGGGTCTCTTCGCCCAGGCTGCTGGCGTTGATTCGCAAGCTGTCCAGTTCCTCAACCGATGACACGCCCATCTCTTTGAGGAAGTTATCCAGCGGTTCCAGTGGCACGGTGGTATGGGGCGTCTGGTAGTGCATCGGCACGACGATGGATGGCTCGATCAGGCTGATGACCTCGCCCGCCTGCCCGCTGTTGAGCGCCCTGCCGCCGCCCACCGGAACCAGCAGCACATCAATCGGCCCCAGCTCCTCGATCTCCGCCTGAGTGGGCACGTGGGCCAGGTCGCCGAGGTGGCTGATGGTGAGGTCCTCGAACTGATAGACCCAGATGAGGTTGCGGCGGATGCGGTCGCCGCCGTTAGGGTCCCAGGTGGCAACGCCCGTGATGAACACGCCGCCGATCTCGTACTCGCCGGGGCGATCCAGGATGTACTTGAGCTTTTTGACGGCGTCCAGGAAGTTGTGGCCGGGGGCGTCGTGGCTGATGGTCACGATGTCGCCCTTGAGGTTCAACTCCCCGTAGCCGATGTCCGGCCCGAATGGGTCGGTGATGATGGTGGCGATGCCACGCTCGGCGATGCGAAAGCAGCTATGCCCGTACCAGGTGATATCCATTGGCTCGCGCGCTCCCAGAGGTAACAGTAAGGGATGGACTGGCGGCGATTATACCGTAGGGGAGGTGAAGATGCTAACCTGCTAGCCAGTTTCGTTAGAACTGGTGAGCTAACCCATGTTGTCTTATCATAGACAGCAGCACTTCCACAGGGGGCAGATCATGTCGGCTCATGCACAGCAGGTTGATCCACAACAGCCATTGCCCCATCTCGTGGTTGAATGGTTCCTGCCGATCAGTGCGTTGCTCAAGCGGGTGCTCAAGCCAACTGGGTCGTTTATTCTCAACATCAAAGAACCCGTTGTGAATGGCGAGCGGCATACCTATGTTATTGAACTGATCCTGGCGATGCGCCAGAAGCCCGGCAATGAATTGCCGGGCTTCTTGGGCTAGCGAACTAGCTAGCGAACTAGCGAACGCGACCCCCCATAAGCGCAAAAACAAAAGCGGCGACCGATCCGGTCACCGCCTATCATGCTGGAGTAGGGGGTCAGTCGGCGCTTTTTCGGGCCGGTTTGGGCGAATCGGGCCGGGCGTGGGATTTCTCCACTTTGCCCTCGGCCTTGCCCTCG
>DAOTYF010000166.1:0-11323 GCA_034434995.1 Anaerolineae bacterium
GGCACAATCAGAGGGCGGGCGCCGGGGGCAGGGTTGGGCGGAATGGTGATCAGATGGGGGGCGCGGAGGTATTGGGTGACGCCCGTGACGGTCATGGCAAACAGGGCAATGATGCCAGCGGCATATGCCCATTGTGCCCAGGGCGGGGCATCATGCTCGATGCTGAGAAGCTCTGTCACGGCCAGCGCAGCCAGCGCGGACAGGGGGACGATCACCCACAGGCTGTGTCCGGGCAACGCACCAGGATATAACACACCGATCAGCAGCGCGGCAAAACCCCATCCAGCCAGGAAACGTCTCCACGCCTCGGCGGATTGTGAGGCCAGCCAGATACCAGCGCCACCGAATAGCAGCAACCCCAGTTCGTAAACGGCGAGCGCTGTGCCAAGCCATGCCACGTCGGGTGGGCGGGTCACGATGCCGCGTCCGAACCGCGCCAGCAGATCGGCGGCAGCGCCCAACCCGCGCGGGACGGAGAGAAGCGCGGTGCTGACCAGTATCAGGGTCGTGAGCAGGCTAAGGGCGAGAAGCCCCCACGGCAGGTCACGAAGCTGCCTCTGCCAGCCTGCTCCTTCCAGTTCGCCCTCCCAATCCGTGACGGTGGCGAAGATGGCTCCCAACAACATGGCGAGCAGCGCCAGTGGAGTTCCAAAATCGGATACAAGGGCCACCCCCAGCGCCGCCCCCAGCAACACGATGAAACGGGAGTGGCGCATCTCGAGGTATCGGTCAAGAGCCGCAAGGGCCAGCACGACGCTGAGCATGGCAAAGCCAAAGCCGCCCACCTGACGCGAGGTGGCAACGATGCTCGGTGAGACAGCAAGCGCTGCCACAGACAGCAGAGTGGGGATGCGACCCAGGTGGTGGCGAAACAGCGCAGGCGATGCTACCAGCGCTAACCCTGCCAGCATCGGCCCGAAGCGGGCGGCGGCGCTCGACGCACCGGCTACCGCCATGCTGATCAGCATAGCGGCAAAGGCAACAGGGCTTTCGATAGCCCCTGCTGTGATGGCGCCGGACGTGAGCACATTCCAGGCGGCAAATGCCTGCCGTGCCTCGTGTTCCCCCAGGAGGGGTTGGCCCAGGCGGATGAATCGGAGCGCGACCGCGATCACGGAGATCGCAGCATAGACAAGCGTCTCCACAGAGATGGCGATCTGGGCTGACGGGCGGGCATCCGCTCCGACGGTCGTGCTGGTCATGGTGCTAGCTCCTCGACAAGGGATTGATCAGCCCGGTAGATGGTCACCCCCTCAGCCTGGAAGGCGATGGGCAGATAGCGGTCGAACTTCGCCAGGCCGCCCGGCGAGGCATACTCCGGATCGCGCTCCAGTATGCCAACGAAGATATAGGTCACACCGTAGCGGTTGAGTAATTCTTGAGCGATGAGCATATTGGGTGTGTTGTAGATTTCGCGCACATCCTGCTCGCGGGTTCCGACAAGCTGGGGGTAGAGGTCGCCGCGCCACTGGTGCTCATGGCCGGGCCAGCCCAGGACAGTGGGGATGCCCGTCGCCATCGAAACACGCCCATAGTAGGAGTACTGGCCACCGACCGCTTCCAGCACCACGTCACCCGGCCCCGCGTTCTGCCACAGCCATTCGATCCCGGCGTAGTCAGCGGGGAACTGGCGGCGGATGTAGTCAATGCCATCGAGGGTGGGGAGGCCCGAAGCGGGGCCTGCGGCAAAGTTTGCCTTCGATGGGATCGCAAACATCGGGTAGATCATCCCCGCAGCCACGAAGACTGCCAGCACGGCGCTGAAGGTAGCTCCCAAGATGGGGTGTGAGTGGGAGGCAATCCAGTGAGCTGCGTAGGCAGACGCCAGCGCCCACAGAATCCAGGCGGCGTAATAGAACTTGAAGACGGTGTTGAGGCGCTGACCAAATACGTCGCGCAGATAGACGAACTCCGGGCCGAGGGTCAGCAGCGCGCCGGTGAGGATCATCAGCAGGGCGAAGCCGGTGGAAGGATGGCTCCATCCCACGGTTCCGCCATCGCCTGCGGGAAGGGGGGGTTGCCTGTCCTCAACGTTCGATGGCAGGCGGCTTGGAAGTAGCACGGACAGGGCGACCCCGATCACCAGAACAAGGAACAGGGTCGTCAGAGGATGGGTCAGGCGATACGTTAGGATGCGGCTGACCAGCGTGCCCAGTTGGGCCTGGATCACGGCATCAGGTTGGCCTGCAAGCATAGGATCGACGTTGGCGGCGACCCAGGCCCGGACGTTTGGATCGGAACGCAGAACAACCGTACCCAGGGCGGACATCATGCCTATCAGTAACGCCAACACAAACGCTGCAAGGAGCAGGCCGCTGATCCAGTCGGCACGACGGGCGTGCCTCCGGGCCTGATCGGCCAGGAACCATATGATCACCAGCAAGAAGGGGCCGAACATCACTGCGAACTGGTGGAAGCGAGTGGGGAACAGGGCATTGGGCAGGAAGCCACCCGCCTGGGAGCGAAAGCTGATGTACCAGGGCAGGTAGGCAACGATTCCTGCCGCGAGAATCCCCAAGCCGGTGAGCAGTGGCGGCGTGAGGTCGCGTGGCTCGAAGCGCCCCCCCTGGATAATCTGGCGTCCAACCAGCGTGCCGATCAGGATGAAGAGGTAGATCGGCAAGTCCCACGTATTCAGGAAGGCCAACGCCCCGAAGGTAACCACGTATAGCGCGAGTTGGGCACGACTGAGCGGGTGGCGCTGGTGTAGGGCGTTGAAGGCCAGCCCCAGCGCCAGCAGCGCAAACGGGATCGCCAGGACGTGCGGGTGCATATCGCCCAGCAGGAAGCTGAAGAAGGGGAACTCGTCGATGGGCTGGAGGTCAATGGCGACACCCGCCGGGTTGCGGTCGCGGATCACGCGGGAGGCCCGCCACCACCACCAGAAACGCCAACGATCCGGGGGCCACAGCGGGCTGGGCAGCGGGGTATCGAGGTCCTCCAGGTCGAGCCATGCCCAGAATGGGGAGGGAACGAACGGCAGGGCCAGCGAGCGCAGCAACTCGAACAAGCCCGCCAGGTTGCCCATCACGCCGACAAACAGCGGGCCGAGCAGGGCGCTAACGGTCGCGTGACGCGATTCGGCGTGGGCGGCGATGAGGTTGTATACCAGCCCATAGCTGCCGAGCAGGGTCAGGGCGAACAGGAGGGCTATCGCCAGGTTGAAAGCCACGCTGCTGGCAGTCCCAGCGAGGTCGGCTAGGATCGCCACCAACACGTAGCCGAAGTAGTAGTAGCTGATCCCGTAACCAGAGAGCCAGGGATCGCGTGGCGGGAAGATGGGACTGGCCCGCACCCCGTTGAGGAACATCAGCTCCATCGGCTTCTCCGTGCCCGCGATGTCAGGATTGTAGGCACGGATGATGGCCCAGCCTACGAACGCAATCACAAACAGCAGCTCAGCGGCAAGCAGGTAGCCGGGATGCGACACAATCCACACGGGGAGGCTATCAGCACGGTCGGGGCGTGCCAGATAGACCCAAAGCGACACCCCAGCGACGAGGATCAGCGCAAATAGGATGCCGCCAACCGTATTACCGAGGAATCCCAGGCTGCCCAGCAGCCAGAAGACGTAGCCGGTCAGCATCAGCCCCAAAGCCCGGCTGAGAGCGTAGCCCCGATCTGGTAGGCCGGGCAGCAGATGGAAAGCGAGTGGCCATGCTAACCAGCCCATCAACGTGATGACCTGATACCAGGCCAGGACGGCGATCATGAGGTGGCTTCCTGATCGTAGAGTACCTGATAGATCTTCGTACCGCCGCGCTCATAGACCAGCGCCAGCAGGCCCTGCTGGGCCATTGCATCGAACTTCGCCAGCCCCTCGGCGTTGTAGTAGGCGCGCTCCAGATCGCCCACGATGACAAGCTCAACATTGTACTGGCGTAGGAGGCTCATAGCGTGCCGAACATCGGTCGTGTTGTACGCTTCGACCACGTCGGTGACGCGCTGCCAGACCTCGGCGCTCTGATCCGGGCGCTGCTGGCGTTGGTGCCAGTTCCAGCCAATGACGGTCGGCAGCCCGGTGTAGACGGCCACACGGCTGCCCCAGTTGTATTCCACCGTCTGTGCCTCGAGCACCACGGGTGTGCCTTGCACATTCTCCTGAAGCCAACGCAGCGCGTTGTAATCGCCCTGGAGCGTGAAGACTGCGCCGTTCTCGTAGCGCTCGGCGTAGGACATGAAGGCCATGCCGTCGAGCGTCAGAGGCGTCTCAGGGGCCCAGCGATCCTCGACCTTGGCGCGGGTTGCCAGGAAGGGATACAGCGCCGCCAGGAACACCAGGATCGCCAGGGCTGCGCTCCACGGAATCCGGATCGCGGCGCGTGCCCTCCCCAGCGCAGGCCACAGCCATCCGAGGGCGGCTCCGGCGGTGATGGCCAACAGTATCCACACCTGGTTGTAGAACTTGAAGACCGTATTCATGCGGCTGATGTCGCCTTCGAGCACGACAACCTCGACGACCACGGTGAGCGCCAGGGCGACGGCCAGCATCGACAGGACGGCGCGCTTCTCGATGGGTTGATCTGGCCGCAGGAACAGCGCCAACGCCCAGGCGATCAGCGGCAGCGCGACGAGCACTACCCCGTAGCCTGCACTGGCGATACGCCCTGCCAGCGCGAGAACCAGGATTGCACCTAGAAATAGCGACGCGAGGGTGCGACGCCTGACAGCGGAGCGCACCCACTGTGACGATGTGCAAGTGGCTGCACCAAGGGGTGGCACCAGAGTCCGGCGTATGGGGTGGCCCGGTTCACGGGCAGCGTGCCACCAGTCAAAGCTCTCAGCGACCATCCAGGTGGCGATCACAAACAGGAACAGGCCCAGAATGTCCAGGTAGGCCCACAGGGGCGTTCGGGAGCCAGTCCAGGGGATGGCGCTCGTATATGCCTGCCTGTACGTCATGATGTAGGGCAGAAAGCACAGGAAGGTCAGCCCCGCCAGCCCGGCAGCCTGCGCCAGGATGCCTAGGAACGTGCCCCAGGAATAGAGAAGCTGGCTGCGCTGATCCTTTGAGGATAGCAGGTCTGGCGTGTCTGCCGGCCCGGATTCGCCCCCGGCGGGTACGCGGTGGCGGGTGACAGCTAGGCCAAAGGCGAACCCGGCGATCAGGCCGACGATCCCCGCACCGCCTGCCAGCAACAGAATCGCGGGGCCGAGGGCCGCACCGGAGGCTGTATTGAGCGGCCCGTTCAGGAAGTAGACTCCTGCTGCGAAGAGCAGGCCCAGCACCGCACCGATGCCCAGCGCAGTCAGCGCGGATCGGTCATGGCGGCGGGCCGTGTGGGCTAGCGCCAGCGCACCGATGCCCAGCGCGAGGTAGGTGGGCCAGTCCCAGGTGTTGGTGGGGCGCAGCGCGCCGATTGCCAGCCCCCCGACGAAGCCGTTCAGCAGCCAGCCCCAGCGCGGGCCGGAGACCGCCTCGCTACGGGTTGCGCCGCGCACCTGGGCGATACACCAGTTGATCGCCAGGAGCGTCAGGGGCAGGGCGATCATGTGGGCGTGCAGGTCGGCGTACAGGAAAGTGAAGAAGGGGAACTCCGTGATCGGACCGACCTCCAGCGGATAGCCCTGGTCGTTGAGAGGGACGGGAATGATGCGGGTGGCGTTCCAGTACCATTCGCCGAGACCCACCGGGATGGGCTGGTTGGTTGTAAACGTGATCGACAGCCCGCGCACCACATCGGCGGCGGGCGGCAACAGGGTCGTGGCATAGGCGGGCACGCCGGAGCCTAGCTCTGCAAGTCCCCAGATGATGGTGCGAATCTGATCCAGGTTACCCAGCACCAACGTCAACAACAAGGCGGCGACCCCGGCCAAGCAAGGCACATACCGCGTCGCGGCATAGCCAGACGACGGAGCAAGCCCCTGTGTGAGCGCATCGAACACGTCCCGCAGCGAAACGCGCGGCCACGCGCGCAGCGTCTCCCACAAAGTAGGGGCGCGATCCGATTCAGCCGGACCTGGGATCAGCGCATCGAAGGGAGCCAGCAGGTTGTAGGCCGCCGAGAACGCTGCCGCCCCGGTCAGCGCGAAGAGGGTTGGGAGGATCAGGTTGTAGGCCAGCGTTACCGGAAGGCCCAACAACTTCACCGGCGCGCCGACGATCACGAAGCCGAAGTAGTAGTAGTTGATGCGCCCCCCTTCGAACCAGGGATCATAGGGCGGGAAGGTGCGGGACTTCAGCACCGCATTGAAGTAGGACATATCCATTGGCTTCTCGCCGCCGTAGGCGGGATGCCACAGGTCGGGATTGCCAAGCCGCACCAGTAGGAAGAACAGGAACAGGATCGCGATGATCATCTCAACCCGCGCCACATGGCGGCGGTGATCGCGCAGCCAAGCCCGGAACCCGGCGCGCCGGGGGGCGATCAGCACGGCGGAAAGGGTAGCCACCGCCAGCATTGCCAGCAGGATCGAGCCGCGACTCCAGGCAAGGGCGTTGATGCTTGCCAGCAGCCAGGCGAGCCACGCTGCAAACAACATCCCAAAGACGCGGCTGATCCCATAGCCTCGATCCGGGAGGCCGGGCAGCGCGACAAACAGGGCCGGGAAGGTGATCCAGCCCAGCAGCAGGATCAGGACATACCACAGCACGACAGCCAGGGGTTGGAAGCTGCGGTAAAGGCCCGGCGGCGGCACGTCGGAAGCAGCGGTGGTGGGATCAACAAGCAGGTTGCTGTTAGCGGCGCGCATCACAGGCAGCGGGATACTCACTGGCCAGCCCTTAGCATCCTTGGCGATGACTCGAACTGCGCCGTCCACATCCACCGCGCCAAGTACCTCCGCTGTGTGTGCAGGATCATATGATTCCGTCTTGCGGAAGATGAACACGCGCGGATGATCGTAGACCGTCCAGGCTTCTTCAGCGGTGTCGTCGTAGAACTCGATGGGGCCGAGGTTGGGCCGTGAGGTGAAGTCGCCGACCAGCTCAAAGCCTAGATCGCCGCTGAACAGGGCGGCGTAATAGGCGATGCTCAGCGGGAAACGCTGCGGGTTACGCGACAGCGACGCATAGAAGCGGTTCGATGAGATGGCAATATAATCGGTGTGGTCGAGGATGTACTGCATCCGCGCGCGCTTGTCTGTTGTGTCCTCCCAGGCCATCTGCATCTCGTAGCCCTGGAACTGAGCATCCCAGATCAGGTAGGGCGAGGTTGGCACGGGGAGCGCGTCGTCCCAGTCGCCTTCGGTGGTCACCGCTGAGCCGCTTAGCAGCAGCGGGCCGCCAATCGGCTGGAGTATCAGATAGTAACTGCGGTCGGCTTCCAGGGGCACAGGTGGAATGGCAACTTCATAGGCATCGCCGCGTGGGTCATCGGTCGGCGCAAAGGCACTGGCGACCTCCGCCTCAGCCAGCACACCGGCCTCGTTGGGCGAGGTGGAGAGCATCACGCGCAGGGTCTTGAGCGCTGCGTTTTCCTCTGGATCAACGACATGGTTGAGGCGCAGACTGCTTACCTCACCGCTAAAAGTCGGGCGGAACTCGAAGGGCTGGGCGATCCCATCCGGCAGATAGGTGTATTGAACCCCAGGGCGGGTCGGATCATCCACTGCCTGACCGGGCGGTAGCCAGTTGTTGCGAAGCCCCACCTGGAACAGGCGAAGGCCCTCGGCAGTCTCCATGTGGAGCGTCACATCGGAGGGGATGTTCTCTAACATCCACTCCGAGGCAGCGATGCGCGTCATTGGGCGGGTATAGATGCGCGAGACGGCGAATCCCCATGCAAAGGCGCCCAATATCACGACCGTGCCAAGACCGAGCGCCGCCTTTGCCGATCCATGCCAGCGAGGGGCGCCCCTGGAGGCCAGAAGTGTCTGGATGCGATCCCAGATCGTGACTAGCGCCCACGCCCCCAGCAAGATCAGGAATGGATAGATGGGCAGGAAGTAACGCATGGTCTTGACCCAGCCGGTCCCCTGCCAGGTGAAGAACATCCCGGCCCAGGCAGCGGGCAGCAGCAGGCGTTCGGAGCGGGGATGGCGGCGGGTGATCTCCCAGATGGCCCAGGCAAAGGCCAGCCAACACCACACCCCTAGCGGCCAGCCCATACCGACCCGCACCATGTTGACCCAGGGGAAGATCAGCGGCAGGCGCTTGCCCCACTGATGGTTGGGGGGGATATCGGAGTAGCCAGACACCTGGCGGCGCACCTCAGCCATGTCTTCCAGCCACAACGGGTTGGGGCGGAAGCCAACCGGGTTTAGAAGGCGGCTGATAACGAGCACGCTGGGGTCAACAGGCACGATGTCTGCCGGTTGGCCGGGAAACGTCTCCTCCGTAGATACATAGGGATAATCAGAATTCGGGGGCAGGAAGGCATAGGGCTGCCCCACCCGGAACACCAGCACAGTTACGATGCCCGCGATGCCCAGCCCGGTGACCGCTCGCAGTAGCGCCGGATTGAGCCAGGGGCGGTGTTCTGTGAGATCGACCTCGGATAGGGTAGGGGGGTGGATCAGGTGATCCTCGCGCCACACCCGCGCCGCCAGGGCCAGCATCAGGATTAGGGCCAACGGGAAAACGCTCACCTTGCTGGACATTGCCAGGCCGAGCATCAGACCGAACAGGGGGTAGTCGATCCAACGATGGGCAGTCAGGGCGCGGGCGGCAAAGAAGAAGGCTGCGGTGACGAACAGCGTGGTAAGCGTATCGACGGTGAAAAAGTGGGACTGCTGGATCGGGAAGGCGCAAGCTGCATACAGGGCTGCTGCCAGCAACCCGATACGGTGGTCAAAGAGGTGGCGGCCCACGAAGAACAGGGTGAGGATGGTCAGCAGATCGGCGGCGGTGGAGACATACCTGCCGAGCAAATAGATGTCGTACAGCGACACCAGCCCAACGCGCTCGCCGAGGTAGCGCACCAGGATCACTGGCAGGTCGCCGTAGACGTAGAAGCCGTAACCGACGTTATTGGGGTTGAGCGGTGAGTGCAGCGTGTCAAAGTATTCCTGCACTGATGCTGCTGGGCGCATGGCACTGGCGACCATCGACAGGAAACGCTCGTCCGGGTGGAGCAGGTGGCCCTGATCCCAGTCGATGCCGACCAGGCGCAGTGAAGCGCCAAGCGCCAGGATCGCGATCAGCAGGAAAGCCATAGCCAGCGAACGCAGCTCAGTGCCGCGCCGCGCGGATTGCACATGAGGCTTCAGATAAGTCATGGTCAGATCGATCAGCCGAAGGCTGGTTGAGTAGGCACGTAAAACACCGCCGTTGTGTTTATACACGCCGATGAGAGCGATGCCTCACCGCACCACGAACAAGATGAAGTCGCGGCCCTCAATCTGACTGTGGCGATAAACAGGTTCGCCGTTCGGGAAGTGTTCGCGCAAAACCCGCAGCGCCTCCCTATCCTGGGGGTGAAGGATGAATACGAGGGGACGGATGGCGAACTCCCCTGGTAGGTCGCTGAGATAGCTGGTTAGCGCAGGAACATCCACAATGGCATTGTCAAAGGTGATATCGCCCGCCTCAATGCCAATCGCCCGATAGTCGTGCCAGAAAGGCCAGCCTTGCAGCCATACGCCATCCAAGGGGGCATCAGGGCCAATGATGTCGCGCACAGCGACAGCCACCTCGCTGGGGTTCAGCGCCGAATGGCGGTAGGAATCCGCGTAGCGGACGAAGTAGGTTTGGTAGTTGAATGCCGTGGCCCCGCCGACCAATGCACCGACCAACAGACAAGAAAGGGCCAACCCCACTGTGCGGCCCATCACGGCTGTCCAACGCTGGCGGATCAGCGCCACAGGCCAGGCAGCGATCAAGAATACGACCGGAATCGTGGCACTGGCGCGGGTGGTGCTGGGGTTCTCGATGGGGAATGCAATCGACAGCGCTGAGGGAAGCAGCATGATCAGGCCCGCAACTAACAGGAATGCGTCCACCGGGTCGTGCCGGGCACGCAAACGCACCAGCCAGCCTGCCACTCCCAGAAAGAACAGGCTACCGGTGATCAGATCGAGCACTGGTGTGCCTGGCACAGCGGAGAACCAGGAGGCATCGCCCTTGACGTTGAACATCCCCAGCGCCTTGACGTAGTTATCCGCCAAGACGCCGACCGGCGATCCCTCGATGGCGACCTCGTGGTTCGTCGTTCGGTTGATAACCCGGTTCCATAGATCGGCGGGGAAGTCGTGCCACACTCGCAGCATGGGCACGAAGATCGCCAGCGCGATCAGCCCAGCGGCGAGCAAGTTCAGGCCCTGCCGCGACACGATGTTCTCGGCGACTAGCTGAGCCAGGGGGGCATCGGCGCGGCCCTTCCACTGCGCAATTAGAGCGCGGGTCAGCGGCGGTGTGACGGATACCGCGAATGCAGCGATTGCCACCAGTGGCGTCAGTCGCAGGGCTTGATAGCAGTAAACGCCGATCCCCATCCACACACCTGCCCACAGCCAGGACCTCCGCGATCCTGTGCGGATGGCACGCACGAGCGCGATCAGCACCAGCGTGAACACCAATGGCGTGAGTGCGATCCGCAGGCCGAGCCGGGCTAACAGGGTGTGCCACCATGAGATCGCCAGCAGCCCTGCAGCGAACAGGCCCGTCTCCCGATCCACGACTTCTCGCCCGAACCAGATCATGAGGGGAACCAAAGCCACACCCTCAATCACAGAGGCGATCTTCAGGGTGAGGAAGGACATGCCCGTGCCAAAGATGGCCGCGACGATGGGCAGGAAGTAAAACTGGAAGGCTTCTCGCCCCGCGTTACGTGTGAAAAAGACATGAAAAATGCCGTGGGCCACGTCGTTGGCATCGAGCAGCTTCTCGACGTGGTCGCTGGTCATCTCGTTGGGGATGGTGTCCAATCGGTAGGAGCGGAAGAAGATCGCCACGCCCAGGACCAGGATAAACGCTGCAAGCGGAACCAGGCGGGGCTTCGGGGCCATGAGGGCAGGCCCTTTGAAGCTGGTGAGGCGTGCGACCCAGTCCGCCACCAACTGGTCGGGGCTGCGCTCGGCGGCGACGATCATCCACAGGGCGATGCTCAGCAGCCAGGCTGTCACGCCAATCAGGGTGAAGGCGTTGCCCGCTGTATACACGTAGGTTGCGGCTGACAGCGCGAGAGCCACGCTCCCCAGGATGACGCGGAGGAAAAAGGTCCTCTCGCCCGCTGCCGGCAGGGGGCGGGCTGCACCACCGCCCATTGTGACCGGGCCGCGCCGCAGCAGGCCGCCATCCGGGGGCGCGACCTCGAACATCAGCAGACCCAGCCAGAGAAGGGCAGCCATAAGGTAGAGAAGCCCAGCCCCGATGCCCGGAGTCTGCCGGGCAGTGACCGTCTGAGCGAAGTAGACGAGCAGGATCGAGACGACGGTTCCGATC
>DAOTYF010000167.1:0-16903 GCA_034434995.1 Anaerolineae bacterium
CTTGCGGACAAGCCAGGGGCGGGCGGGGCCTGCTTTGGGGAACAGATACGGCACACGCAGGTCATGGAAGGTCACGATCACGGGCACGCCCGGTGTCCGACAGGGCACCCAGTGAATAGCAGGGTGCATATTGTAGGCGGCGGTCTGGAATTGGATATTGACCACTTCGGCACACACGGCGGAAGCCCATTGCCTGACCGCGCGAAGCGTACCCCATCCCCAGCGCTGCCGAACGGAAGGGTACACGGATATACCAGGCTCGTCAGCGTTCTGTGCTGCCTGACGGGTGAAGATGTGCACCTCGCTCCCGAGGGAGGCCATAGCGCGAGCCAGCTCGCGGGTGAAGGCGCCAACGCCTCCCTGCATGGGGGGATACTCACCGGTTACCAGACCTACTCGCACAACTTATGATCCCTTCAACCCGGAACGCAACACCTGCCAGTAGGCACGCACCCGCTCTTTGCGGAGCTGGCGCTCGTGTCCCAGAAGGCCCTTCAGTGCTTCCAGAGCCAGTTGCCACACATAATGGGCCAGGAGGTAGAAGCGCATGAATGCCCCTGCAAGCGGGCCATGATGCTTCCCAAAATACCTCACTTTGCTGGTCTGGAAGTGAATATGGCGCTCAGCGATCACCTGATCACTGCTCCTGCCGCCGTAGTGAACGATCTGCGCCCCGGGGTAGTACACAATCTGCCAGCCAGCCTGTTTGATCCGCTTCTGCCAGTCCACCTCTTCGGAATACATGAAAAAACCCTCGTCGAAGCCGCCAACCTGATCAATGACCTGTCGCCTAACAAGGAACGCTGCTCCAAACACCCAATCGACGGAGACAATCTGGTTGTCACTAAAGTCGAGCATATAGTACCTATCTAATACACGTCGCGGTGCAATGGGTTGGAGCCAGGTGCTCTCGAAGATGCCAGTCCATAGAGTCGGGAAGCGCCGCCGGGAGGATTGCACGGTGCCGTCAGCGTTGAGAAGCTGGGGGCCAATCACGCCAATGGTGGGATGGGCGTCCATGTAGGCTACCATCTCGTTGAGAGCTGAGCCTATCACCCTCGTATCCGGGTTCAGCAGCAGAACATAGCGCCCCTGGCTCACCTCAATGCCGAGGTTATTTCCCTTTGAAAAGCCTACATTAGAGTCACACTCGATCAGATGGGCAGCCGGAAAACTATTCCGCACCATAGCAGCGCTGTGGTCGGTGGAGGCTGCATCGACCACAATGACTTCGATGGTCATCCCCTGTGCGGATTGGTAGATCGACTCAAGGCACTCCTTCAGCAGGTCGCGCACGTTCCATGTCACGACAACAATCGACAGGTCAAGCATATATCCCCACATGAAAAGAGCGGCGCCCATTATGTGTGCCGCTCCTGTGTGCCGATAAGGGCGATTATAACCCCAGCGCTGCTTGGCTGCTAAGCCCAGCCGAACAGGGCCGCCGCGTTCTGAGTCGTTTGCTCTGCAATAGTTTCTAACTCTACACCGCGCACCTCAGCCAGCTTCGCAGCAACGTGCCGTACGTAGGCTGGCTCATTGCGTTTTCCCCGGTGAGGATGGGGGGCCAGGAAGGGAGCGTCGGTCTCGATCAGGATGCGGTCAGCCGGAGCCTTGGCCGCGACCTCGCGCAGTTCGTCAGCCTTCTTATATGTGATTGGCCCGGTGAAGCCGAGGTAGAAGCCAAGATCAAGCGCTAGCCGGGCGTCCGCCCATGTCCCCGAAAATGAATGCAACACGCCGGGGCGCATATCCAACCCTGGTGGGAGAGGCTCTGCAATCCACTCGGTGAGGATTGCCAGGATATCCTCGAACGCTTCACGGTTGTGCAGGATCACCGGTAGCTTGAGCCTAGCAGCCAGTTGCAGCTGCTGGGTGAGCCAGCAACGCTGCATCTCCTTGGGGGTCTTGTTCCAGTAGTAATCGAGACCGATCTCACCAATGGCAACCACACAATGATCGCGAGCCAGGTCGGCTAGTTGTGCAATAATATCCTCCAAAGCACGATCTGGGGGGATGTTGTTCGGATGGATGCCAACTGCGGCATAGACCCCCTGTGTATGCCGTGCTAGTTCAAGGACATGCGCAGTGGAGTCAAGATCCACAGCCGGGACGACAATGTGTACCACCCCGGCCTTGTGTGCCCGGTCTACAACGTCAGCGCGATCCTCGTCGAAGCGGTTGAAGTCAAGGTGGCAATGCGTATCAACCAGCTTCATCTCTATATGCCTATCCCTTGATCCCTGCCGCCTCAAGCCCCGATTGGAGAATGTTCTGTACCTTGTCCTGTTGGGTTGTCTCGCAGTACACGCGAATCAGCGGTTCTGTGCCGGAGAAACGGATGAGCAGCCAGCCTCCATCCTCCAGGCTGTACTTGTAGCCATCAGTCATGTCAATGGCGGTTACCTTCATCCCGGCAATGGTGCTGGGCCTTCCGGCTCTTGCGTCTGTTGTCAGCCCGGCTCGGATGCGCTCGCGCTCTTCGTTGCTCTGGAGCCGGTAATCCACCCGGCTGTAGTAGTGTGCTCCCACCTGGCTGTAAAGGTACTCGATCAACTGCGAGGGTCGGAGATTCTTGCGTACCATGAAGTCCAATAGATAAAGGCCGGCCAGGATGCCGTCGCGCTCTGGAACGTTGCCCCGGAAAGCGAACCCGCCACTTTCTTCACCGCCGATCAGCGCATTGGTTTCCATCATTTTCGGCGCGACATACTTGAAGCCCACACCGGTTTCGTAGACCGGGACGTTATATAGCTGCCCCAGCTTATTGAGCATGGTGGTGGTCGAAAGCGTCTTTACAATCGCTCCGCGTTCGCCGCGTACCTCGAGCAGATAGAGCGCTAGCAGAGCATACATCTGGAGCTGGTTGATGAACTCACCGTGCTCCGTTCCCGCGCCGACCCGGTCCGCGTCGCCGTCAAAGATGATCAGCACATCTGCGCCCCGGTCGGCAGTGATCCGCAGGCCCGCATCGACGTTCGGCGGGATCGGCTCAGGGCGCTTCATCTCAGGGAAGATGGGATTGCGTGTGTTGTGAATCTCGTGAACGGTTGTCTTGCCGCCCTCCAGCAGGCGCGGTAGCCACCCAATTCCGTTTCCCCACATGGGGTCGCAGACGATGTGCAGCCCCGCATCTCTAATGGGGGTCACGTCAATTAGATCTCTCAGGTGATCCAAGTACGGGGCTGCTGCATCAAAGTACTTAACCATTCCTGCCGCAAGTGCTTCCTCAAGGCGGAGGCGCTTCACATCCCTGATCGGGGGGATGTAGGACTCGATCCTCTTGAGACCCGCCGGGTCAACTGCGCCACCGTTCGAATCCCGCACCTTGAAGCCGTTGTCGGTTGGCGGATTATGGCTTGCGGTGATGTTGATCGCGCCAGCGGCCTGATGGTGTACCACCCCGTAGGCGATCACGGGTGTGGGAGTGGCTTCCTGGGTGAGCCATACCCGAATGCCATTCCCAGCCAGTACCTCAGCGGCGGCAGCCGCAAAATGCTCCGACCCAAACCGGCGGTCGTAGCCGATCACCGCCCCTTTCTCTCTCCCCTGGTGCTCCAACAGATAGCGGGCGAATCCCTGGGCACATCGCCGCACGTTGTCAAAGGTATAGTCCTCTGCGATCTGGCCGCGCCAGCCATCCGTGCCAAACGTGATCGTCGCTCCCTGAGAGCCGCTCACTTCTCGCTCCCCCCTGTTCGCAGTCGTTCCATATCAGCGTCCACCATCATGTGGATGAGTTCGGTAAAGCTGACCGTTGGCTCCCAGCCAAGCTGCCGCCCTGCCTTACTGGCATCTCCAACCAGCAGATCGACCTCGGCAGGGCGCATATAGCGCTCGTCTTGGATGACGTATTCCTGCCAGTCCAGGTCAAGGTAGCTGAAGGCAACCTCACACAACTGCCGGACAGAGTGTGTCTCACCGGTTGCCACGACATAATCGGAGGGTGTGTCCTCTTGGAGCATCAGCCACATTGCGCGCACATAATCCCCAGCAAAGCCCCAATCCCGGCGCGCCTCAAGATTTCCCAGAGCCAGTTTATCTGCTAGACCTAGCTTGATCCGTGCAGCCCCATCGGTGACTTTGCGGGTGACGAACTCCAACCCACGCCGGGGCGATTCATGGTTGAACAGGATGCCACTGGTGGCGTGCATCCCATAGCTCTCGCGATAGTTGACGGTGATCCAGTGACCATAGACCTTGGCCACCCCATAGGGGCTGCGAGGATAGAAGGGTGTAGTTTCTTTCTGCGGGGCTTCCACAATCTTGCCGAACATCTCTGAGCTTGATGCCTGATAGAAACGGATCGGCGCGTTGACCGCTCGGATGGCATCGAGCATTCGCGTGACGCCCAGCGCGGTAACCTCTCCTGTAAAGACGGGTTGTGTCCATGAGGTTTGCACGAAGCTCTGGGCGGCGAGGTTGTACACTTCGTCCGGGAGATACTCTGCAATGACCTGCGTCAGGGAGGTCTGATCCAGCAGATCGCCAGATACCAGGGTGAGGCGATCCTGGATGTGCCCAATCCGGGCGAAGTTGACGGTGCTGGTGCGCCGCACCAGACCAATGACCTCGTATCCCTTCCCCAGCAGGAACTCTGCCAGGTAGGAGCCATCCTGGCCTGTGATGCCAGTAATCAGTGCTCTTGGCACGATCCCTCTCTCCTAAAGCGCACCCCGCGCAACCCTCCTGAAAGCGGGACACTTGGTTGGCTTATGATTTGAGTGAGACCCCAAGACGGGTACGCCAATCGGCCAGTATGTCAGCCAGGGTTTGCTCAAAGGTATAGGCAGGCGACCAGCCCGTGATTGACTTCATCTTGGCTGGATTGCAGACCATGAGCGGCGCATCAACTGGGCGGGCGCGTGCCGGGTCGAAGCGTACTTCGATAGGCGCGTCGGAGAAATGGAGCAGAATATCAAGCAGTTCCTGAATGCTATGAGCCTGTCCGCTGCCGATGTTATACACCTCGCCTGGCTCCCCAGACGACAAGAGCAGGTGATAGGCACGCACCATGTCGCGCACGTCAGTGAAATCTCGCCTTGCCTGCAGGTTGCCAACATACAGGATTGGCTCTGTCTCACCCTTCTCAATAGCAGCGATCTGGTATGCAAACGCCGACGCAACGAACTGCCGCCCCTGGCCGGGGCCAATCTGGTTAAAAGGCCGGACGCGAATCGCCGCCACATCGTGGCTGAGATAGTACTGGAGGCCGAGCATGTCCTGGGCAACCTTGCTTACGCTGTATGGGTTGGCCGGACGGAGCGGCTGGTTCTCGTCAATCGGATTGTGCTCTGGGGGAACCAGTCCATATTCCTCACCGGAGCCTACAACCAGAATGCGTGCGTCCAGATCAACCTTGACCATCCCGTGCAGGAGGTTGAGCTGGGAATGGATGTTGTTGCCGAGCGTCCCCCAGGGGTTATCGAATGATTCGGGAACAAAAGTCTGTGCTGCAAGATGATAGATCTGGTCAGGCTTGGTATCGCGCAGGAGTTTCAGGACGGCTTCTTCATCGGTCAGGTCCACCTGGTAGAGTTGCGCCCCCATGGTGGTGAGGAGGTGGTGTTGCTCGGGTGGCTCGATGATGCTCCCCACGACAGAATAGTTACGGTCTTCCAGCAGATATCGGGCAAGATGGCTGCCTACAAACCCACCAATCCCCGTAACCAGTGCCTTCACGGTGCTCCCCTGGCTCATGCAGATGTCATGAAGGTAACGGCGTCAGTATACCGTAAGGTAATAGGAGGCAGCAATCAGCCGCTATGGGGAGTGGATAAGGTGATGGGTATTCAGGGCAGTTGTGAGCCATTCCTGGTATAAGTACCCTCGTAGTTATCCACTCCCCCGCTATGTGCCCTCTTGCCACTGGGTTAGATAAGCTGCCTGTTCAGGTGTCAGGCTGTCGATCTGGATGCCCATCGCTTCGAGTTTGAGGCGGGCGATCTCGCGGTCAATCTCTTCAGGGAGGGTGTATACATCGTTGCCCAGTGTAGCAGCGTTGCGGAGCATATATTCGGCGCCAAGTGCCTGGTTAGCAAAGCTCATGTCCATGACACTGGCGGGATGACCCTCGGCAGCGGCCAGGTTCACCAACCGCCCCTCCCCCAGCACATAAATGCGTTTGCCGCTCGTAAGCACATATTGCTCTACGAAGGGGCGCACCCGCTCTGGCTCGCCCACTGAGATTTCACGCAGCCCCTTGAGATTGATCTCGACGTTGAAGTGACCGGAGTTGCACACAATCGCTCCATCTTTCATCTCAGCGATGTGGTGCGTGTCGATCACGTTGATGTCGCCAGTGGCCGTCACGAAAATATCTCCGACTGGCGCCGCCTCCAGCATCGGCATGACGCGAAAACCATCCATTACGGCCTCGAGCGCCTTGAGTGGATCAACCTCGGTTACGATGACGTTTGCGCCGTGGCCCTTGGCGCGCATCGCAATACCTCGGCTGCACCAGCCATAGCCAGCCACAACCACCACCTTGCCTGCCAGAAGGATATTGGTTGCGCGAATGATCCCATCCAATGTGCTCTGGCCTGTGCCATAGCGGTTATCGAACAGGTGCTTGGTCATTGAGTCGTTCACGGCGAGGACGGGGAACTTCAGCGCACCATCGCGGGCCATGGCCTTCAGGCGGATCACCCCGGTGGTGGTCTCCTCAGTCCCGCCGATGATATTGCTGAGCAAGTCGGTGTGTCCCTTGTGCAGCTCGCTGACAAGGTCAGCGCCATCGTCCATCGTGATCTGAGGACGATGCGCCAATGCCGCCTCGATATGCTGGTAATAGGTTCGTTCGTCCTCGCCCTTAATGGCGAAGACCGGGATCTCATAGTGAGTCACTAAGCTGGCCGCCACGTCATCTTGAGTGCTCAGCGGGTTGGAGGCGGTGAGAACAATGTCTGCTCCTCCCAGTTGGAGTGTGCGGGCAAGGTTGGCTGTCTCGGCAGTAATGTGAAGGCAGGCCGACATGCGTATCCCGCTCAGAGGGCGCTCCTTGCGGAATCGTTCGCGGATCAGGTGGAGAACGGGCATCTCGCGTGCGGCCCACTCAATCTTGTAGCGACCGCCGTCGGCAAGGCTGGGGTCTTTAATGTCATGCTCGATTGCCATCTGAACTCCTCCGTGATCGAAATAGCCAGGGCGGGGATTTGCCGCTTGCAGGGGCGAGATTATACCTCACCCTATGCATCTGCCCATGTCAGGCCGGCTCTCAGCCAGGCCCTCGATGAACTCGCCAGTGTGGTAATAGCCGATCTGCTCGTAGATGCGGATCGCAGACGGATTGTCCTGACGGACGTTCAGCACAATCAACTCATACCCATCAGCCAGCAAAGCTGCCGTGACTGCCTGGCTGACAGCCTTGCCATATCCCTTGCCGCGTGCTTTCGGGTGGACGACCACATTACCCACCGCAGCCATGCGAGATCGCTTTGCGACAACGTGAGTTCCCGCCATAGCGATCAACTGCCCCTGATCAAAGATGCCATAGTAATAACCGTCTTTGAGCATGTGTGGCGCAAAGGCAATATCGTGCCATTCACGACCATCAGTTTGCGAGGCGTCGCGTTGGAGGCTCATGATAGGTGCAGCGTGGCCCTCGTCGAGTGGAATCGGAAGGCGAGCGGCTTCATGGCTTGGCCGGAATGTTGCGCTTTGGACTCGCATCCTGAACATCCGATGCACTTCGTGAAGGTGATAATATATGGCTAACAAAGGCTCGGCCTCTGGCTTAGCCGTGTAGTAGACACATGGCCCACTTATGCCGTGCCCCAACAGGGCCATGATAGCCGCTTTGCTGCCCATCAGGAACAGAACAGGCGGATCAAGACCTCGGTAGTGCAATGCCAGGCCGTCGATCTCACTGCCCTGCACTGCGCCAAGCCAACTGGCAAACTGGGCATAGGGTGGATCGAGATCGCCCAGGGCATAGGCTGCATAGTTGACATCGGTCTGAAGATAGGATCGAATCCGCTCTTCAGACGTTAGCGGAACGAGGGTGTAGGCACTCATGCCGTGGTACCCTGCTCGTCAGACTCATTCAGCATCTCGTCAAGCAACCCACCATCATCGAAGTGCTTGCGGAAACGTTCCACAAACTCGGTCCGCGTGAAGCGATGACTCTGGGTGCCGTGCTGTTCCAGCGCATAGGTGGCTGCCAGCGCGCCAACGCGCCCACTGATCTCCCAGGGCCAACCGGCGGCCAATCCCTTCAGCACTCCGGCGCGAAAGGCATCTCCTACTCCGGTTGGGTCGGCGATCCGCCCCGGTGGCACAATTGGAATATGCAATGTGCGGTCGCGCGTGTAGATATCAGCTCCGTCCTCACCTCGTGTGACAATGACCGTGCTGGCCTGCACCAGGAGGTCGTCGTGTGTCAAGCTGGTCTTCTTGAGCAGTGCTCTATGCTCGACGTCATTCACGATCAGGATTTCCGCACCCTGCACACCATCGGCAAGCTCCTCACCGCTTACCCGCGCGACTTGCTGGCTTGGATCATACATGAACGGGATACCGAGCGTCCGGCACTCCCGAATGTAGTTGCGCATCGCCTGCGGATCGTTGGGGCCGATCACCACCAGGTCGGCGCTTCCTTCCACTGCCTCAAGCAGGCTCAAGTCGCGGGCGCGAGCCATCGCCCCGGTGTAGAACGAGGCGATCTGGTTGTTATCCCGATCTGTGGTGACGAAGAAGGAGGCAGTGAAGAGGTCCTCATGAATGCGCACTCCGCTGACATCTACACCCATCCCCTCTAGGAACGCCTGATACTCAGGGAAGTCTTGCCCTGCCGTGCCAACCAGGATGGGGCGTTCGCCGAGCAGGGCAAGTGTATAGGCTATGTTTGGCCCTACCCCCCCGCGATGGCGAGTCATTTCGTCCACCAGGAAGCTGACGCTGATCTTGGTGAGGTTGTCATCCGCACGCAGCATCTCGACGAAGTCGCCTGGGTAGATCATGAGGTAATCATAGGCAATGGAGCCGGTAATCACCGTTTTCATGAGCCTGCTTCATCACCTCTTGTGTGCCGAAATCGGGCGCTCTGATCAGGAAAGAGGTGGGAGTTGCACCCTAAGTCCCACTCTCAGATGATGGTTGTGGTGCGAGCATGGGACGGCTGTGCTTCCACACACGGGAAAGCCCCAGCCGGTCGCGCAACATCACCCGGAACGCTTTGAGTCCATCCCAGGCGGTGATCTTTTTGCCTTCTGCGTAGGAGCGAGGGCGATAACTGACTGGAACCTCTACAATCTCGATACCGCCCATCAGCAGTTTACCAGGCAATTCGAAGTCGAGGTCAAACCCGCTACCGACAAGATTCAGGGCTTTCAGTACGTCAGAGCGCACCATTTTGGTGGCTGTAGCTGCGTCGGTCAGCTTGGCCCCGAACAGCAGATTCATCACCGCCGTGATCAACCGGACGCCCCAGTAAGCATGGGCATATTCGTATATCGCTCTACCGCCGAGGGTGCGGCTGCCAAAAATGGCGACCGCCCCTTTGGCCACCTCGGCTAATAATAACCGCAAGTCTTGGGGATCATATTCCAGGTCGGCATCGTGTATCACCGCATAATCACCTGTGAGGCGCTCAATGGCTGTCCGGACACTGGTTCCCTTCCCCATATTGACGGGCTGATAGATGATCCGTGTATGGGGCAAGTTCACAGTCTGGAGTAACTCGCGTGTCCCATCTGTTGAGCAGTTGTCAACGACGATGATCTCCTTCTCCCAACCACCCAGGTCCACAGCATGTACCCGGTTGAGCACAGGGAGGATCGTTTCTTTCTCATTGTAGGCGCAGATGATAATAGAGAGCTTCATCCAGATTCCGATGCTGGCGTCTCAGTAAGGGCTGCCTTGCCGCGAACGGCGCAAGTATACCTGCGGCAGAGATACCCTGCCAGGGCTTCCGCGCCTGTCTGTTATGGCTAGGCTACCGACAGGTTCTGGTTTCTGACGAAGTCGTAGAACGCTTCAAGCATATAGCTAATCTGCGCTTGTGCCAGTCCCGGATATACACCCACGAAGAAGGTCGAACGCATCACAAGCTCAGCTACTGGCAAGTCGCCGACCACCCTGCTCTCGATATGTCGGTAACCTGGCTGCTTAAGGATGTTCCCCGCAAACAGCAGCCGGGTCTCGATCAGGCGGCTTTCCAGATACCGCTGAAGCGACTCCCGTTCGAAAGGTGCGCCGGGGCGAACTGTGATGGGGAATGCAAACCAGCTCGGGTCGGCTTTACGACTCCACGTTGGCAGAATGAAGAACTCTTCGAGGGGCCTCAATCCTTCGTAAAGTCCTCGGAAGTTGCGCTTGCGTGCAATGACGAAATCGGGCAGTTTCTCAAGCTGCGCGACACCAACGGCGGCCTGGGCGTCAGTTAGCTTGAGATTGTAGCCGATCTCGGTGAACAGGTAGCGATGATCGTAATACACTTCGTGCTCGTCACCTGGCAGAGTCCATTCGAAGCGCTTGCCACATCGACCATTGGGAGGGTTAGCGTAGCCACACCAGCAGTCACGTCCCCAGTCACGGATGGTTCGAGCGATCTTGGCCAGCCGCCGACTGTTGGTGTACACCGCCCCGCCTTCGCCCAGTGTGATGTGATGTGCGGGGTAGAAGCTGCTTGTTGCTAGGTGGCCGAATGTTCCCGTCTTCTTTCCGTCGTAGGTGCTGCCGAGGGCGTCGCAATTGTCCTCGATCACGTAGAGTTCGTGCCTGCGAGCGAACTCCATCAGCACGTCCATCTCGATGGGGTTACCCAGCGTATGGGGCGCAAAGATCGCGCGCGTCCTGGGCGAAAGGGCCGCTTCCAACTGCTCCACGTCGATGTTGTAAGTGCCGATCTGGCTATCGACGAGCACGGGTATCAGGCGGTTCTGCACGAGGGGCGCAATGGTGGTTGGGAAGGTCACCGCAGGAGTGATGATTTCATCGCCGGGCTGCAAGGGGCGGCTGTGGAGCTGGGGGGAGCATAGCGTGGTCACCGCCACCAAGTTGGCGGACGAACCGGAGTTGACCGGGATGACCTCCCTGACTCCCAGGAACTCACCTAGCTTCCGCTCGAACATCTCGGTGTATCGTCCCGCCGTGAGCCAGAACTCCAGCACAGCATCCGTCATATTTCTCATCTCTTGTTCGTCAAACACGCGGCCTGCATATTGAATACGACTCTGGCCGGGCTGGCGCTTCCTGGGTTCATGGGCAAGGCGATAGTACTCTGTGACTTTGTCCAGGATTTCTTCGCGCAGTCGCTCTATCGCGCTGGCAGGCTCAGAGGGTTCCACTGTTCCGGTAGCAACCTCTGGGATGGCGGGCGATGGGTAGCCCTCACGATGGGCGGCTATAGTCTTCCTCAGACCTTCGTCCAGCGAGACCCGGGCGGCCCAGCCCAGGCGGTCGCGTGCGTGATCTGTTTGGGCTACTTGCGACCACACCTCCCCTGGGCGGTAGGGTAAGGCCCCGATGGCAGGAGATGCGCCGGGGAAGTGCTGGAATATCTTTTCCACTACTTCGCGCACACTGGTTCCCACCCCGGTTCCGATATCGAATGTCTCCCCATCAATCCCACTCGCAACGGCAGCACGCAGGTAAGCCTCCACCACATCATCGACATAGATCCAGTCGCGCACTTGCTCACCCGGCGTTGTTGGGAAGTTGTGTCCCTTAAGGGCGGCCTCGATGGCGGATGGGATCAGAGTACCATACTGGCCTGGGCCGTAGACCTGAAACAGTCGCAAACTGGTAATGGGCCAGCCCATGGTGCGATAGTACATGCGGCAGAAGGCCCAAGCGGCTGCCTTCGATGCGGCGTAAGGTGAGATCGGATCAAGGCGGCTGTCGCTGGCAAGATCGCCGTACTCATGGCTTGTGCCAGTCTGGATGATGCGTCGCACGCCAGCCTTGGAGGCAGCGCGCACAACGTTGATGGTCCCATCTAGATTAGTACGTAGGGCGAGGTTGAGCGATAGGAAGGGATCAGCGACTCCTTCCGCTCCCAGGTGAAAAACGACCTCCGGTCGCAGTCTGTCCATCTCAGCACTGACCGCGCCGTAGGTGCGAATGTCGATCTGCCGTAGGTCGATAGCAGCCTGCACATCGCGGATGCGGCGCGTATCCGCTGTGGGGCGGCTGAAGACCGCAACTTGTGCCCCCTCTTCCACCAATCGTCGCACAAGGTGGGAGCCGATAAATCCAGTTCCGCCTGTGACCAAAACCCTTGTACCTGCCAGAGATGTTGCATCGCTCATGGATCGTGCTCTAAATCGTTTCCAGGGCAACCTCAATATTCTGGGGATTGCCGGCGCTCTGTATCACGAGGATGATCTGGCGAATCCCTGTGGCCAGCTCACCTGCGGAGACTTCGGGCATAAGCTGGACCCGCGCGAATAGGCCCGGCTCCCATGTGGATAGTCGGATGGCCAAACTGGGGAGGAAGTTGATGCGTCGGAGCTCCAATAGAGGCTCTCGCTGTAGGGGATAACCAAAAGTGAGTGTCCAGCTACCAAGCGACCTCTGCCCGGTGAGGGGATCGTCATCGAATTCGGCCAGCAAGTGAATCCAGACATCATCCTGCCCTGGTGCGTCGCAGACCAAGGCCATTGCTTCGTGGTCGGGGTCCGCGATCTGGAGGATCGTATCAGCCAGCTTCCCCATATCCAGGCCGCTGCCCAATCGGATGCGCCGTCGTGATATAGTGGGCACTCCTGCTAGAATCCGTACTCGATCTGAACGTTGACCTCGTATCTCCCCGTTACTCCCCCGAGCCTCTCAAGGATATCGCCTGCAAGCAGGGCCAGTGCTACTAGAGGGATATCGGGCCTTACCCGTATGGTGCCGAACTGCCCTGGCTCATCAGCCAGGACTTCGGTATCGGGCGGGAGCATCAAGCCGGCTTCCTCCAGTGCTCGGAGCAGGGGCGCGGTACTGCGCCGCTGAGGGAAGTTGATAGTAAAGCCCGACAGGATTTCCCCCCGCTCCTCCTCTCCTTCCAGAATGATCTGCACCCAGTTGCCAGGATGGTCATCCACCTCGATGGTGAGTCCGGGCCGGAAGAAGAGTTCGCTTGTCATTTGCTGGACCAACTCGGCCAGCCAATTTGCCACCTCTATATCCATCATGGAATCGAGGGCGTCAGTGCCTGGAAGTACTCAGCGTACCACTGCATTGTCTCGGAGAGTCCCTCGTCTAATGTGTGGGCAGCCTCCCAGCCGAGGAGCCGTCGCGCTTTGCTGCTGTCCAGATATTGATCCTGGATCTCATGGGGCGCATGGCCTACCACAAGTGGCTCAAGAGAGGGGTGGGGTGAGAGAGCAATAATACGGCGTACCATGTCGAGTGCGCTTTGAGGCTGGTCGAGACCAAGGTTGAACGCTTCGCCAGTGAGCGCTCCATCCACCATTGCTTCGGCGAGGGCCAGATAGCCATCAACGACATCCAATACATAGATGTAGTCCCGTCGAGGGCTGCCATCGGAGCGGACAACGGGTCGCTCACCGCGCAACACGGAGCGCATTGTGCCTGGCACGATGCGATTCCAGTTCAGATCGCCGCCGCCGTATAGATTGCCGCAGCGTGTGATCGCCACTGGCAGACTATATGTGGCCGCATAGGACATTGCAATCAAGTCAGCACAGCTCTTGCTCACATCGTATGGATGGCGGCCCTGAAGAGGGGCAGCTTCATCGTAGGGCAAGGTCTCGTGATCGCCGTAAGCCTTGTCGGAGGATGCTACGATGATGCGTTTGGTTCCGGGCCACAGCCGGGCGGCTTCCAGAACTGTCCATGTCCCTTTGATATTGGTTTCGAAGGTCGGCACAGGCATACGGTTAGCGATGCCAACGATAGTCTGGGCGGCAAGGTGGAAACAGGTGTCAATCTCATATTCGCTGAAAATCCGATTCACGATAGGTGCCTCGGTGACATCGCCGCGTACCGTTTTGATTCGCTGAATGGTGCCGCTCCGCACCAATTCGCTCTGTGGAATCCAATCGCGTATCAGGCCGACCACCTCAGCCCCCATGTCCACCAGAGCGCGTGTCAGCCACGACCCCAGAATCCCGGTGCACCCGGTCACAAGGGTAGGGCGGTCTCGCCAGAAGTCTTTCCGCGCTTCTATTGTCTTCACGGCCATACCTTCCAGGGCGCACCCTCCTGCCACAGTCGATCCATCTCGCGTGCTTCCTTGAATGTATCCATGGAGCGCCAGAAGCCCGAATGGCGATAGACAGCAAGCTGACGATCCCGTGCTAGGTTCACCAAGACATCCTTCTCCAGGTCGAGGCTGTCGTCATCGCGCAGGTAGCGAGCAATGCCTGGCTCACAAACCATGAATCCGGCGTTAATCCAGTCAGATAGGCGAGGCTTTTCCTCGAAGCCGGTGACCAGCCCATCCTTGTCGATTTGCACGATGCCATATTGAGAGTAGGGCTGGTAGGCGGTCAAAGTAGCAAGCTTCCCGTGCGAACGGTGGAAGGCGGTCAGTGCTTGAAGGTCGATATCCGCCAGGCCATCACCGTAGGTCAGATGGAAAGGCTGCCCATCGAGATAGGGCAGTATCCGAGCCACGCGCGCGCCCTTATTGGTTTCAAGCCCGGTATCGGCCATCGTGATCTGCCAGCCACCCTCTTCATGACCTTGATGATAGATCAGCTCCGGCTGCTCGCCCAGGCACAGGGTGAAGTCACGAGTCAGCGGCTCGTAGTCTAGAAAGTAGCGCTTGATAGCGGCTGCGCCGTGGCCGAGGGTCAGCACGAAGTCAGTGAAACCGTAGGCGGCGTAAATCTTCATAATGTGCCACAGAATCGGGCGCCCCCCGATCTCGACCAGGGCTTTTGCATCGTAGTTGGCATCGGCCATCCGTGTGCCCTTGCCGCCGCATAGGATTACAACTTTCACAGGACTCTCCTATAGCCGACCTTCGACTGCACGGCGCAGGTTGATCTCGAACGGTGGGTAGGCAATCCCATTTTCAGTGACGATGCCGGTGACATAGCGGTATGGGGTCACGTCGAAGGCAGGGTTGCGAGCTGGATAGTCATCCGGCACGATGGCATATCCGAAAGGGGCGCGTATCTCGCCCGGATCGCGCTCCTCAATGGGAATCTCGTCCCCGCTTCTCAGGCTGAGGTCAATCGTTGAGGTGGGCACAACTGCGTAGAATGGGATTCCGTTCTCTTTGGCGAGCACCGCCAATTGGTAAGTGCCGATTTTGTTGGCTACATCTCCATTGGCTGCCGTGCGATCCGATCCGACCAGCACCATGTTCACCTGCCCGGCTCTCATGTAATGGCCCGCTGCGTTGTCTGCAATAATATCGAAGGAGATGCCTGCCTGCTTCAGCTCCCAGGCAGATAGGCGCGCTCCCTGGAGGCGCGGGCGTGTTTCGTCCAGCAGCACGTGGATGTGTTTGCCCTGTTGGTGGGCGGTGCGGATCACGCCGAGAGCTGTGCCCCAATCCACTGTTGCCAGCGCCCCTGTATTGCAGTGGTGGAGGATGGTGTCGCCATGCCTGATCAGAGTGGCCCCATGCTCGCCCATACGCATGTTGATTTCAACATCCTCGTCCGCAATGCGCTGAGCTTCTGCCAGTATGGCGGTGCGCAGATCGTCTATCGTGGCGAGGTCTTCGTTCACGATGACTCGCATAACCCGTTCGACGGCCCATCTCAGGTTAACGGCAGTCGGACGTGCCTGCATCATCACCTGTGCAGCATGTTCCAGGTATTGGGCAAAGGCCAGCCGGTCGTTGGAGGGGGCCTGAAGCGCGGCCAGCGCCATTCCGAAGGCTGCGGTTGCGCCTATGGCGGGCGCGCCCCGCACCACCATGTCAGTGATGGCATGTGCCACCTCGATGTAGTCATCGTACTCCCGAAGTGCGAGTTCCCAGGGTAAAACCCGCTGGTCGATCAGGCGAACCTTTCCAGCGTGCCACTCAACTGTGCGCATGGGGACTCCTTCCTGAAAGTGTATCTCCTGTGTCTGACATACCACAAAAAAAGCGCTCTGTCAGGAGCGCGGGCGAGATAGTGGAAAGTCTAGCATGATACTCAGACTGTTGTCAACGATGCTGGGCCTTTCTTTAAGCGTTTCACGGAAAGTCTTTCGGCCAAACACTTAAGCTGCCATTCCGGGTTCCTGCCGTAGCATTCGCATTCCGTTGAGAGTCACAAGCAATGATGCGCCCATATCCGCGAAGACTGCCATCCATAGCGTGGCCCATCCGGGGAGGGCAAGCAGCAGGAATAGAGCCTTCACAGTGAGGCTGAAGGCGATGTTCTGCCAGATGATCTGCTGAGTGCGGCGGCTGGTCAGCACTACATCGGGCAGATGGGTCAAGTCCCCCTGCATGAGGACAATATCGGCGGTCTCCATCGCCTGCGCTGTGCCTCCGCCTCCCATGGCGATGCCCACTGTTGCCGCAGCCAAGGCAGGTGCATCGTTCACACCATCTCCGATCATGGCGACAACGCCATAGTCCCTTTGAAGCTGGCGCACTACACTTACTTTGTCCTCTGGGAGCAGACCGGCGTGAATCTCATCTATCTGTCCCAGTTTCTGAGCGACAGCTTGCGCCACGCTGATATTGTCGCCCGTCAGCATGACTGTCCGGGTATGGGGGTCGAGTGCCTTTAGCGTCCCTATAGCCTCTCGGCTGGTGGGCCTTGGGGCATCGGCGACACTGACAAATCCAAGAATCCGGTTATTTCTGCTGACAAGGATGACCGTATTGCCGCTGGCTTCTGCTTCTTCTACCGAGGGATGCAGGTTACGGCAGTCGGCTTGGCTCTCATGAAAATGCATGTGGCTTCCAATTGTAACCACGTCACCGTTCAATATCCCCTGCACCCCGCGCCCTGCTAGCGCGCGGACAGCACTAGCGGGCGCGTAGCGCCGGGCTACC